>JAGPVP010000047.1 GCA_018066965.1 Zhongshania sp. | reverse complement strand
TACTGCCACTCAATCCTTTAGGCACACGCTTTTTAACCCAATAAATCGAGCTTCCAGACCTACTATAAATATGCGGACTTTGTTTCATTGAGGGTAATGCCAAACAAGCTAATGTGTGACATATTGTGTGACACTTTGTTGTACACTACAACCATAACCCATTGTAATTATTATATTATTTATACTAATCAACAAGTTAACACGCAATACGTCCCAATCCGTCTCTGGGCACCACTATTTTCCTGTTTAAAATCAAAAAATTATTACTAAACACCGCTCCCCCAGCTATTCCACATACACCACTAGCTTGCCGATATTTCCGCCGCTCATTAGTTTCGCCAGTCCATCGGGGGCATTTTCTAAACCATGGATAATATGGTTTTTATTAATCAGTTTTCCGTCCAGGAGCCACTTTTCCATGGTCGCTAATACGTCATTTATTTGATGCAAATAATCCAGTATTAAAAACCCTTCCATACGCAGACGCTTAGAGGTTATTAGCGGGAAGTTTTTAACGCCGTACTGCTCTGACTTTCCATATTGAGAAACGCTGCCGGAGGCGACGATTCGTCCATTTATAGCCATATTCGGCAATACCGCGTCGAGAATTTCGCCACCCACATTATCAAAAAATACTTGGACGCCATCCGGCATCAGTTCCGCTATGGCGTGCTGCAAATTTGTCACGGCCTTGTAGTCGATGGTGCCATCCAGTTTGATCTTCTCTTCCAAGAATTGGCATTTATCTGCACCGCCGGCTAAGCCGTAAACTATGGCACCGGCTGCTTTAGCAATTTGCGCGGCCATGATGCCAGTCGCGCCTGCAGCGCCACTGATGAGCACCTTGTCTCCCGCTTTGAGACGTCCAATTTCCATCATCCCGATATAGGCCGACCAGCCAGTAATTCCCAGCGTGCCGAGATAAGCATCTAACGGCACGTCCGGGTGGGGCTGAAACTTTAGCGTGATTTTATCGCTCAGTAAGGCCTCACCATCAATCACTAGATAATCCGCCCAAGACTGTAGGCTAAGAATATATTCGCCCTCTTTAAACTCAGGATGAGCAGAGGCTTCAACACGGCCAATAATATTGCCGCGCATTAAATCGCCAATTTGTAGCTGCGGGAGATAGTCTTCTTTTTCGCTAAGCCATAATAGGTTGGAGGCATCCAATGACAGCAAACAGCTTTTGATCAATACTTGCCCTTGTTTTAAGGCCGCCACGGGACGAGATTCCCAACGCAACTCCGACCCATCGAGCTTATCTTTTAGATAATGATCAATGACCCATGCATTGAAATGACTTGGTAAACCCATACCGATAACTCCTTGGAAAACAGTATCTCATTAATTTTATTTTCAACTATTTACCGCGCTTGAGATTTAGCTGCTCGCGCTGCTCTTTGCCAATGTTACATTAGCCGAGGAGATTTAATGATTATTATCCGCCCTAAATTTGTATTTCCCGACGAGCGATTTTTATGGATCTAGCAACATTAGCAAATACAATCTGGTCTGAGCTCTCACGGGCACAAGCAGATCGAGAACATCCATGGCGCACGCCGGTACTTGCCAGCGTTGACAGTGAAGGCTTACCTCAAGCGCGCAGTGTAGTGCTAAGAAAGGTTTGCAGTGACACGCAGACTTTACAGATTTATACAGATTCCCGCAGTCCGAAAGTTAAGCAATTACAGACATCCGCTCAGATTCAACTGGTATTTTGGAGTAGTTCGCTTAACTGGCAGTTGCGGGTAAGCGCTCAAGCTAAAATTTCAAGAAGGGGCCCCGATGTCGATGCCGCATGGCAACAAGTTAAGCAAAGCCCGGCCCGACAAGACTATCTCTCTCCCCTCGCGCCAGGCGACACGCTGGACACGGAATTGCATAGGGAGCCGAGCAACACTCATCATTTGGCCATTATTAGCGCGACCGTCACTAAAATGGATTGGCTGTCTCTGAGCCCGGCAGGGCATCAGCGCGCAGAAATTTCTGGGAACACCCTGCGCTGGCTAAGCCCTTGATCAATGGCTGCACAGCGACGAGTTTAAACTTACGTCTAGCTATTGGAGCGCGCGTATACTTTTCCAACCTTGAAAACTGTCAGAGGCAAACACGATCAGCAGCACCAAATATTATAATTTTGTAGCCTCTCGGCGATTAGGGACATGCAGCATCGCAGTCCGCACCCACTCGTTCGTAGCAGCGAGTCAGCGCGACATATCAGCAAGCTAGAGCATTTTCTGAACTACCTTGAGACGCCTTTGCGGTAGTGTTTTTAATAATAAATCGTCACGGTTACCGTATCGCTATAGCTACCTTGAGACGGTGTGATCTGTGGTGCTGTGCGAGCATAAATACTTTGCGCCTGGGCACTACCCGTGCCGGTATCGGCAAGGGTGTCGCTGTTGAGGGTATCACCCCAGCGCTGGCTTCGAGCGACATCTCGATATAACTCATAGCTTACATATTTGCCGGCGCCATTGTGCATACGACGGGTGCTACCGCTCGCATTCTGGCCGTTGTCTAGCCCGATCTGATACGGGGTGGTGTTGGTGCATTGCGGCGCGACAATAGCCGTGGTGTCTATATTGGCGCTGAGAACGCCTTGGGTGCCAAAGCTTATGTTTTGAACAGAAAAAACCGGATTGCAGCTCGCCTCGACGGTGGCGCTAGCGACGAAGGGAAAACTGCCAGTCCCGCTAAATGTACCGCCACTAGTGCAGCTAGTAGGCCAGTCGGGATTGCCAAGCAGTCTCTCATTCGCTCGAAATGACATTAGCGCATCGATAATATTCGAGAAATTATTGCTGTAACTCCCTGGGATAGCTGTGTTTTGAGCAGAAATGATGTCGCCATAAACAGTAATGCTGCCACTTCCAGAACCGCCCAATACCGGTACCGAATACTGCAGATCAACCTCGTATTTATCCACCCCCGATATGGTATTAGGCCAAACCACTGTGCGCGCGGAATCCCGATAGAGATTGAACTGCAGCTCGTTGCCCCCACTGGTCATTCGCCTTGGTACGATAGTAACCCCAGAGCCTTGAGCGCCAACCCCAATACTGAAACAGAGCCTTGCCCGCGCCGTTGCGAGCAAAGATAAACCGCCGGTACTGCATTGGTAATTGATAGTCGCCGTAACACCGCCCCAACCAGTGAATGGGTCACTGGCACCAAAGCTCACATTGGTCATGCTCGCAGTGCAGCTTGTTGATGCCTGAGCAGCTGCCGGTATAGCTAAAAGCACTGTTAGCAACACTTTGCTTAAGTAACGCGTCGTCATGGTTGCTCTCGACAGATCAGCGGTCCGATGGCGGAAATACCATCTATTTGCTTCGGCATGATTATGTCTACAACACAACTGTCACCCCCTTGCAGCTCTACGATAACAGGGTTGTGCGTGGGCAGAACCTCCACATATGCTTGGCCATCGTGCCCCACAATCGCGAGGGTGTTTCCGTCCTGCAGCAAACGGCTGCCAAGAGGAATTACTTGGCCATCACTATTATGAAGCGTCAGTAAGGCGGCACGTACTCGGCGCATACCAAAATCAACCCGCAGCCCCGCTCGCTCTGCTGGCACTGCTAGTACAGATTGCTTGTCGAATTGAATGTTACTTGGCAATTGCAAGGGATCTATGGAGACCTGATTGCCACGGTATGCACCCAAACCCGTCAACAAATAATAACCCTGTTTATTAGTGCGACCAATTGGGCGATTTTCTAAATTTACTGGCACGTCGGCAATGCCGTTAGTGGAGACCAATGCAAAACTGTCGCTGACCTCACGGGCGGGGAAAATACTTTGCGGCGCGTCGGCCATCCAAATGAATGAGCCACTTAGGTCGCCGAAGGCCGAATCACCACTGGGTAACGAGCGAACCCCACCGCCAATCTGGGCGTAATCTCCTCGGTAAAGTGCATCGGCCTGGACGTAATCAACCTCACCTGTACGTTGCATTTGCACGCCCCAACCAGTACCGCCGTCAGCAGACACCCCGCGACGGAGATAGGCAGCCTGTTGCTTGGCGCCATCGCGATTGTGGCTGGCAGAAACACCGCCATTGACGCGACCACCTAGCGACACTGACAGGCCGGCATACAGGCTGTAACTTTCGCCGTTGTCGAGCTCTCGCGCCGCGTTGACAAACAGTGTGACGCCTCCCAAAAGGCGGCGGCTGTAGCTTGCGCCAATACTTCTAAAACGTCCTTCTTCCAAGGTATCTAGGCGGCTGTAGTTTAGCGATACTCGACCACTAGCACTGGAACCTACCCCGAGTAACAATCGTTCGGTACGCTGGGGCGGTGGGCGGCCGTCATTAGAGGCAATATCGCGGTAACTGCCAAAGCTGCGTTGCAAACTGTAATCGACGGTGACACCGAGACGACTCCAATTATATCCCAAGGTACGCTGCCAGCCGTCAGTCTGGTGGCCCACACTGCGCGCCAATGCGCCGCTAAACAGGCCCGCTTCACCCAAGGTAAATAAGGCCCCAAGACCGCCAGCCACGAGCTGCTCATCAGCTTCCCCGTGTGTTTCTAGCGTGAGGGTATCGCTGAGACCATAACGCACGCTGCTACTTGCAACTGGGTGATCGCGATAACTAAACGAGTCCGTACCATATAGCTGGCGAACACTACCCGCCTCCAAAGAAAAGTCACTGAGGCCGCGCTGCAATAAGCGAGGGGAACTGTAAAAAGAAAAGTCCTGCACCGTAGTGCGGCCAAGGGCATCGGTTAGCACCATTTGCGCTTGGCTCAAACCGCTAATCGTTGGCGCGCTATCAATGCGATAAGCGCCTGGTAAAACCTCCCCGCTGTATTGGCGCAGCCCCTCTACATAAAGCTCGACTTGCGATGGCAGCGCCGCTTCGCCGAAAAATGCGGGCAGCGGCTGAACAACTAAATCTGGCTGAAGGGAAAAATTACGCCGCAATTGCAAGCCACCTAGTCGCGTCGCACGGCTCCACGACAAGCCGCCACTAATAAAATCCCCCGCGGTGACAGTGAGTAAATCGTCCTGCGACGACCAGGTCCAGTTAGTATCTAGACGAGTGTAATCGTCATCGCCATCCCGACTGTTTGTCCTTAATAAACCGGTATTTTCAACGACCTGATTATCGACAAAGGCGCGCATTGCGGTGCTTGCCGCGAGATCGTACTCCCCCCGCTCATCTACCGTCGTGTACATATCGTAATTGAATAAAGCGCCGAGACTAGCCTGTGCATGAGGGGTGCGATTGCTATCTCTACGATAAGACTGCACGCTCATACTGAGTAGATGCGGCGCAGCCGTCAGGTGCAACTGCTGCTGAAGTACGTCGTAGCGGTATGTAAGATTGGGGATAGCATCTAACGCTAGATACTGGTCATCCGACGGATTGGTCAAGACGATCCCAATTGCGACGAGGTGCTGGGGTTCTACATAAAACGCGCCATTGTGTGACATCACCTGCAGGATATATCTGGTCGGCACCATATTGAGAAACACTTCAAGATAAAGTGACTCTTGGCTACCCGGCATAACGGGGCCATCAAGAAGCATAATACTGCCGTTAGCTGTCGACTCGGGAGTCGCGACAGAGGGAAAGTCAGCGTTAGCCCAAACCGATGCTAACGCACAGCTAATCAGTAAGGTCAGCTGGCGCCAGGGGGTGCCGCGTGGGCTGACCATTGACCTGCATCCTTATTTCCGTCGCTGTTGCCGCGCTACTGGGCAAATTAAAAGTCCAAATCCGCGAACTCCCCGCCAGTAAGTAACCTACTAGGCCTTTATGTTCATAGACAACGCGACCTTCGCTGCTCAATAACGTGAGATCCGTAATCTGGGCGCGGCCGCTACCGGTATTTTCCGTCGCTAATTTCACGCCCGTCTCGGTATCTTGCAAGCGCCAATTAAGCTTGGCGGCAGTCTCACCCAAGTGGGATTCTATAAATGCTGGAAC
Organism: Zhongshania sp.; assembly: GCA_018066965.1. Lineage (GTDB taxonomy): Bacteria > Pseudomonadota > Gammaproteobacteria > Pseudomonadales > Spongiibacteraceae > Spongiibacter. Next base: position 56,973 of record JAGPVP010000047.1, on the reverse strand, counting down.
AGAAAAACGCAGTAAAAAATTAAGCCCTGGCTGCGCGCCGAGTTTACCGCCGACACCCAAATCATCGACTGACGCCGCAGGTAATTCATCTATTAAAATACGGAAACTGCGTTCACCTGAGACCGCGCCTAAGCCTGCGTCGCCGCGCTGAATAACCCGCACCACCTGTTTACCGCCCGGAGCGATATTTAAAAATGGCGGACTGGCTACCAGTGCAGTAGAAGGGGTAAGCACCTCTTTTCCATCCTGCTGTTGCCACATAAAAATACGCACCTGTGCGCGGAGCGCGGTGGTGCCGGTATTGCGCAGGGTCATACCCTTAGCCACCTCATTGGGTGCAAACTCCAATAACGTGGGCGCAACGCCTAAACCGGCAGCAAATGCTGGAAGAATTGTCAGAGCCAGAAACAGCCCTAAGAAGTGATGTAGCCGCAACGAGGACCATAAGGCAAACAGTAAACGGCGCATAAAGTAGGGGCCACAACAAATTTTTAGAATGTAACGCTAACCGTCACTGTATCAGAATAAGCACCAGCGGGTGGCGTTGTAGCGTTGTCACCTGACTCAACGCGTCCATACACTGTTATATCCTGCTCAATACCGGTACCTGTGCCCGCGTTTACACTGCCAAAGGTGGTGCCATCGCCCCACAATGTGCTGTGCCCAGCATCACTGTAAAGACGGTAACTAACGAAGTTAGCAACCCCAGCGTCGGCCATGCGACGAGTCGTGCCGTCAGCGTTGCCGCCTTGGTCCAGCTCTAAGTCGTAAGCTGCATCGTCGGTACAGGTGACAGACACTGTCGACGTCGCCGTGTAATTGGTGTTGAGCAACTGAACGGTACCAAAGCCCATGTCCGTGGCCGGGGTAGTCAGTTCACAACTGTCTTCGATGGTAATCGTGACATCAAAAGTATCGCTTGTTTGAGCGAATAAGCTACCCGACCATGTCAGCGTGGCAACCAGTAATCCGTATAGGTAGTTTCGTTGAATAGTCATTTCCAAATACTCTTTAATATAAAATCCTGTGGAATTTGAGTATATGCTTTCTAAGAATCACCTATAGCTAGTAATTGTACTGACCAAAGCTTCGCTTTAGCGCAGTAAAAAAATCATGAAAAAACAGGTCTCAGAGGCCTTAAAAATTAACAAATACTCGCAAAACTGGAGATCTGCCCTTAGACACCACAAATTTTATGAGGCTAAAGGTCGCATTAAAAATGTTATTTAATTACTAAAAATATTTTCTCCTGCCACATCTTTTATTTAGTAAATAATATGCATGGCTCGCGATTTCGCCTCGAGGTACTTTCTTAAACCTTAAAACCTGAATTTCAAAACGTACTACCACACTCAATCTGAGCCGGCACTATGATTGCCGCCACTTTAGTTGTCGAAATAATATAACCTTATTATCCCAAGCCATTTGGGACAAGCTCACGCTCGCAATAGAAGATGGTCTGCTCCCTTAGCGCACGCTAATGCTGGCGAGTGTCGATATTCGTGGATTTCCTGAAGCTCGAACTGCAGCGCTTCGAACTGTGGATGATAAAGCACAGACTCTACAATTTTTTACCTACGCTAGAAGCCCTAAAGCATCGACAAGGGCGCTGCTTCTGGCGCGAACTTGCCGTAGGCAACACGATCTTCAGCAGAAATTTTACGCGGTAGAACGCAACACAGTTATTCGACAGAGCACATCGAATAGCTGTGTGCTGTATTATCGACTAGCATTTACGGCGACGATGTTAGATGTTTCCACGCCATCGCCGGCCGGCAAGACCGAGTCGTCACCATCTAACTTAATCAGATAGGCTAAAACATAAGCTGCGGGAAACCGAGCTACCGTATCGCGTCCAGGTTTCTTGGCATCGAAGTACACCACTAAGCCTTTATTCATCGCCTCTTTTAATTGTTCACGACTTAAATCCGCGGTAACAATTTCGCGCTGATCGCACTTAAGAAAGGCGCTGGAGCAACGGGAAAACTTGCGCTCTTCGGCCTTGAAACGCAGTTGCTGGCCATCAGCCAGGGTCGCCGCCCGATAGTAGCGCCAGCCGCCAACGTATTGCATTTCTAGTAAAACCTGGTGGCGCGTTACACCGTCGTCATCAACAATGGTTCGGAGATAGCGCTCGCTGAAGTCGTCGACCCAGCCCCTCGGAATGCGCTTCGTAATGCTCATGCCGCGCAATACCGTGTCTCTATCCGCTCCCACTTGCTCGTAGCGGGTCAACTCAACCATGTCTTTCACTGTTAATACGTTTTCGTTTTCTGCCTGTGCTGACATCCCAAACCAACTGGCCAGCAATGCCATCAATAGAACTCTCATACAATCCCCCTATTTACAGCCCTGAATCGGGTTTGCGGTGTTTTTCGACAGCAACACCCCCAAAATTGACTTCGCAATCAATATCTACGGAAACCCAGTAAGAATAGATCTTTTTCAGCGTATAGCAACGCACTAAGACCACCGCGCCGAAGGCCGGTGGGTTTCGGAGAGTATTTTGAAATGAAGGGGCCGACGTCGCGCCGGCCCGCGCTACGGCAAGCCCCTTATGACCAGCTCAGATCCTGCTTGCGAAACGGCGTGCTGCGCACTCGTTTACCAATCGCTTGATAGATTGCATTGCCAATAGCTGGCCCGATAGGCCCGACCGGTGCCTCGCCTATGATGGCAAAGCGATCATGGCCAGATAGCGCCTCAAGATGAATATTAATTTCAGGGATATCTGCCATTTTGAGCATGGGGTAGCGGTCAAAATTGCTCTCGACTACGGCGCCATCCACGATGGTTAATCCTTCATTGAGAGACATGTTGAGCCCGAAAATAATTCCTCCCTCCAGCTGGGCAAGCACGGCATCCAAATTGACGGTACGACCGCAGTCAAAGGTAAAATCAATGCTATGCACGGTCAGCTTGCCCTCTTGGCTAACCTCGACATGAGCGACCGCACACACCGTGGCACCAGCCTGCTTTTCTCCTGAATGAGGCCAATTGCTAATGGCGATGCCGCGCCCCTGCCCTTTCGGCAAAGGCTTGCCCCAACCAGCTCGCTCCGCCGCCAACTTTAGGCAATGTGACCAAGCGGGGTCCCAATCTGCCAATAATTTCAGGCGATACTCGAGCGGATCAATACCGCCAGCCACCGCACATTCATCGATAAACGTTTCGACGGTAAAAGCATGGGCGTTGTAACAAGGAGCGCGATAAGCGCCAGTCGCGATATGCATAGGCAAATTGCTGGCCGCAAGACGCACATTGGGTATCGCGCCGCTAAACGCATACGCCATATCGGTAAAGCCGAGATTCAAGGCCATACCGCTAAAGCAGGTCTCGCCTTCCAGGGATTCGGGCATCCCTTGTTCATTGAGCCCTGCCCGGAAACGCGCAGCGAGCTGAGTTCGGTATGCACCCTGCTGGGTTGTTTCTTCCCGCGACCACATAACCTTAACCGGCACGTCGGGATACTGACGCGCAACAGCGACCACGGCGCGGACATCGTCGCCGATAACGCGGCGACCAAATCCGCCACCAACCAAGGTTTGATGAATTGTTACGTGATCTGGATGTATACCAGACTCGTCAACCGCAACCCAAAAAGCCTGCTGCATATCCTGAGTTGAATGCCACAGCTCCAGGCTGTCTTTGGTATACAAGGCAGTGCCATTAAGCGGCTCCATGGTTGCATGCTCGCAGAACGGAGTTCGGTAGGTCGCCTCTACAGTTTTCGCCGTCTTTACCGCATCGACATTCCCCGACTTAGTCAACGGCACGCCAGCCCAGCGCTCGAGAACCCGATCCTGACGCTCATGGATTTTCTCGTCGGAGCTCCAAAACGCGCCGAGGCCATCATCCCACTCCATCGGTAGCGCATCTAAGGCCTTCTTCGCCTGCCAGTAATGGTCTGCAATTACCGCCACACCACTGCGACACTCTGACCCTTCAAAACCAAAGGTAGGACTCGCGTCAACCGGTGAACCTGGGGTTGCGGAAGGGTCAATCACCACGACCGCGCGAACACCCGGCATAGACAGCACGGCTTCAGGATCATGGCTTTTTAGTAGGCCGCCGTGCACCGGAGATTGCCGCAAAGCCGCATAGACCATCCCCGGCCGCGTGACGTCTACACCGTATTCGGCACTGCCATTAACCACCTTGGGCAGCTGTACTTTATGGGGCTTGGTCTTACCCAGCAGCCTCCATTCACTCTGTGGCTTTAAGGAAGGTTCCGCCTCAAGTTCTACACTCCCAGCTTCCGCTGCCACTTCACCAAAACGCAGTTTACGACCACTGGGCAGGTGAGTAAGGACACTGTTGCGGGCTTCAATTTCAGCTATCGGCACATCCCAACGCTTGGCCGCCGCCAGCTTAAGTCGCTCCCGTGCGCTGGCACCCAACTGCATCGTGTAAGGCATACGATCATGATCGGTACTGTGGCCACCGAAAAACGGCTGCAGACCAACGGCGTAACTGCCGGGTTGCTTATACTCGCGGCTAAAAGAGGCAAACTCGACTTTGACATATTGCCAGTCACACTCAAGCTCTTCGGCAATATTCATGGCCTGCTGGGTAGATGCACCATTGCCAATTTCCGGTGTTGGTACGGTGACAATGACCGTGTCATCTGCGTGAATGGTCAACCACGGCGACAGTTCGCTGCCGCTCTTGCCACTGGCTTTGCCGCTTTCGGACGCCGCCATAGAATCAATTGGGACCAGCTGCAGTGACAGCCCACCCGCCACCGTAGCGCTCGTGATTAGGAATTTTCTCCGCGACATTTTCATCTGGCTCATGCCCCCATCTCCTGCGCTGCGCGGCGGATACCTTCGCGAATACGAGGGTAGGTGCCACAGCGACAAATATTAGAGATATTGGCATCAATCTCCTCATCGCTCGGATTGGGTATGCGCTTGAGCAAATCGGCCGCCGCCATTAAGACACCAGACTGGCAATAACCGCATTGCGGCACGTTTAACTCCACCCACAATCTTTGCAATATGTGGTCGCCAGATTCAGACAAACCTTCAATGGTTGCAATGTCAGCGCCGTCCACTGCCTGCACGGGGATTAAACATGAGCGGGTAGCGTTGCCATTCAAATGAACGGTGCAGGCACCGCACATGCCAATGCCACAGCCAAACTTTGTGCCGGTCATCTGCAAATGGTCACGCAGAGTCCACAGCAACGGTGTCGTTGGGTCAATGTCGAGCGACTGGGCTTGCCCATTGACTGTAAATTTAATAGTCGTCATTTCAATCCCGCCCTCGATTTAGCCAGCGCCTCAAAATCAGCATTGATCGCTGCCAGCTTTTCATCTGGTATTGTTTTGGAATCAAACTTTTGCATGAATGCCAGCGTAAAGCCGCGGCCCTGATCTATACGCGGCTCGGTGGAAAAACCCGGTAAATATTTATCGACGATAGCCCGCGCTTCCGGGTCATCGAGTATGACCCCAACCAAGGTGGAGCTCGTGGTGTAAACAACCACGCTTGACCCTTTCAACTCAAGCAACTCAGCGTCTATTGCCGCCAGCTTTTCGGCGGTAATCATATCCGGATAAAACGGCTGAATATCAAGCAAGGTCAAAGGCCGTGCCACAGCAATTTGGCGAATCTCTGCGATCCCCGGAATATGGCGATCAAGGACTTGTTTTGCTTCGTCGTAATCCAACAGCGCGCCAATTTCAGACTCGGCAACGGAATAGGAAATACCAGGAAGGGTCACCGCCGGCCCAGGCGGCGGAGGCATAACAAAAAACCAGATGGCGGCGAAAACGGCGAGTAATATCACTACACCGCCGACAATTATTTTAGATTTACGTCGGGTCATAGCCAGTGCTCTACAAACAATCAACAGCCACTATAGTACACCAGTGTTGATTATATATCTCACTTAAGCGACCACTTTTAATGACGATTTGTTAAGCTTAATTCAATCGCTACTGGCCAGGATCCCGGCCATTAATAACGCGCTCCCTCACACGCCCAGCGCTTTCCATAAACACAGGGTCGGCACTTTCCCCACATTGATAAAGGCCCCACGAAGGGGCCTTGCACAAAACATAGAAAAAACTCGGACCTAGACCCTTAGCTCTTCTAGCATTTCACTTGATATTCACAGGCTCAAAGACTATGCAAATCAATAAGCACAGATGATGATCAGCTTTTAAACTTCACTAAAAAGTTATAAAACGATGTCGCGAATTTACCGTAGGGTGGGCGCAATAATGTCATCGGCGAAAACGACGGCTGATAGTAAATTGGCCGCAATTTCGAAAACGTCACAAACCCTTCATAGCCGTGGTAATGCCCCATGCCACTTGGGCCAACTCCGCCGAAGGGAATATCGTGCTGTGCAACATGAAAAAGCGCATCGTTAACCGTCACACCGCCGGACATGACGCGCTCAATATATTGGTCTTGCAGCGCGCGCTTATTGGTAAATGGATAAATCGCCAAGGGACGGTCATTGGCGTTGATATAGTCAATCACCTCATTTGGCTGATCGTAGCCCATCACCAACAACAAGGGGCCAAAGGTTTCTCGGCTGCGAATATTCATATCCGCGGTGGTATCGAGGATCAAATGCAGCGGCATTTTGCGCGTGGCAGGATCGCTGCCCTGCTCGCCGTGTAAATTAATTACCCGTGCGCCTTTGCTGCGCGCATCTTCCAGGGTCCCTTCCAGTCGCTGCAAAGAACGGCCATCAATAATAGACGTGTAATCTTGGCTATTAATATCGGGACAGTGCTTTTTCACCCACGCCTGCGATGCGCTGACAAACTCTTCAATTTTGCTTTGATGAACAAACACATAGTCGACGTTGGTACAGATTTGCCCCGCATTAAACTGCTTAATAAATAGAATACGGTCTACGGCTTTTTCCAAAGGATAATCTGGATCGACAATGGCCGGCGCCTTACCACCTAGCTCCAGCACTACAGGTGTTAAATTCTTTGCGGCCGCAGCCATAACCGCGCGGCCGGTTTGACCAGAGCCGGTAAACACTAATAAATCAAAAGGTAGCGTCGAAAATTCGATCCCGACTTGTCCCGTTTCCTCAAAGAACGCTAACTTCTCAGGTGGAAAATAATTCGGCACTATCGACGTTAACAAGCGAGTCAGGGCAATAGAATTTTCAGACATCTTCACCATGGCGCGGTTGCCCGCCGCAAAGGCTGCGGTGATCTGAGTCATACTAAGATTGATAGGAAAATTCCACGGAATGATGAGACCAACTACACCTAGCGGCTGGGGAATCACTCTATTTTTACCGCCGGGAAACATCATCTGATCAACGTGACGGCGCTGAACCTTCATCCAGCCCTTCATCTTTTTGATAATGCCATTGATGCCGTCAGTAACAGTGATAATTTCAGCGAACAAGCTTTCGTGGCGCGAACGATTGCCGTAATCCTCTGATATTGCAGCAATAATCGCGTCGCGGTTTTCATTGATCATACGTTTCAGGGTCAGCAGGTCTTGCTTGCGCTGCGCATAATCCGGCACCGGATCAGCTAGATAGGCCTTGCGCTGGGCATCAAAAGCCTGCTGTAAAATTGAAGCCTGTTCAGTATTATCTGCTATCTCAACACTGCTATTCATAACGCACTACCCCCTATTCCAGATTTTAATTATGCTTATTCGAAAGGCAAGATTTACCCCCAAGCCTAGCAACTTCATCATACCCTGTACAATGTGTCCGGTGTAATCATTCGGCCTGATACGCACAAGCGCACGACCGAATGCTGCCTACATGCGGCGATGGTAAGTAGTATTCAGAGTGGATATAGCTGAAAGCGACTATTTGACGCTTTCAATATGCAATCAGGCTTTCAGCAAATAACTCTGCCCGTATAACTCATGCCAGTGCTTGCCTTGCTTATTGATCACCTCGGTATCGAAATAATGCTTTACACGACGGCGATCCTGAAGATTATCTTTTAATGTGGCGCCCAGTAAAAAATGAATTAAATCAGCAGCTTCCATTTTACCTTCGCTATAATAATGGGCGTAAACCCCGAGTGCATGAGCTACTGATACCGCTTCGGCAGTAGACATCACTGCGGCTGCCAAACGGTCAGTGCTGCGGCCACTTAGGGTCACCCCGTTTCGCAGTTCATGAAATACCGTCACCAGCATTTCGACAATCATCGGGTCGAGCGTTAAATCAACCCCAGACCGCCGCAACAATTTGGTCGCCTCCCGCTGCACCACGTCCATCTCATCATTGATGTCACTAATAGCGTCTATTGTTTCGAAATTCATGCGTCGCTTTAAGGCCGCGCTCATATCAAACAAACCTTTATCCAGGGAGTTTGAACTGGCAATAATATTGAAGCCGTCCCGCGCGTAGAGTGTTGCATCCGCTCCGCTCAGCTCAGGAATTTGTATTTGTCGCTCAGACAATACCGCCAAAATGGCGTCTTGGACCATTTGTGGGCAGCGTGCCAGCTCCTCAAAGCGCACCAATTGCCCCGCCGCCATGCCCCGATATACCGGACCGGGAATCAAGGCCTCCTTAGTCGGACCATCGCGCTGCAACAACGCCTTATTCCAATCATATAAAAGCTGACTGTAATGGGAGACAGCACCCCCCTGTATAATCAGCTTGGAATGACCCGATACCGCACAGGCCAGTAATTCAGACAACCATGACTTCGCCGTTCCCGGCTCACCAATAAGCATGACGCCGCGATTGGTCGCCAGCGAAATAATCACCCGACTTATCAATTCACGCGAGGCTACGAATTTACGCTCTATGCCAAGCTCTTCATTGCCGAGAATAAAATGCTCCACCGCAAACGGAGACAAAACCCAACCCGGCGGCACCGGCGCGGTATCCCACTCACGCAATTTGGCCAGCTCTTCACTGTAAGCATCTTCCGCCGCAAGCCGCTGTATCGCTTTATCTACCATTTCCGCTCCTATCCTAATTATGCCTGCCACTGACCACGTTTTTCTGGTGCCATCCGCTCTTGAGGTAAAATGCGCGGCAATTCGCTTAAGGGAATATTGCCTTGCACAACGTGGTCCAGAGCGCTATCGCGCATCGTAATCAGGCCGGAGTCTAGGGCTTGAGCGCGCAGCGCACCCATCGGCACTTGGCGCGAGATACTATCTCGTAGCTCCGCATTCAGTTGCAGATATTCACTAACCGCTACCCTTCCATGCGTACCCTTGTTGTGACAGCGCTCACAGCCCTTGCCGCGAAACGCCTTGAAATATTTGGGAACATCGCGGGGAAAAAGCTCTTTTAATATCGCAGGATCAGGTTCCGCTTCAACCTTGCAGTGCTCACAAATACGCTTAGCTAAACGCTGTGCAATCACAGCCAATAATTCGCTAGCAAGGGAGTTGGGATGTACATTTAGATCAAACAAGCGCTGCACGGCATCAATCGCATCGTTACAATGCAATGTCGACAAAACCACATGCCCGGTTTGAGACGCCCTAATGGCCTCCAACGCAGTCTCGTGGTCGCGAATTTCACCCACCAGAATTACATCGGGATCTTGGCGGACAAATGAGCGCATAGCATCCGCAAAGTTAAAACCAATTTCAGGCCGCACTCTGGTTTGCTGAATATCATCGATGGAGTACTCAATAGGATCTTCCACGGTAATTACTTTACGACTAGTGTCATCAGCCAACATCTGTAAGCCGGCGTTCAGCGTGGTACTTTTACCCGACCCTGTCGGGCCTACCACCAAGACTAGTCCCGCAGGATTACTCAATAAGCGCCGATAATGGCTGGCCACTGCCGGTGCCAAACCAAGACTATCAATACTAATTAATGGCGAATTCTGCGGAAGTAGACGAATCACGACATGTTCGCCATGAAGCGATGGCTGTACCTGTACGCGCAAATCAAAACGCGACGCACCCACCCGCACCTGCGAACGACCACTCTGCGGCAGCCGTCGCTCTGCAATATTCATGTCGGCGCGCAACTTCACCACATTGATAAGCCCGCGATAACCCGCGCTACTGATTTGATAGTGGTGCAAATCCCGCAGTTCACCGTCTATACGCAGACGTACACGCACACGGTCGACATACTTCTCAAGATGAATATCGCTGGCTCGATCCGCAACCGCATCAAGCAATAAAGCCTCATACACCGCCACCATGCGTGCATCCGATGCGGCGCTATCCAGCAAGTCTTTATCTTGTTCATCAGACTTAGCGTCTCTTGTCTCTAAAGCAGAATATCCTTCTTTTACTCCACGATTTAAAGAGCTCCACAACCGACGATAATCGACCGGCGTTACCAGCACTTTTTCAATTTTTAAACTAGGGTAAACCAGCTGAATTTCCCGCATCGTCGTACCGGGGCTAGTACAAGCAACCACGAGATTTTCTCCCTCTATGCATAGAGGTATCGCCTGCTGATGGTCGAGAAATGCCTTCGAAAACTGCAAAAACACCTTAGGATCTGCGCGCTTCAATAGCTCGTCTAAGGTGCGTAGAGGCAAACCATATTGCTTGGCCATTGAGCGATACAACTTAAGCTCATCGAGGTGCTGAAACTTACTAATCTCATCAACAATCAGCGTGTTGTTTGCTTTGGCAAGATCTCGGGCCTTAGAAAGCAGTTCCGGTGTTATTAGGCCAAGCTCTACAAAAATCTGATCATCACTATTCAATAAATCTACAAAGCCGTGCTCTGTGCGCGCTATCTTATGCCTGCCGCGATTATGGTATTTCACCAATACCATGCGCGAAGCCTCGCCGGTTTCGATGCAAATGAATTGGCCACCTACCGAAAGCTGCTCCCACAGATTCTCTCTATTGGAAATAGTGGGCGTAGACACCAGAATCAAATCAAAAGGGCCATCAGCTGGCGCGCCCGTATTACCGTCACCAAGGCGTAAGTCAACGTTGTTAATATTCAATTCGGCCAACTTTAAACTAGCGATATCGACAAGCTGACTATTCTTCTCGATAGCGATTACACTGCCAGCAACCGCCGCCAAAACCGCTGTGGCGTATCCGACTCCGGCCCCCAAGTGGAGAACTTTGGCGCGAGGAGGCAATTTACAGAGCGCTAAACTGCGCTCGACCAATTCCTTAGACGGAATACTCCGCCCAACAACCAAGTCCTGTTGTGAATTCCGAATAAAGTGCTGACGATCAACGGCCGCAATAGCTTCGTTATACCAGTGATACTGAGGTGCTTCTGCTTGCATAAACGTATTTCTTAGATGGCGAAGTAAAAATGGAATTTATGTATAACAGAACGACGACTCCCTTTCTACACGCAAAAACAGCTACCAAGCTTGAGGCAGCGCGCATCATGTGCCTGCTAAATTCACTGCCAATTTCGAGACCCGCTTAATCACCGACTTGCGAGAAAACGAATGGCGCGCGCATAAAAAAAGGGGCGCAACCATAAATAGACACATGAATAACAGCAGCTCGCCAGCTGTCACAAACCCGGAGAGATCCCCTTTTCGAAACAAGAACCAATCGCTTTTCATATATTTTCAAAGAACCAGAATCTAGATCCTCCGGATTGAACTACTCATTCATAGACTCGTATTAGTCGCTGACGGCGACAACGAAGATCATCAAAACACTAACTTACTTATTTACGCCCTCAATCTTCCCGCCGAAGAATTAATTTAAATTATTCCGTCGCCATTGCCACAAAATAAAATACAAACCGCACTTTTCTTGTTGTAAATCAAATTCTGAACTCAAGATTAGGCGTCTAATAAGCAGACAAGAGAAAAGCAATTTGGAAAAATGGAGAACCGTGATGAAAATGTTAAAAGCAGCAGCCTGTGTTTTGACGGGAGCGAGCCTGTCCTTTTCCGCGCTAGCTTATGAAGCGGGAGATTGGATAGTTCGCGCAGGGGTAACACAGGTCGCCCCTGACGCCTCTAGCTCCGCTGTTAGTGTTAACGGCGACAATGGTGCGGCGCTCGGCGCCAACAGCGGTGTCGACGTAGACGACAATGAACAACTAGGCCTAAACATTCAGTACATGATAAGCAAACAGTGGGGAGTAGAATTACTTGCGGCAACCCCCTTTAAACATAAGGTAAACGGTACGGGGGATATAGCCGGGCTAGACGTTGGCGAAGGCAAACAGCTACCACCAACCTTAAGCGCGGTGTACTACGTCGATACCGGTTCGGCATTTATGCCTTACCTGGGTGCCGGTATTAACTACACCGTATTTTTTGACGCGGAACCCAGTGACTCATTAAAGTCTGGGCTTGGCGCTACTAAAATGAAAATGGACGATTCAATTGGCCTTGCTGTCCAAGTCGGTGTCGACTACAAAGTGAATAAGCAATGGCTGGTAAACGCGTCCGTACGAAAAATTGATATTGAAACAGACGCCACCATTAGTCTCAGCAATGGAGACAGAATTGACGTCAATGTTGATATTGACCCCTACGTATACACCCTATCAGTAGGTTATGTATTCTAGGAATATCAACCACAGAAGCCAAACACCTCCACAAATTGAGTAGAGGTGTTTATTTTTTTCATTCTTAATCATAAATAACACCGCGACCTACTTTTTATTACCCGTACTTATTGGTATCGCCATTTAATTTAATGCATTAAAGACGGCCACCTATTATTTTTTCATCACAAAGATAAATGCTTATAACGGGCCAGCAGTTTTAGCGCACATCGATGATCCCGAAAACCGAATCAAATCAAAAAATCCACTCGCCTGTTTCCACGTCACCCTCAGGTATTCGCCAAGTCTCTTTAAGCTCTTCGAGCCAGACTTTAGTTATTTTATTTACCATTGACACCTGGAACTCTATCAACTCGCCAGCTTTTTAAATGCACACAATGGCCGAAAAAATATACTGGTTTATTTATAAATGAGGAGGAATTATTAATTTAATAAAATACAGAATGGAATAAATGCGGAATTTTAAGAGGAAGTGCTTGGGTGCGGCCGCAAGGTCTTTCCCTTACGGCCACACCCAAAAGTATTACTTTATTTTTGGATTTAAACGGCCTGATTCATATTCCATATACATGGCTTCTAAACTCATCGGTTTAATCTTAGAGGCATTACCCGCGGTACCGAAGGCTTCATAGCGAGCAACACAAATCGCCTTCATTTCTTTAATGGTTTCTTGCAGATATTTGCGTGGATCAAATTCACTTGGGTTTTGCGCTAGGAAGCGACGAATCGCACCGGTCGATGCCAAACGCAAATCGGTATCGATGTTTACTTTACGCACACCGTATTTAATACCCTCGGCAATTTGCTCAACCGGCACGCCATACGTTTCAGGAATTTTACCGCCGTACTCATTAATAATCGCCAGCCAATCCTGAGGCACACTAGAACTACCGTGCATAACCAAATGGGTATCTGGAATACGTGCGTGAATCGCTTTGATACGGTCAATTGCCAAAATATCGCCTGTAGGCGGACGGGTAAATTTGTAAGCGCCGTGGCTAGTGCCACAGGCAATTGCCAAGGCATCTACACCGGTTTTAGCAACAAAGTCTGCCGCCTCTTCTGGATCGGTCAGCATTTGGTCGTGGGACAAAATACCTTCAGCGCCGACGCCATCTTCTTCGCCAGCTTGACCGGTTTCAAGCGAACCTAGGCATCCCAACTCACCTTCAACCGATACGCCGCAGGCGTGCGCCATATCAACTACTTTGCGAGTCACATCGACGTTGTAGTCATACTCAGCCGGTGTTTTACCGTCTTCTAATAGAGACCCGTCCATCATGACCGAGCTAAAGCCCAGCTGCATAGAGCGCTGACAAATTGCAGGGCTAGTGCCGTGATCCTGGTGCATAACCACCGGGATTTCAGGGAATTCTTCAATTGCAGCCAAAATCATATGACGCAGGAAAGGGGCGCCCGCGTATTTTCGCGCGCCAGCAGAAGCCTGCATGATGACGGGACTATTGGTTTCGCGAGCCGCCTCCATAATGGCGCGGGTTTGTTCTAAATTGTTTACATTAAATGCCGGTACGCCATAACCATATTCGGCGGCGTGATCCAACATTTGACGCAGACTGATAAGTGCCATTAGTGATTTCCTTTTAAACTCATTAATAATTCGTTTGGTCGGAGGTCAGAAGTCTGAAGTCCGACGAACAGTTCGCGTCCGACGCCAGACGTCAGACAGCCCCACCAGCCCGCTCTTCCAGGATCGCTACCGCAGGCAATACTTTACCTTCTACATATTCCAAAAATGCACCGCCGCCAGTGGAGATGTACGACACTTGATCGGCTATACCAAACTTATCGACAGCAGCTAGGGTATCACCACCACCGGCAATGGAAAATGCGCTGGATTCTGCAATAGCGCGAGCAATGTCTTCGGTGCCATCGGCAAATTGATCAAACTCAAATACGCCAACCGGGCCATTCCAGATGATAGTGCCAGCTTGTTTCAGTATTTCGGCAAGGCAGGCAGACGACACGGGGCCGATATCAAAAATCATATCGTCATCACCGACATTTTCAACCGGACGCAAGGTCGCAGGCTCTTTTGGGTCGAATTTCTTACCTGTTATCACGTCCGTCGGAATCGGGATATGGCACTTTTCCATCAGGGCTTTTGCCTTGGGAATCAGATCTTCTTCATACAACGATTTGCCCACATTGTAGCCAGCCGCCGCGAGGAAGGTATTAGCGATACCGCCACCAACCACCAGCTGGTCAACTTTGTCTGACAGGGTTTCGAGCACTTCTAATTTGGTCGATACCTTTGAACCGCCAACGATGGCGACAAAGGGACGCGCGGGATTTGCCAAGGCGCGCTCTAAATTTTCTAGCTCACTAGCCAGCAAAGGACCAGCGCAGGCTATCGGCGCGTATTTGGCCACGCCGTGGGTTGAGGCTTGTGCGCGATGCGCCGTGCCGAAGGCGTCCATCACAAACACATCGCACAGCGCCGCATAGGCTTTTGCCAGATCGTCGGCGTCTTTTTTCTCACCAACATTGAAACGCACGTTTTCCAGCAGAGCGAGCTGGCCATTTTCTAGCGATACGCCATTCTGCCAGTCATCTAGTAATGCCACTGGTGTGCCGAGTGCCTCACTTAAATAATCCGCAACGGGCTTGAGAGAGTACTGCGCGTCAAACTCGCCTTCCGTCGGACGGCCAAGATGCGACATCACTATTACTTTCGCGCCGGCTTCAAGCGCCAACTTCAAGGTAGGCAATGCCGCACGCAGGCGGGCATCTGAACTTACTTTGCCTTCGCTGATAGGCACATTCAGATCTTCTCGAATCAGCACGCGCTTACCGGCCAGATCCAAATCCTGCATTTTAATTACTGCCATGTTCTATTCCCTGTTCTTCGAGAGTCACTGTTCAAATAAGCCATCGCGGCTTGTTCGATATTAAATCTAATCTAGCGCAAATGATAAACCGCCATACCCATAACCTACGCAATATTTGGGCACAGTCCAAACTTTGCGCCTATTGCAGCCAGTGGGCGGTGACATCCAACATTCGGTTTGCGTAGCCCCATTCGTTGTCGAACCACGTAAACAAACTCACCAACTCGCCGGCAACACGCGTCTGCCCCGCATCCACAATCGCCGAACGCGGATCGTGGTTAAAATCACAGGACGCCAGCGGTTCATCGCTATAGCCCAATATGCCTGCCAAGCGCCCATTGGCCGCCATTTTTAAGGCCGCGTTCACATCCTCTGCACTCACGTCGGCATCCAAGCTGACGGTTAGCTCCATCGCCGACACATTGTGGGTGGGGATTCGCACCGCCCGCGCCGCAAAACAGCCGTCAAGCTCGGGAATAATGCGGCCAATGCCCGCAGCCAAGCCGGTATCAACTGGAATCATCGATAAGCCCGCGGCGCGGGTTTTTCGCAAATCGGTATGGTGATAGGCGTCCAATACCGGTTGATCATTCATGGCCGAATGAATGGTGGTGATGCAACCGGACCGCACCCCAAAGGCTTTATTCAAGACATCGATCACCGGCACAATGCCGTTGGTTGTGCACGAGGCGTTGGAAACAATGCGCTGTTCTGGATCAAGCTCTTGATGGTTTAGCCCGTACACAATGGTCGGAATACCTGGCTCACCAGGCTGCGACAATAAGACGTGACGGGCACCGCGCTCAATGTGCGCCTCTAAGTCTGCATAGCGACTGATGACGCCAGAACACTCCAGCACCACATCGACGTCGTGCCGCGTCCAGTCTACATTCGCCATATCGTCGTGATGACTAACGGCAATCACATCGTCATTAATCACCAAACTGCCATGACGATGCTCAACCGAGCCAGGAAAGCGCCCGTGGGTGCTGTCGTATCTGGTCAGGTGTGCAATGGTCGCCAGGTCCGCTGGCTCATTTATTGCGACAATCTGCATGTTTGCCCGCAAAGGCGATTCGTAAAGGGCGCGTAATACACCGCGCCCTATGCGGCCGTATCCGTTTATGGCCAGTCGTAGCATTAGGATCTGCTCACACTAATCTAAACATTCTTCAACGGCTTCAACCACCGCGTCAGTCGTGATGCCAAAATACTCAAACAAGGCATCTGCCGGCGCAGATTCGCCAAAGCTGTCCATACCCACAATGCGGCCATCGAGGCCAACGTATTTGTACCAGTAGTCGCGGTGGGCGGCTTCAACGGCAACACGGGCGGGAACGCTGCTCGGCAATACCGACTCGCGGTAGTCACCGTCCTGGCTATCGAACACGTCGGTGCTTGGCATAGATACGACCCGCACTTTTTTGCCTTTGCCGCTCAGTATTTGTTGCGCAGCCATCGCCAGCTTCACTTCTGAACCTGTCGCAATAATGATGGCCTCTGGCACGCCGTCGCAATCGCTTAAGACATAAGCACCGCGGGCAACGTTGGCCAATTGCTCAGCATCGCGCTGCTGATGTGGCAAACCTTGGCGGGTGAAAATCAGCGCGCTTGGGCCGTCGGTGCGCTCAAGTGCCGCTTTCCACGCTACCGCAGATTCGGTCATATCGCAGGGGCGCCACAGCGACATATTTGGTGTGCCGCGCAAGCTGGCGATTTGCTCGATGGGCTGATGGGTTGGGCCATCTTCGCCCAGGCCGATCGAGTCGTGGGTGTAAATATGAATTACCCGCTGCCCCATGATCGCCGCCATACGCACTGCGTTGCGGGCGTATTCCATAAATACCAGGAAGGTTGATCCGTAGTTAATAAAGCCGCCGTGCAAGGCGATACCGTTCATCATCGCCGACATGCCGAATTCACGAACGCCGTAATGCAGGTAGTTACCGCTGGCGTCTTTGGCACTGATGGCTTTGGCGCCCTTCCAAATCGTTAAGTTAGAGCCGGCCAAATCCGCTGAGCCACCAAAGAGTTCTGGCAGCATTGCACCGTAGGCATCTAAGCACAACTGAGACGCTTTGCGGGTAGCGACATCTTTCGATTCTGCTTGGCACTGCGCAATATAGGCATCGGCCTTGGCAGCAAAATCTGCGGGTAAATCACCGGCAGCGCGACGGCCAAATTCTGCCGCCAACTCTGGGTATTTAATCGCATAGCCTTCAAAGACTTCGTCCCATGCGGCTTCCAGGGCCTTGCCTTTGTCCTGGGCATTCCAGTCCTCATAGATTTCTTCAGGAATTTCAAAGGGCGGATACGGCCAGCCCAGAGCTTCGCGGGTCAGGGCAATTTCAGCATCGCCCAGCGCAGCGCCGTGGCTTTCTTCTTTACCTTGTTTGTTTGGCGAGCCTTTACCGATGATGGTTTTGCAGCAGATTAAGGTCGGCTTGCTTGTCTCTGCGCGCGCGGCTTCAATGGCGCGGGCGATCTCGGCGCTATTGTGGCCATCAACAGCGGGGATAACATGCCAGCCGTATGCTTCAAACCGCGCTGGGGTATCGTCGGTGAACCAACCTTCTACTTCACCATCAATCGAAATACCGTTGTCATCGTAGAAAGCGACCAATTTACCTAGACCCAAGGTGCCAGCCAGTGAACACACTTCGTGGGAAATACCTTCCATCATGCAGCCATCGCCAAGGAAGGTATAAGTGTAGTGATCGACAATATCAAAACCGTCGCGGTTGAATTGCGCGGCCAACACTTTTTCTGCCACCGCCATGCCCACTGCGTTGGCGACACCCTGACCAAGCGGGCCAGTGGTTGTTTCTACGCCCGGTGTATAACCGTATTCCGGATGGCCCGGCGTGCGGCTGTGCAATTGGCGGAACTGCTGTAAATCTTCAATCGCTAAATCGTAACCGGTGAGATGCAGTAAAGAATAAATCAGCATCGAGCCGTGACCGTTCGAAAGCACAAAGCGGTCGCGGTTTACCCACGACGGATTGTTTGGATTGTGCTGCAAGTAATCGCGCCACAAGACTTCGGCAATATCGGCCATCCCCATGGGAGCGCCTGGGTGACCAGAATTGGCTTTCTGAACGGCATCCATACTGAGGGCGCGAATGGCGTTAGCTAGATCACTGCGAGAGGGCATCGGTGGCTCCTGAAATTTTAGCGGGCTGCAAAGAGGCGGTATTTTCCCCTACCAGCGACCAGACAGCAAATAGCAGAAGCGTAAAAATGGCCTATTTACTTGCGTCATTTGCCATCCACAGCGAAAATCATTGCCTCTGCGAACAATTCAGGTCCAAAACCCCATGTTCAACAATATTTTGATGGTATGTATCGGCAATATTTGCCGCAGTCCATCCGCCGAATACCTGCTTAAACACAAGCTGGCTCACAAACCCAATATCACCATTCACTCCGCTGGCTTGGGCGCCTTAGTAGACAAGCCCATCGATGCCAGTGCCGGCCAACTTCTTAGCGCCAATGGCGTCGACGCCAGCGAGCACCGCGCGCGCCAACTCACTACCGACATGCTATTAAAAGCCGACTTAATTTTGGTAATGGAACAACGGCATATAAAAGGCGTCACCGATCTTGCTCAACAGGTCAGCGGAAAAACCTTTTTGCTGGGGAAATGGTCGCAAAATCAAGCTGTTCCCGACCCCTACCGCAAAAGCATGGAAGCCTTTGAACACGTATACAAACAGATCGATCAATTCACCGATGATTGGCTGAAGTATTTGTAGGGGCGGGAATACAACAACGCCAGTAAATGAACTCAAGCCAACACACTAGCCCTCTTGCACTCCAGCTGTCTTTAAGGCGAGGAATAGCACAAACGTAACCTTGCCCACGAGAGAGTTGATGTTTAAACAATGTATAAACAACTATCATTTGGAGGTCAGTCATGACTGACATCGTTCTCGACATCAAACACTGGGGCAACAATCTCGGCGTACGCTTGCCCGCTGCCGTGGCCAGGGCAGCACACCTTCACGCCGACCAACGGGTCCGAATTACCGTAGAGGGCGAGCGAGTCATTATCACCCCCCTTCACGATGAGCCCTTAACACTAGAGCAACGCTTGGCCCGTTTCGACCCAGAGCGGCACGGTGGCGAAGTCATGAAAGCCGAGCACAATCTCGGTGCCGAAAAATGGTAAAACGCGTCACTCTCCAAAGCGTGGGCACCTGATCGCCAAGATGTCATCTGAATCGACTGCAATCCACAGCGCGGGCTGGAAATGCGCGATGTGCATCCATTTCTAGTCTTGTCGCCCAAAACCTTCAATCAGCGCACTTCACTGGTCATCGGCTTACCAATGACAACCGCTGACTACAATGCCGACAACCCCTTTGCCGTTAATGTCGGTTTGGCCGGCGGACGCAAAGCTAGGCAAACCAGTTACGTGCTATGCCATCAACCCAAGTCTTTCGACTGGCGTATCCGTGGCGGCGCGCCGCACCCAATGAAAAAAGTATCGGATGCCCGCTTTGCGGAGGTTCTTGCCCTGTTAAACCAAATCATCCAGCTGACTTAAAAACGTCTCGCAATTACCCGTCCACACTGTATTAACACCACGCACACTCCATACAGATTCTCAGCATTTTTCCTGCGCTTCGAATTTTTGCTCCACGAAATCTATATCAATATTTTTTGATATAGATAAAAAGCCCTGCTACACTGCGCGGCATGAACACTGCCACCCAAGCCTCAAGCAACAGTACGTCGCTAGATACCGAGCTTTTGCAACTTTGCAAAGCGGGCGGTGATGCGCTGCGTCTGCAGGTTTTACGGGTGCTAAGTCGCGACGCTTACTCTGTTCAGGAGCTTTGTCATATTCTGGACTGCCGCCAATCCGGCATGAGCCACCATTTAAAGACGCTGACTGTCGCTGGACTCATCACCAAGCGCCGCGAAGGCAATAGCCTATTTTATCGCCGCACTTACACGCCGAGCCTTCCAGAACTCAGCGCCTTGCATGACGCCCTACTCGGCAGCGCCGATTTAATCGTCTTAGCCAGTGACCAGCAGCAGCGCTTGGAGCAGGTGTATTTAGAGCGCGCCGAACGCTCGCGGGTATTTTTTGCCGAGCACGCTGGCGAATTTGGCGAACAACAGGAACAAATGGTGGCCTACGGCGTGTACGGCCAGAGCTGCCTTGAATTACTGCGCAGCAGCCAGGCCAACGGCGGAAAGCTGGCCATTGAAATAGGCCCCGGCGAAGGCGCGTTTTTAGCAGAATTGTCACCCCACTATGACAAGGTGATTGGCGTGGACAATGCCGACACCATGCTTACCCGCGCCAATGAATTTATAAACCAACAAGCCTTGAGCAACGTATCGTTCATTCTCGGCGACAGCCGCAACGCGAATCTGCAGCAAAATGCGGCGGACTGCGTAGTCAGTAATATGGTGCTGCACCACGTGCCCTCGCCGGCAGAAATTTTTAAAGACGCGGCGCGACTGCTAAAACCCGGCGGTATTTTTTGCGTCACCGATTTATGTCGCCACGATCAAAGCTGGGCGCGCGATGCCTGCGGCGATTTGTGGCTGGGCTTTGAGCCCGACGATCTAACGGAGTGGGCACAGGCCAGCGGTCTGCAGGACGGCCCCTCTGCGTACTTAGCTCAACTAAATGGATTTCGCGTACAGGTTCGGCAATTTATAAAGCCGGATCATGTTCAACTTCACACCAAGAACCGCAGCGTTTAAAAAACGTCGGCAATTAAAACAGAGGACCCAGCAACATGTCTGACTACAGTATTTTTACATCAGAGTCGGTGTCGGAAGGACATCCAGACAAAATGGCCGACCAGATTTCTGACGCCGTATTAGACGCCATTATCGCCCGCGATAAATACGCCCGCGTTGCGGTAGAAACACTGGTAAAAACCGGCATGGCAATCGTCGCTGGTGAAGTCACCACCTCGTGCTATGTCGATTTAGAAGACATCATTCGCGACGTGATTACCGGCATCGGCTACAACAGTTCAGACGTCGGTTTTGACGGCGCGAGCTGCGCGGTACTCAACGCCATTGGCAAACAATCTGTCGACATTAACCAAGGTGTCGACCGCGCCAAGCCAGAAGACCAAGGCGCTGGCGACCAAGGTTTGATGTTTGGTTACGCAACTAACGAAACGCCGTCATTAATGCCTGCGCCGCTGTTCTACTCTCACCGCCTTGTTGAGCGCCAAGCATACCTGCGTAAAAACGGGGTATTGCCGTGGTTGCGCCCAGATGCCAAAAGCCAAGTGACCCTGCGCTATGAAAATGGTGTGCCGGTTGCCGTGGACGCGGTGGTTTTATCTACCCAGCACAATCCGGAAATTTCACTGAGCGACTTACAAGAAGCCGTGCGTGAAGAGATTATTAAAAACGTATTACCTGCAGAGTTGCTGCACGCCGGCACCAAATACCACATCAACCCCACCGGCAAATTTGTCATCGGCGGCCCGGTAGGCGACTGCGGCTTAACCGGTCGTAAGATCATCGTAGACACCTACGGCGGCATGGCACGTCACGGCGGCGGCGCGTTCTCGGGTAAAGATCCATCGAAAGTTGATCGCAGCGCGGCGTATGCTGGTCGTTATGTTGCCAAGAATATCGTCGCTGCAGGCCTAGCCGATCGCTGTGAAATTCAAGTGTCATACGCAATCGGTGTTGCAGAACCAACCTCTATCTCAATCAACACCTTTGGCACCGGCAAAGTCAGCGACGATAAATTAATCGCCGCAGTACGTGACGTATTTGACCTACGCCCCTACGGCATCACCAAAATGCTGGACCTGGCTCACCCCATGTATCAGCCCACCGCCGCCTACGGTCACTTCGGTCGCGATCCCTACGAGCACACATACACGTGGAAAGAGAACGGCGAAACCAAATCTGAAACCAGCACTGCATTTAGCTGGGAAAAAACAGATCGGGCGGAGGCGTTGAAGGCAGCATTGTAAAACTGAGTCGGGCGTCTGAAGTTGGATGCCTGACGTAAAAATGGAGAACTGCCATGGACCGGCGGAAGTATCAAAAATTATTGGTTTGGCAAGAAGCGATGAATTTAGTTCGTAGGTTGGGGTGAGGAACGAACCCCAACATAGTGAGACGCTCTACCACCGTTTGTTGGGTATGACTCGGCGCATCCGCGCCTCGGCCTAGCGGCCAGCAGAGCTGCCCAAATTTGTGACACACAAATTTGTCGCTAGCGCTCCACCCAACCTACAGAGTCACACGTCATTTTCAAATTGAACGAGTACTAGGTTATATAAACGAACAAGAAAATTGGCAGGTCGTAGGTTGGGGTGAGGAACGAACCCCAACATAGTGGGATGCTCCACCACCGCTTGTTGGGTATCGCTACCGCTCCACCCAACCTACAGAGTCACACGTCATTTTCAGATTGAAAGGGTACTAGAATATATAAACGAAAAAGAAAATTGGCAGCCAACCTTGGAACGCGTTTTCGCAAAACTAGCTGCACTAATTAACCGACTTAGGGCGAGTATCGGCTGATACGCATTTGCGTCTCCCATCTCCCGTCCAGCATTTAGCTTACAGAGGAATACAACATGACAACATTCACAGATTACAAAGTAGCCGACATCAGCCTAGCCGCTTGGGGACGCAAAGAACTCAGTATTGCGGAAGGCGAAATGCCAGCACTGATGGCACTGCGCAGCAAGTACGGCGCAGACAAGCCCTTGGCGGGCGCTAAAATTCTCGGCTGCATTCACATGACGATCCAAACCGGTGTGTTGATCGAAACCTTGATTGAGCTCGGTGCCGAAGTGCGCTGGTCTTCATGTAATATTTTCTCAACCCAAGACCACGCTGCCGCTGCAATTGCCGCTGCGGGTATTCCTGTTTTCGCTTGGAAAGGCGAAACCGAAGAAGAATACGAGTGGTGTTTAGAGCAAACTATTCTTAAAGATGGTCAGCCTTGGGATGCCAATATGGTATTGGATGACGGCGGCGACTTAACTGGCCTGCTTCATCAGAAATACCCACAAATGATGGATATCATTCACGGTATTACCGAAGAGACCACCACAGGTGTTCACCGTCTTCAAGAAATGATGAAGAAGGGTGAACTGAAAGTGCCCGCGATCAACGTTAATGATTCTGTGACCAAGTCTAAAAATGACAACAAGTACGGCTGTCGCCACAGCTTGAACGATGCGATCAAACGCGGCACAGACCACTTGTTATCTGGTAAGAAAGCGCTGGTTATCGGCTACGGTGATGTGGGCAAGGGTTCTGCACAATCGCTTCGCCAGGAAGGCATGATTGTTAAGATCACCGAGATAGATCCAATCTGCGCAATGCAAGCCTGCATGGATGGCTATGAAGTGGTATCGCCATTCATCGACGGCGTCAACGACGGCACTGAAGCCTGCATCAACACCCTGGTGCTGGGAAACACTGATTTGCTGGTTACCACCACCGGCAACGTCAACGTCTGCGATTCAAATATGTTGAAGGCCCTGAAGAATGGCTGCGTAGTCTGCAATATCGGTCACTTCGACAACGAAATTGATACCGCCTTTATGCGTAAGAACTGGGAGTGGGAAGAAGTGAAACCACAAGTTCACCTCGTGTACCGTAACAAGGCAACTAACGACCATTTAATTCTGCTTTCTGAGGGTCGCCTGGTTAACTTGGGCAACGCAACAGGCCACCCAAGCCGCATCATGGATGGCTCATTCGCCAACCAGGTACTGGCGCAAATGTACCTCTACGAGCGTCGTTTTGCCGACTTGGAAGATAACTTTAAAGCGGCTGCCATTACCGTTGAAGTATTGCCTAAAAAGCTGGACGAAGAAGTGGCAGCGGACATGGTCGCTGGATTCGGTGGCGTCATCACCAAGCTCAGCACCACTCAGGCTGACTATATTGGCGTTAGCGTTAAAGGACCATTTAAGCCCGAGAGTTATAAATACTAAGATAGTCGGAAGACTGATGTCGGACGTCCGACGCTAAGGCTAAGCGCTTTACGTCAGACGCCTGACCTCCGACGCCCGACCAAAGTCTTTCAACATCACCGGAATACATCATGTCCAACCGTTACAGCTTTGAATTCTTCCCGCCCAAAACCGAAGCCGGTCGCGAGAAGTTAAAAGACACCCGCAGCCAATTGGCCGCGCTGAATCCCGAGTTCTTTTCGGTGACTTACGGCGCTGGCGGCTCCACCCGCGACAACACCCGCGGCATTGTGCTGGAAACTAAAAAGGCCGGCTTATCGGTCGCGCCACACTTATCTTTTGGCGGCGATGAAGAGTCTGAGATTTTAGAATTATTAAACAGCTACAAAGACGCTGGCATTGATCGCATCGTTGCCCTGCGCGGTGACATTCCCTCGGGCATGGGCGCCACTCGCTTGGTTTATGCTCGTGAGTTGGTTGAATTTATTCGCAAACACACTGGCGATCACTTTCAACTAGAAGTAGCCGCCTACCCGGAAATTCACCCGGACGGCAAAAGCTACCATGCCGATATTGGCTTTTTAAAAGATAAACTGGACGCCGGTGCAAACAGTGCCATCACCCAGTATTTCTTCAGCGCCGATTCCTACTTCTACTTTTTAGACGCCTGCGACAAGGCCGGTATCGACAAGCCGATTTACCCCGGCATTATGCCGATAGCGAACTATAGCAATCTCGCGCGTTTCTCCCGCAATTGCGGCGCAGAAATTCCCCGCTGGCTGTCAAAAAAACTAGAAGGTTACGGCGACGATCAGCAAAGTATTATCGATTTCGGCACAGAGTTTGTCACCGAGCTTTGCCATATTTTGATGGAAGGCGGCGCACCCGGTATTCATTTTTACAGTATGAATCAGGTAGAACCGATTAAGAGCATTGCTAAAGCCGTGATGGAATCGCATCCATAAGCCCCACTCAGACGGCGTTTAGTGCAAACGCCGTCAGCTTTAAGCAATCTGTAGTAAAAATTGGCACTGACCACATTTTGGTAAAGCAGATTTCACAGTGTGTATTTGAGGGCTGATGTTGGTGAAAGGCGGGGAATCGAATAATCCGAACGCTGCGTTAACCCCGCGGGCCGAAGGCGAGTCCGGTTGAACGCTTGGTTAGCTTTCACTTTCGGTAGATAGTAAAAACTTTCGTAGATCTCTTTCTTGTCTCATTACGTGAAGGATATAGACTGAATCGCTATCAACTTTGTAGAAAACACGACAAGGATTTACTACGACTTCTTGGTAATTTAGATTAGATATTTCTTCAGGTACTCTGCCGGAATCAGGAAATTGTTCGAGTCTCTGAACTTTACCGAAAACGTTTTCTACCAGCTGCTTAGCAGCGTACGGATTGCTAACTGCAATATATTCAGCAATATCCTTCAGATTATCTAAAGCTGGCTCAGTCCAAATTATTTGAGCCATTTATTCATTTTCTCTCTAGCTTGCTCCATATCCATGGTTCGGCCATCTCGAATAGCCTGCTCGCCTTTAGCGATACCTTCAAGAATCTTCATCCGATCTACCATCAACTCGTAATCAGCAACGTCAAGTAAATAGGCTGATGGTTGGCCATGCTCAGTTATGAGGATAGGTTCTTTTGATTCATGCAGATCAGCAAGCAGTTTCGTTGCGTGCCTCTTTAATGTCGTAACGACTTCGGTTCTCATGGTGACACCTCAACTTAAAATGTATCACTATAGTATCACTCTGGCTCAAAAAAAACTAACGCCCGCAATAAAAGGCGAGCGTCCACGAATCCAGCCCACAGCTTTTCGCGAGCGATTTTTAATTGCTTTGTTATGTGGGAACCTACTCATCTTTAGCTAAGTTGGTTGAATCTTAATTATTCAAATAAATTTAAGCTATTGGATGGAGGATTACTTGACTTAGGTGCCGGTACTTCACTAAGTGCTTCAGCTAGCCATACCTCTGAGGTTTTCTGCAACTCAAACGAAAGAGCTCCATGAGCTAATAGTGCAATGTTACCACTGGCGTTAGATCGGCGATTCACAAACAAAGGAACCCAGTTATTTTCATTGTTTTCTTTAGCACCAGCCCAAGTACCGCCTTTACCTTCATCAGCTCTGACGACTAGGGCAAAGCTTGCAGTAGTATAAATGTACTTATTGCGAGCCATTGCATTACCGACACTGAAGCCTGCTTCAGGATAAAAACTTGAGATTAGAACCAGCTTTTCACTTTGAAGGTATTTGCGCCATTTACTGGCAGTGGCCGCCTTTAAAAGGCTATCTGCCATAATGCCAATAGCTGTGCCACCCGCACTAAGTGAGGCCAGCATGGCTGTTTCATCTACGCCTCGTGCTGCACCGGATACTATATTGATATTCTCTTTCGCAGCTTGTATTGCGATGTTTTGAGTAAACTCTTCGTCAATATCATCAATACCGCGCGAGCCGATAACGGCTAAGCCACCTTGCTGAAGTAATCCTTTATTACCCACACCAAAGAATACGGGCGGTGAAATATGCCGAAGTTGCTTTTTAAGTAGCTGTGGGTACTCACTGTCTTGTCTAGTAATAACCCAAACACCTGCACGTTGCCATTTTTCTAGCGCTAATCCCATAGCAGCTTTACGACCTAATATCTCCGATAGGCGATCAGCCGTAATTGTACCTTTAGGATCTTTCCATTTAGACAGCACCTCATCAAAATGATGAAACAACGAACATGGCGTGTAATTAAATTCATGTAACCAGCGAGCAAAACGGCCATACTCGATTGCCGTTAATGGCCTAGCCTCACCTTTTTTAGGTTTACTAAAAAAGGTTGATAGCAGTAAAACCGCTTGTGTATTTTCGTTATATAGGTTGTTTTGAGTATTCAACTTATCACTCTTTAATTTGACTTCGTTGACATTACAGCCATTGGAAATACTGGGCCACATGCTTCACGTCTCAACAATGCCGCAATTACCGCAAATGTCCAACCTGAATCTGACGCATCATCAATCAGTAATACCGGCTCGCCTTCAAGTACATTTTGTACTGCAAAAGCCCCATCAAGGTTTTTACTACGAAAATCACTATTTTCCATGCATTTTTGCGGTTCTGTTTCTTTTACTTTTATTACTGCTTCAACGCATTCTAAGCCAAGCTTTTGTGCTATTAACTCAGCAAAATCTTTAACTAACTTAGGATAATTTTGTGATGGCACATAAGTCACCCATGTCGGCATAGGATCCGGCTGCCAACGATTGTTTATCATTGCAACACAAGCGTCTGCCAATCTAGAATCAAAAGCATGTGCTCTTTTTCCAGCAGCAGCTATTTCCCCCCAGCCAGCTTCTCCCCAATGACATAAAGCAGCACCAGGCTCGTGCTCTAAAGCACCTAATCGATATGGAAAATCATATTCTGGGAACCTAGTTTTCGCTTGAGCAAGGCCATTTCCGACTTGTTTTTTTGGAGGAATATCAATCATCGTATTCCCTAAAAATTCAACTGCACGCTGACCAAGTTCCTGCGGGTATGTCGCTTCAAAAGCATTATCAGGGTCACAGTTCGCACATTTACCACAAGTTGAAGCAAGGGGATCGTCAAGTGCAGAAGCTAATACTTGCATTAAACATTGATCACTTTTGAGATAGTCTTGAATTTCTTGCCACTCACCTGTTTTTCTATTTGATAACCGTTGGATCATTTCTGTTGGTAATGAATAAGCATTTATTGTCCGCTTATACAAAGGGCCCTCTTTAATAATTGGTGTTGGATATTCTGCTTGCAAAAATTTAAGCGCTGCTTCTATTTTCATTGGTGCATAATTAAGCTCCGCTTCTAAATCAGCTTTTTTAAGCCCATCACAACTGTCTTCTTCTAGCAGATCAAGTAAGTCTCGCACTAGCTCTTCTTTAGGGAATGCCTCTCTAATAAAGTAGTTTTGGATTTCTTTGTCCTCATCGCCGGAAAGCAACACACCATAAGCATCATCAATACTGCGACCCGCTCGACCAACTTGTTGGTAATAACTCAAAACTGAGCCAGCACTTTGGTAATGAAAAACAAAAGCTAAATCACCTTTATCAAAACCCATACCTAAAGCTGATGTGCTAACTAATACTTTAATTTTGTTATTTAGTAGTTGTTGTTCTAGTTGTTCTCGTTTTATTGCACTTTCAGCACCACTTAGGCCTGGAATTCTGCCAGCGTAACCTTCTGCGGCAATACCGCAACTTCGAAGCCATGCTGCAACAAGGAAAGCGTCATTGATAGTTGTTGCGTAAACAATACCCGTACCTTCAATTTTTGGAATAGAATGGGCAAGCCACGCCAACCGCTTTGAGCGTTTATCTAAGTAGATATTTTGTAATTGAATTGATTCTCGTGTTAATTGGCCACGCAACAAATATACTTGTTGCCCTTCAACATGTAATTGTTGAACAATGTCGGTAACAACTCTCTCGGTAGCAGTAGCAGTTGTTGCTAACACAGGTGTATCAGCAATATTACCAAGTACTCTTGAGATACGTCGGTAATCAGGTCTAAAATCATGCCCCCAGTCTGAAATACAATGCGCTTCATCTATAACAAAGAATCCAGGGTTAGAAGGTATAATTACGTTATCTACAAATACTTGATTAGCAAGT
This sequence comes from Zhongshania sp., assembly GCA_018066965.1. Lineage (GTDB taxonomy): Bacteria > Pseudomonadota > Gammaproteobacteria > Pseudomonadales > Spongiibacteraceae > Spongiibacter. The sequence continues at coordinate 28,088 of JAGPVP010000047.1, read as the reverse complement.
TGTTCAGGTGCAATGATTAGTGCGTCTAAATTACCTGCTAAAAATTTAGCTTTATTAACATCATTTTGTTCTTGTGTTTGAGATGAGTTAACAGTACCGAGAACCACCCCATATTTTGCAGCAGATTCTATTTGGTTACGCATTAAGGCCAATAAAGGGGAAATAATAATAGTCGGGCCATGACCTTGTTCACGCATCAACTTAGTTGAGATAAAGTAAACCGAACTTTTACCCCAGCCAGTTCTTTGAACACAAATTAAACGAGAACGTTGATTTACTATTGCATCAACAGATTCCCACTGATGCTCATGAAAGTTAGCGATTGGGCTGCCAACGCCATCCCTTAATAATTCAAGCGCTCTCTGCTGAATCATGTGCAATCCTTTCTCAATTTTTAATTATTTAATTCCTGAAGAAAAATTTAAGCTATCCGCACTGACAACACAGGCCGAACGACAGCGAGGTCCAGCCCACGCGTTCATTGCATGGGCGATCGTTCTTGGCTTTGTCAGCTGCTTTCTTCGAGTTCGAGGCTCTCTTGGTACTGTAACTCAGGAATTTCACGAACATCGATATTTCCGTTCGCAAATGCCTTCAACTTATTATCGTGACTATAGATAACTTCAGCGTTCCTGGCTATTGCAGTAGCGACAATCATGCAATCCGCCTTCAGCTCCTGACGTGTTGCTTGCATTTCTTTTTGAATTTTTCCTACCAACCCCGATTCCTTTTTTTCTCTCCACAACCTTGCAAATAGTGCTGCCGCTTTAGCATCATAAGAAGGAATATCAAAACCCGCTTCAAGGAGATTAACCACCATGGCATGATGACTCGGTTGAATAGCTGTCAATAATTCACCTACTACAATGGATGGCACCATAATCATGACTTTGTTCGATTTACACCATTCAAAGAATACCTTAGTTCGATGAATCATTACTTCTTGATCATTATCAGCATGCTCCCTTACACCCCAGATGAGAACATGATTATCAACACACACTAACTTCATTATTCGTTCCCTCCTTCATTCCGGAGTGAGGAAACAAAGCTTTCAACGTCAGTGATCTTTTCAAATGTGCTTCCGACCATTCCCGACAGCTCACCTAAAACCAACTTGGGATCACTGTTTTGAAATTTTTTCACACTGTGTATTTTAAACTCTTCTAACTCTAGTGTTTTAGAATCCCACTTTGCGAAACCGTCAAACTTTGCTAAAGAATAAAGCTGATGTCCAAGTTCCTTGGCTATTTCTTCGGGAACTTCGCAGTAAAGAGAGCTACCATCGGTAAGCTCAATCATTGCCTTTGGAGTTTTTCCACCGACACGAATCACTTTGCCAAGGATTTCAGTTCGCCCAAATATGTATGATGGCGGCGGTATAACTGTTGTAGGAGATATTACCGCTAGCTCTGCATTAGAGCGCGATCCTATGATTGCGTCGCAATTGTGCCTCTTAGAAAAATTGGATAGAACCTTCAAAGAGCTAATGCTTTGCGGAGACAGATAGTCAAATTCTTCTTTTTCGATTGCTTCAGCTGCAGATATGAAAGCCGACACTACCACCGCGGAAAAAGTTGTTTTAAATCGCAGTCCAATGCTGGCGTCATCAATTGCATAAACACCAACAATAATTTCATCACGGTGTAGCTCTGGGTTCTTCCTCAGAGCCTCAGAAATAGCCATCTCTTCCACTGACTCTAGAATCTCCGCGATTTCCTTAGAACGGATGAGGCCTGGCTTGACCCCTTCACCTCTTAATCTAATTTTTATCTCATCATCCATATTGATTCTCGATATTTATTTGCAGCTAACGCCCAAAGCATCGGTGCGTAGCATCCGCTGTGGAAAATCCGACAGCAGCGCTTGTTATGTTTTGTCATCCCAATGGTCAGCCCCTTCGAGCAGGACTTCGATTGTTTCCTTATTCTTCACAGGGTATATCCCGTTTTCTCGCAACAAGACTAATAATGGCTCAATGGACAATGCCGATGAGTAGCCCAGTTCTTCTGATTGATTATTCATAACTAAGGACTCAGTAAGTATACCTAGCAAAAAACCATATTCACTTATTACTGGCCCTCCACTATAACCACCCCGACCCATGTTAGATATTATGAAATGCGGATGTGGGCCGTTATATTTATCCACGACTGCATTCACCTCTCCCTCAGATGCGAGTAAAACTGGTCTACTAGAAAAGGGAATAGGTGGGTATCCCATCAGCAGAACCTTAGAGAGTACCAATTCATCACCAATCCAATCATCTAGGTGCCCGCCTATTCCTATATGATCTGTTTGCTCAAACCCTTCTGGTGAACCGACAATTGTTGTTTTGGTGAGGTAGTGGGAAAGATCCAAGTCAGTTTTTATTATAGCTAGATCAACTTTTTCATCGCTATGACAGATGATTTTTTCTATCTCCAAATTCTTGCCGCAATACTCTGAAACTATCTCTTCGATTTCAACGTCATTGATTACATGTGCTGCCGTTGCAAGCCACCCATCACCTATATGAAAAGCTGAGCCATTACTCAAGTCTCCAGATTGTGTCCTCACAGTAATTCTGACCATTGAGTATTTATAGGTTTGAAATATGTGTGTGAAGTTGCTCACGAAGCATCCTTAAAAACAAAACGAGGCTGTAGAAAAACTCCAGCCAATCCATTTCATACAAAATTTCGCGTTCCTACGTGAAATTTACACAAATAACGTAGACCAATTCGCTCAGATTTCAAAAAACGACCTGCTTTTAGATCAAAAACTGACCAGAACTGGACCATAAAAATTCCCGTTAGTAAATCTACAGCCTCAACGCCAAGCTAAAGGGCCGGAAACCGCGTAGCGGCTGGAGGTCCAGTCCACGTGTTTTTGTGGGCGATCTTTAAGCGCTAGGTTAAAGCTGTTCATTTATTTGATCGCAAACTTCTGAGTAGTTTGTGTAGATAGAACCATGCCCACTTGAACCATTTTTATAAGAAATGGCCAAGATATTTTCACCTCTTAGCATACAGCTCCCGCCAATACTCGGGGTATCGATAACCAGTTCAAATTGTGCTTCTAAAATCTTATGACAATCAGATGAAGAAAATGAGAGCCCGTAAGTAACACCATCTCCCTTATCTAACATTTTTATGTGTACTGACATGAAAACCCCTAAGGCTTCAACAGTTTTGTTATGAAGACAGAGGCCACATATCACTTTGGCCCCCTATCATGGGAACAAAAATGAGCGACGTCTCAGAAAATTCAATGTTTTTAAATGGTTGGCAAAGATGTGGCGCAAAGGCCTTTGAAGATATCACGACTCGTTCCCTCTATATTTTTGAATTCCCTTTCTCCCGATCATATACCTACTTGATTATAAATCAATCAGTTAGCGCCACGCAGGCCGTGATAGGGAGACCGCGGCTCCTGAAAAAGCGCCCTTCGTGATTATCCGACTGTGATTTAATGCCTTCTATGGCATTTGAGTTTCCAATAAGGGCGGCTTGAGACGAGCGCGCGCTTTTGTGACTGACCGGCATTTGGCTTAGCCATCACCCCGGCACAGAGAAAGCCAATACCGGTAATTATCTGACCGATCACCCTTGAAGGATCGGTCACGCCATTCTCAACGAGTATTGGGGTCTTGACTTGTTCCTTTCCCTCAAGCGATGGCAAAAGACAAGACCTGATAAACAGATCTTTCCTTGGCCTATTTATAGATCAAAAATCAACCAGAACCGGGCCTTGAAAATTCCCGTTAGTAATTCTACAGTCTCAACGCCAAGATCAGTCGCGCGTGTTTTGCGTCGGACGAATTTTTTTGTTATGCAGTTTATCCGATTTAAAATAAGAGAAATAGCCGATGATAATCCCAGCTGAAATAAAGCCCACCGCCATTAACCATGTATTTTGTGCTGGGTTGTTGCCGATCTGCAACGTCAATTCAGGTAGGGCAATCAAGAAGATACCTTTGAGAAAAAACATTAAACCCAGTAGTGTGACAATTATTTGTAGTGGTTTTTTCCAAAGAAAATGAACCGTCAGGATAGTAGCTCCTATGAAAAAATGAACCATTCCAGATAAATTAATCAGTACTGGGTCTGAGTCTGAATGAGTGATCATTTTGCTGTAATATCCATCTGAAATCAGAAATCCCAAACCGGTCACCAAAAGGTACATCGATAGAATTCGTGCAATAATTACTGTTCTGTCTAAAAAAAACTGCTTTTTCATTTTATATCTTTAAACTATTTGGTGCATAACACTACGAGCAGCGGCCGAAGGTCCGCTGCCTTGCCTGGTTAGCCTGCATCACGCAATGATTCCGCTATAACCTCTGGATGCTTAAAGGCGATGCCAATTAGCGCCTTAGCTGCACCGGAAGGGCTACGCCGACCTTGTTCCCATTCCTGCAAGGTGCGAGCAGAAATGTGAAGGGCCTGAGCGAACTGAGACTGCGAAAGCCCCGTTTTCATACGTGCGGCGGCAACTTCATTGGGTGCGACCTGTGTTGCACGAGAGCCTTTACCCGCCTTCATTTCACGAACGGACTGCAAAAGCTTCTCACCCAGCTCTTCTCCTGTCATAGTTTGATGCTTAGTCATTCTCAATAGCCTCCCGAATTGATTTGAGTAGATGCGCGGGAATATTTCCCCGCACACTTTTTGCGTAAATCACCAACAACCACAATTCGCCACATTGCAGGCGGGTAAAATAGATAACTCTTACGCCCCCACTTTTCCCGGCGCCCTGCCTCCGCCACCGCACCTTTCGGCAACCGCCACTGCCAGGAATAACGTCGCCAGCCTCGGGGTTAGCTGCCAGCCACGCACAGAAGGCGCCCCGGTCTTCTTCAGACCAAAGATCCCTGGCGTCTGCCGTAAATGTAGGGGTTTCTATGATCGTATACATGCCGCAAAAATACGTCAATGACGTATAGATGTCAATGAGGGGGTTTCGAGGTTAACTACCTAGCGCCACGCAGGCCGTGATAGGGAGCCCGTGGCTCCTGAAAAAGGGCCATTGGTGATTATCCGACGGTGATTTAATGCCTTCTATGGCATTTGAGTTTCCAATAAGGGCGGCCTGAGACGAGGCCCGCTTTTGTGACTGGTCAGCATTCGGCTTAGTCAACACGCCACTCACTTTTCTGGCGGCGGTTTTTTCTGATAGCGGCGCCCTGTCATTTTCTGATGCACGCCTTTGCGGAGGGAGTGAAAGCTATTTTCCAACACGTCCACCCCAACCAAAATACCGACAACCACTAGTGCAATAAGTAGCGCTGGACCATATTTATCTAAGCCTATCATCACGCCAATTGCCGCCAGCACCCATATTGCCGCCGCAGAGGTGACACCTAAAACCATACCGTCGCGGGACAAAATCACCCCGGCACCGAGAAAGCCAATGCCGGTAATTATCTGACCGATTACCCTTGAGGGATCGGTCACGCCATTCTCCACCGATACCGCCATGGCCATAAACACATAAGTGCCCAAACAAATAAGTGCGGCGGTGCGAATACCGATAGGCTTGCCTCGAATCTGCCGCTCTAAACCGATAATTGCGCCGGCCACAATGGTACTAAGCACACCCGCCCACTTTAATGGCGCGATGGAAAGTGACGCAATCTCGATAAAATCTATAGCCATTTTTTATACCGAAAATAAATTAAAAGCCCGCCAGAAATCGCCAGCAAGATACCGATGAATATAGCAAATGCATAGCTATTATCCGCCCCCGGAATACCACCTACGTTGACACCCAACAGGCCCGTGGCAAATCCCAAGGGCAAGAAGACCGCCGACACAATCGACAGCACATACATACGGCTATTGGATTCTTCTGATATTTGATTCACCAGCTCTTCTTGGCTGACTGCCGCACGCTCGCGAATGCTGTCTAAGGTTTCTATATACTGCGCCAAGCGATCGCTGACCTCGCGCACTTGCAGTCGCTGTGCATCACCAAACCAAGATAAGCGCTCGCTTTGCACCCAGCTCAAGGCTTCGCGCTGTGGCGCAAGATAGCGCCTTAATGCGATGGACTGCCGACGCACTTGGCCAAGCTCACTGCGCAATTTTGCGCGAGCATTGCTCAACAAATTCTCTTCAAGCTCATCGACTTTATCTTCTGCATTATCTATTGGCACTGCCATGCGTCTGACCAAACGATCGCAAAGCATGGCGACAAATTCCGCACTGGATTGGGGGCCCTCTCCCTCGGAAAAGCTCTGCACGATGTCATCGACGGAGAGCAGCTTTCTTTTACGAGAACTGATGATGCGATGTTCACTGACACACAGGCGAATAGACACCATGTCCTCTGGGTCTGCCTCGGGGTTCGTATTGACCCCGCGCAGTGCCATAAGCAGCCCACCCCCATGCGAGGTTGCCCTGGGCCGCGTATCTTCTGCCACGAGTGCGGCAACAGCAATGTCATCGAGACCACTATGATCTTCTAACCACGCCAAGGTAGCAGGTTTACTGTAGTCAAAATGCAACCACAATACCCCGTGTTCGGGTTGCCATTCGGCCAGCTCAGCTGCACTTATGTCGCAAGCACCTCCCCGACCATCCAGTAATTTTGCGTAGATTAAAAAGTCATCCATTCCAAGTATCTCGTTATTGCGTATTCTCATTGATAATCGCACAGCAACACGGCGATAAACCATTATGTATTAAGGCTCGCTCAAGGACCCAGTCTATTTTCTTATACCTTGGGCAAAGAATTTATGCGAATTGCCCTAAATGTAAATTGACCGCGTACACTCACTTATCTCAATAAAAAGAAAACCGCAGGATAAATTATGAAAATAGGTGTTTGCCTCCCCTATATGCCACGCAACATTAGTCGTCAGGATTTTAAAGACTGGTGCCGAATCATCGACCAAGGGCCTTTCTATAGCTTGTCCTGCGGTGAGCGCGTGACGGGCTATAGCTATGAGATGCGTAATATTCTTGCCTTTGCTGCCGCCGCCACCGAGCGCGTCCGCATTATCCCCGCGCTGTACGTATTGCCGATGCATAGCGCCGTGCAAGCGGCCAAAGAAATTGCCACCCTCGATATTTTGTCAGAAGGTCGCGTCACCTTAACCGTGGGTGTGGGTGGCCGTGAAAAAGACTATGAGGCACTTGGTGCCAGCTTTAAAAATCGCTTCCAAAGAATGGATGATCAAATCGCTGTCATGAAAAAGATCTGGTGTGGCGAATTGCTCGACGGCCTAGAGGAAATCGGGCCGACCCCCATTCAGGCAGGCGGCCCGCCGATATTAGTGGGTGCAATGGGACCCAAAAGTATTCAGCGGGTATCGAAATGGGCCGACGGCCTGTACGGCTTTGCAATGGACGGCAACCCCGACTTAATCAATCATTTTTTCAGCTCCGCCGACAAAGCCTGGCAAGAATCTGGTCGCGAGCAAAAACCCTATCGCATGGGTGGATTCTGGTATTCGCTGGCCGATAACGCCCAGTCCGCATTGAGCGATTATGTATTCGACTACCTGAAAACCTTTGGCGAAGACGACGCTCGCAAAATTGCCAAGACCATGACGATGCACGACCCAATTGCGATCAAAGACGGGCTGGACACCATAGAAGCGCTAGGCTGTGACGAGATTCAACTGGTGCCGGCAAGCGCCGAAGTTGCCGAGGTCGATCGTTTAGCAAATATGCTGGCAGGGCGCTAAACCCCTGTCCTGACAAGCTAAACCAAGACACGGCGATTATTTTAATTTCGCGAATATCTCAAGCACGGTACTCAACTGCTTAGCTGAGATATTCGCGGTCAAATCGTCTGCGCAATGCATACAGGTGACCAGCGCGTCATTGTAGATTTCCAGCCCCGTTGGTGTCAGCTTCACCAAGCTAAAGCGCGCGTCGCGCTGATTTATCTCTTTCTCAACCAGATGCAGCCTCTGCATTGGATTTAGCTTTTTAGTGATACCCGACGCCGACAAACTCACCGCATCCGCAAGCTCTGTGCGGCTCATGGTTTGATCTAGCGCATTGCGTAGATGATGCATCACCATAAATTCCGCAAAGCTAATGCCGTGCGCACTTAGTTTTCGATCTGCGTGTTTAATGAAAGAAGAGCTCAAGGTAGCGAGCTCCGTTAATAAACTGAGAGATGCTGGCAATGTCATAAAACCCACCCATATACTTGACTAGTAAAATATTAGTTAAGTATATTCAATGCCCAGCTAAGCTTCAAGCTCCGGATCTTAGTACTCCTTCAACATGAAATTAACGGGTTCAGCGCGAAGCAGGTCGCTCCCTGCAAGACACACTGGCGCAGGCATAGTGGGCCTAAGGGCGCCCTGCCGGTCAGCCCTACGGCAGTCCATTGCTTCGTTATTTCCTCTCACCATAAGCCCTGAGCCTGCCCTTTATGCCCTGTGGGTACGCGAGATTCTATGTTCAGAGGCAAGCTTTGACGCCATTACTGGCTGATATTCTGTTTGATCTCTCATCAAGGCAAAGCTCCCTGCGGTGTATAGCCCGAGGCGGCTGGATCCTCAATCAAGTTGAGGATGACGGCGGCGGTGCGTTGAGGATGACGGCTTGGAAGGTTGGGGGTGACGGCTTAGAAGGTTGGGGTGACGGCTTGGTGGCAGGAATGGTCGGTCAGTATGATTGGGATTGCAGCTTGATACGCTGGGATTGTTAGCCGAGACGTCAACGAGGTGGGCCTGATTAATACGTACATAGACGTTTCGAAGTAGTAAAGCCGTCATTCCCGACTCCGATCGGGGATCCAGATGAGCGACAGCGAATGCCTTTACTTTTCTCGGACTACGAAACAGCGCAGAGCCCGAGGTTTATGGATCCCCGATCGGGGTCGGGGATGACACGGGTGGTAGTCCGCACTGCGAACGCAACCTCCGTCATACTCGGCCACGACCAAGTAGCCAGAAGCGCAGCGAGTGCTGTGGGTACTATGCTTTCGAGAAAACGCCTCGCACTGAACCTCCGCAGGACTGACTGTACTCGTCAATATCATGTTGAATGAGTACTTTAAAAACGACACACGCAGCAATTACCGTCATCTATATCTAATATTCTGATCAATTAACCCAGAATTTTGCACTTTTCTATTAATTTATTGTTTATATACTGGGTCACAAGAAAACAAGGGGCCATAAAGGAAGATTCGCCATGCCAATAAAGAATACTAGCAGCCGCTACGGCTGGGTCAGCGTGGGAATACATTGGCTTATGGCGCTTACGGTGATTGGCATGTTCGCGCTGGGCATTTGGATGCGCCAGCTGTCATATTATGATCCCTGGTATAGAGATGGCCCAACCCTCCACAAAGGCATTGGCATTTTATTATTCATCGCGCTGCTGGCGCGCATCGTGTGGCGTAACATCAATATTCGCCCCAGTGACGATCCAGCGCTAAAAACGTGGGAGCGAGTTACCGCCCACCTTACCCACTTTGCTTTATATGGTTTGATGTTGGCGTTAATGGTTGCCGGGTATTTAATTTCAACAGCCGACGGTCGACCCATTGATGTTTTCGGTCTATTTAATGTGCCAGCGACACTACATGACCTGCCCGACCAAGAAGATATCGCCGGCGAGGTCCACGAAATCCTCGCCTGGATTCTGATTTTACTCGCCGGTGTTCATGCGCTAGCCGCATTGAAACATCACTTTATAAACCGCGACTCGACCCTGCTAAAGATGCTCGGTCGTGACGCCAACCGCACTAAGTGAACTCAACTCAAAAGGAATGTGAACTATGAAAAAGCTAATCGCTCTCGGCTTCACCGCTCTGCTAGGTTTTACTGGCGCACTGCACGCCGCAGAATACAAAATTGATACCGCCGGCGCCCACGCGTTTGTGCAATTTAAAATCAAACACCTTGGCTACAGCTGGTTGTACGGGCGTTTCAATGACTTTGAAGGCCGCTTTAACTACGACCCAGCCAAACCAGAAGCATCTACTGTGGATGTCACCATTAAAACCGCCAGCGTAGACAGCAACCACGCTGAGCGTGACAAGCACTTGCGCGGCAAAGACTTTTTAGCGGTAGACAAATACCCCACCGCCACCTTTAAAAGCACCAGCTTTAAAGCGCTTGGCGATGGCAAAGCAGAGTTAAAAGGCACGCTTACATTGCACGGCGTAAGCAAGCCCGTGACGATTGCCGTAACTGAAATCGGCGGCGGCAAAGACCCTTGGGGCGGTGTTCGCCAAGGCTTCCACGGCACCACTGAAATCGCATTAAAAGACTTTGGTATCGACTACGATCTGGGCCCAGCATCGCAAATTGTGGAGCTGACTCTAGATGTAGAAGGTATTGCTCAATCAATGATGTAAACCAAATGAACTTATTCGACGTAACACTACTCGAAGTTTAGGAATTACCCTCATTCAGTCTCTATATTATTTGGCCGCTTTGCGGCCTTTTTTGTTTTCCGGCTTAGGTAAATATTTTTCCACTGCATCGTCGGCGTTAAATTGCGCATCCAATAAGGCGATCAAGGCATACACTCCCATCAGTTTGCGCATCACGTACAAAAAATCCTTGGGGGGCAAAGCGAAGTATTTACTGATAGACGCAGCTACTGCGCGCTTGGCAATACGCTGGGGCAATCCGCTGTTACGCCACCAGTAATGTCCGTCTTCGGTAACTGCCCGCGCTGGCACGTGTTCATCGATTGCCCGCAGCGGTTCCGCAATATCGACACCGATATCCACAAAGTTATCGAGCACCGACTGGGGGAAATGCGACTTCATAAAGCCCAAGCTTATTGAGTATTCCAAAAACCTAGGCTTATCGCGCTGGCAGGCCGCCAGCAACATATCGCAAAACTCGCTGGCAAAGTCCTCAGGCAATAATCGCATCGCGCCAAAATCCAGCAGAAGCAATTTATCGTCGTCGCCCTCTTCGTCTATGCGCACGCGAAAATTGCCAAAATTGGGATCGGTTTGCATACGACGCCATTCGAAAAGTTCGCTGAGAAACAGCTCTAGCACCGCTTTACCCAAGCGATTTCTGCGCGGCTGAGCAAGTGCGGAAACATCCGCAGAGTTAACTGAGGTCGCCTGCTCATAGCTCATTGTTAATACCCTACGGGTACAAAATGCGGGGTAGCTTTTGGGCACCACAAAACGAGAATCTTCACGCAGCGCATGTCTAACAAAATCCAGATCACGACGCTCCTGCTCGTAATCGACTTCTTTATGAAGCAGTAAACGGATATCACCAAACCAGTCGTCTAAATTGCGCACACTGGGCATGAGGCGCGACACCTTCAGTAATTGCATTACCGCGCTGAAATCCGCATCGATGGTGTCTTCCACCCCCGGATATTGCACCTTAATACAAAGCTGCTCACCGGTATCAAGCAACACGGCGCGATGGACCTGGCCCAGCGACGCCGCCGCCAGTGGCTGGGTATCTATCTCTAAGTTCGCCAAGGCCTCTTCGCCCAACTCATTAACCAAGACCTTGCGAATAGATTGCCAGGACATGGGCGGGGTATTGTCTTCTAGTTTATGCAGCGCCTCGGCAACCTCGGGTGGCATCATATAGTCGCTGTAGGTCGCCATTATTTGACCAATTTTGACGACACTGCCCTTTAGGCGGCCAAGCTCTTCCACGAAGAAATCGATATTCTCGGTTCGCTTGGCCAACGCTGCATCGTCATCGCCGCTAAAGCGCTGCCAAATATTTTGCCGCACCGCCCGTGCACCGTAGCGAACGCCCAATTTCGACAATTCAAAGCGCCGTGAGAAAGCCCCCGTTTTAAGGCCGTGAAGTGATTTATCCTTTTCACTCATATCTTGAAATACACCTATTTCCTTTGTCCGTGTCACTACCGTAGACCACTACAGTAATCTACTATTCGTTTACCGAGGAATTTTAATCTCAGACGCCATCACCAAACCTCATCCTAACAGGACACGCAGTATGAAGCAGCTCCGCGCCCTTACACTGATCGGCCCCGGCTTCGTTGTTGCCGCCACCGGTTTAGGCGCCGGAGATTTAGTGGCCGCCGCCGTATCGGGCGCCAAGCTTGGCACACAACTACTGTGGGCTATTGCCTTCGGCGCCATCATCAAACTGGCGCTCAATGAAGGTCTAGCGCGTTGGCAGCTCGCCAGCGGCACAAGCTTGCTCGCGGGCTGGTTACAGCACCTACCGCGCTGGATAAATTATTACTTTCTAGCGTATTTATTCATCTGGGCGTTTTTAGTTGGCGCGGCATTAATGGCGGCATGTGGCTTGGCAGCCAATGCGCTATTCCCCCAGCTGTCTATCAATAGCTGGGCCTCACTACATTCTTTACTCGCCATTGCGCTGGTGTTGTTCGGACGCTATTCGCTGTTTGAGCAAGCGATGAAAGCGCTGATACTCCTGATGTTTGCGACGGTGATGGCGGCACTACTGGCTAGCGATTGGTCGAGCATTGGCAGTTCCTCGACAACACTCGGTGATATTAGCGAGAATTTTAATTTAGTCATGGCGCTGATCGGCGGCGTCGGTGGCAGCGTTACCCTGCTGTGTTACGGCTATTGGATGCGGGAAAAAGGCTGGCATAACACCGACTCTCTAAAAATTGCCCGCATTGACCTCGTCGTTGCCTATTCGATCACCGCCTTGTTTGGCATGGGTATCATGATACTCGCGGCGCAATCTGCGCCGGAATCAGAATCTGGCACCCATATATTGATCGCCATGGCCGACCAACTTGGCTTATTGCTCAGCCCCGTCTTTAAAGAACTATTTTTAATTGGTGTTTGGGCCGCGGTATTCAGCTCAATGCTCGGCGTGTGGCAGGGTGTTCCGTATATATTTACCGACTCGACCGCACAGTGGCGCAGCAAACTCAGCAAAATAGACTCCAGCGACAAAGACTACCGGCTGGCCTTGCTGTATATCGCCATACCACCTATTGCCCTACTCTATTTGGGCAAACCGGTATGGCTAATTATTTTATATTCCGTCACCGGCGCGTTATTCATGCCGTTTTTGGCGCTGACACTGCTCTACTTAAACAACCGCATTATCACGCCGAGCTTGCGATATGGCCTGATCAGCAATAGCGCGATCGTTGTGGCGCTGCTGGTGTTTTCATATATTGGCGCGCATTATTTTTTATCGTAGTAAGCGTGCTATATACCAAAATACGATGCTCTATTACTGCCACTCGTCACCGTAGTCGTGCAATAACTCCTCACCGGTGCCAATATCGCGCAGCGCGACAACACTAAGGTCATCGTAATAAATAACGTTGGCTGATTTGTGATGGTTGATGTATTTCAAACTACAGGTCACATCAATGAGCTGACCATCGGGCATGGTCAGTGTGTGTAAACCGGCCTCACTCGCTGTTCGCGTTTTACACACCCCAAGTTGGGTGCCTTCGGAAATAGAAACGCGGGCGAATAGCCCCTTACCATGAATGGCACTCTTCTTTACCCGATAGCACTTGGCCATATCTCGCCTCTGTCTGCTGACTAAAAGAGCTAAAAGAACTCAAATCAGACGCCATAAAACGAAACCGGATTATGCCTCGCCCTGCTGCCTGATCGATTCAAACAAACAGAGCGAAGCAATCACTGCGCCAAGCTTACTTTGCCAGCATATCCATCAACGCCGCCCAGCTCACCTTGTCTGCATTAGCATCATATGCCAGCGGCATGTCATATTTTTTACCAAGCGCCGTTGAGCCCGGATTTGTGAAGCTGTGCACTACATTGGGAAAGCTTAACAACTCAAAGTCGACACCGGCGTTCGTCATCTCTTCAACAAAACCTGCCACTTGCTTAGCGGGCACCATCGGGTCAGCGCCACCGGTAGCCACTAACACTTTTGCTTTAATGGTGCCGGGTTCAACTTGCGTTTCAGTACCCAGAGAGCCGTGGAAGCTCGCCACCCCAGCCAAATCCAATCCACGACGCGCCTGATTTAGAACCACCGCCCCGCCAAAACAATAGCCAATGGCGAATAACTTATCGCCGTCGACAGAGGACTGCTTACGCAAAATGCCCAAGGCCGCATCAAAACGCGCATTCATTTTTTCTGGCTCAGCCAAAGCCGCATTCATAAACGCCGTCGCATCTTTAGGGTGAGTGGTCGACTTACCGGTGCCATACATATCCACCGCAATCGCCGTGTAACCCAGCTCAGCTAATTGTTTCGCGCGCTCGCGAGCGTAATCATTCAGCCCCCACCACTCATGCACAACCACCACCGCAGGCGCGGCCTTGGTCACCGCACTATCGTGATACAGCACGGCAGCTCCCAAACCATTCGGCAACGTCAGCTTTTCTTCGACGACCGCTGCATGTAAAACCGAACTGCTCAGGACTAACGTAAGTAACATGGCAAAAAAACGCATTTCTTACTCCTCACTATTTTGAATAAATTGATACGGAATATACTCGCTTCACGATGACAAACAACCGTGTGAGAGGCAAGAAAAGGGCATGTCGGGTGTCGGGTGTCGGGTGTCGGGTGTCGGGTGTCGGGTGTCGGGTGTCGGGTGTCGGGTGTCGGGTGTCGGACTTCAAAAAAACACAGGCATTCGCTTTCGCTCATCTGGATCCCCGATCGGGGTCGGGGATGACGTAGTATGGTGCCATCATTCACAACATGCACCCGACCGTAATAAGCGACGCTTCCCAGCCATCATCCTAAACGCGCCTCGCCGTCGGTAACCACCAACCCTAGCAATCCTCATCCTCAACCCCCTAACCGTCATCCTCAACTCGATTGAGGATCCATAAACCTCGGGCTATGCAGCACTACACCGTTACGTCTGACGAAAAAGGCATTCGCTGGCGCTCATCTGGATCCCCGATCGGGGTCGGGGATGACGTAGTATGGTGCCGTCATTCACAACATGCACCCGACCGTAATAAGCGACGCTTCCCAGCCATCATCCTAAACGCGCCTCGCCGTCGGTAACCACCAACACTAGCAATCGTCATCCTCAACTCGATTGAGGATCCATAAACCTCGGGCTATGCAGCACTAGCCCGTTACGTCAGACGTCTGACGCCCGACGCAAAAGGCATTCACTGGCGCTCGCATTGATCCCCGATCGGGGTCGGGGATGACGTGGTATGGTGCCATCATCCTCTGCGCGTCTTGCCACGGTCATGTCCGATACCCCAGCCGTCTTCCTCAATGTGATTGAGGATGCAGTCATCTCGGAATTCGTGCCGCGCCGAACTGGCTAGCACGTACTTCAGACGTCTGACGTCCGACGTCCGACGTTAAACACATTCGCTTACGCTCAAATGGATCCCCGATCGAGGTCGGGGATGACGTAGTACAGAGCGTCAGGGATGAAGGAGTGTTAAATTACCCGGGATGACGCAGGAAATAACAAAACGGTGACCCGCAGCGTGGCAACGGCTACGCCGCGGCCGCAACATCACATCATGTCGCGCTCAACATCTCTTAAGCGACTCGAGTAGTATCGGCAGTTCTTCCGAATCCAATCTTCTTTGCTGCGACGGGCTTTTTTCATCGCCGCGCCGCTTGCGTAGCCTTTTAATTTTTTACCATCGCCGAGGGCTTGCTCTAGACGCACAGCTTCAATTTTTCGGGCGCGACAAGCTTCCCAGCCTGCGGCGTGGACTGCGGGGAAAATACAGAAACAAAATAAGAACACAGCTAGATGAAATTTCATTGTGACCTCCTTGTCAGTTTTGAAATTAGCCTCTTCACCATAAATCACTCGACGGCATCATGTAAAATCCTCGACGCAAATTCCTGCCTCTTCGAGTTACTTGCCTGTCTTCTCACCCCCTCGAATGGCATAATAGACCGCTATCACCACGCTAAACGGAATTATCATTACATGAGCAGAATCGACCTGCCCCAGTATTTAGCCGACGCCACCGTCGTACCCGAACTGCAATCCATTATTCTCGGCCTTGCCAATGTGAGTACGGATATCAGCAAAGCGCTGGCCAAAGGCGCGCTTGCTGGCATTCTCGGTGCAGCTGGCGCCGAGAACGTGCAGGGCGAAGATCAAAAGAAGTTAGATGTTATTGCTAACGATATGATCAAAGAGGCCCTTGCCGCCTTGCCGGCGGTACGCGGTTTAGCCTCTGAGGAAGAAACCGACGTAGTACCCTGCCACACTAGCGGTAGCTACTTAGTCACATTCGATCCTTTAGACGGCTCGTCGAATATCGACATCAACAGCATGGTGGGTACTATCTTTTCAGTCCTACCCCACACCGGCGAGGCAGTCGTAACTGAGCAGGACTTTCTGCAACCAGGGCGTCATCAAAGAGCGGCGGGCTACGTGCTGTATGGTCCATCCGTAATGCTGGTACTGAGCACCGGGAACGGCGTGGTGATGTTTACCTTAGATCAAGATACCGGCAACTACCTACTCACCGAAGCGGACGTGACGATTCCCGCCGACGCCAAAGAATTCTCAATCAATATGTCGAATCAGCGCCACTGGGTTGCCCCGATGCAAAGCTACATTGCCGATCTGATTGCCGGTAAAGATGGACCGCGCGGCAAAGACTTCAATATGCGCTGGGTGGCGGCCATGGTGGCTGATGTTCACCGCATTCTGTGTCGCGGCGGTTTATTCACCTACCCTTGGGACAGCCGCAAGCCCGACCAAGCTGGCAAGTTGCGCCTCATGTACGAAGCCAATCCAATGGGCTTTTTAGTAGAGCAGGCAGGCGGCGAAGTATGGACACCCGAAGGTAAAATTTTAGATATTCAGCCTGAGCATATTCACCAACGCGTTCCTGTTATTTTGGGTGCCGCCAACGAAGTCGCGCTTTGCGTTGACTATCATCAGCGCTGAACTCCCTCGGCGCCTACACCGGACTATTCGGCAATGCTTAGTTATCGCCACGGCTTTCACGCCGGCAATCACGCCGACGTGTTAAAGCATGTGGTCGAGGTACTTATCCTCGACTACCTGATGCAAAAACCCACCGCGCTTTCTTATATCGACACCCACGCTGGCGCCGGCTTTTATCATTTCGCCAGCGCCTTCAGCGCGCAAAATCGCGAATTTGAAACCGGCATCGCGAAACTGCGAAACGCGAGCGAACTTCCCGCGCCATTAAAACGGTATCTAGAGGTCATCGACCAATGCTGTGCCAACGAAGCTGCGGGTTATCCCGGCTCACCAGCCATTGCATTAGCGATATTGCGCGAACAAGACAAGGCGCATTTATTTGAGCTACATCCCAACGACCACCAGAACTTGAGCAAGCGCTTTAAGCAGCACGCCCAAATTAACGAAGCAGATGGCTTCGCCGGCTTAAAAGCATTGCTGCCGCCGCCGAGCAAACGCGCACTGATATTAATCGACCCGCCCTACGAAGATAAAAACGACTACCGCAATGTCATCTCAGCGTTAAAAGACAGCCAAAGACGCTTTCCCAATGGGGTTTATGCACTGTGGTACCCACTCATTCCGCGAGATGAGTCCAAAGATTTAGGTCGTCGCCTAAAAGCCCTATCACCAAATAACTTTTTACACGCCCAACTTTGTGTTCAAGCGGAACAGGGCACTCACGGCATGTATGGCAGCGCGATGTTTGTCATCAACCCGCCGTGGCAGCTAAACACCCAACTGCAAGAAGTCATGCCGGTGTTACAAAGCCTGCTGGCTGACGGGGAACATAAGCCCTTTCTGCTTGACGCGGTAATTGCGTAGATTAGGTTTTGCGGAATATTAAAAAATTAGTGATTAAGCGCGCTGAGATATTGGTCGGAAGTCCGGCGTCAGACGTGAAAATCAAAAGCATTCGCTAGCGCTGTACAAACACCCACATGGGTTACAGATTTGCCCAGTCACATAGGTAACACATTTTTCCTATTAACCGGGTCTTATTATCCGCTTTTCTTGTTCATCCAACACACCTAATTTCAACGTTGATAGGTATACCATCCAACGCCCTTCCTCTACCGGCTCTAATCCAATGTGCTCTCCAGCAAGTAGATTCGCCACATAGAGTAGCTGTTGTTTCCATTTTATATTGCCATCTGCCCTTACTTTTCTTATCTCAAAGTGATCTGGGTAAACAAATTCAATTTCTTGGCCGGTGTAGCTTCGCAACGATTTTTGGTAGCGACTTATCGGTGGGGCATCGTTAAGTGCTTCATGTGGGCGATAGTTATTGTAGCTATGTCGATATTTGTTAAATGCTCGCTGCTGCGCTGATAGATTTCCTTTAGGGGGCACGGCAGCCTTCAGGCTTCGATGAAAACGCTCATGGCGACCATTTTCTTGTGGGCAACCAGGACGTATGCGCTCAGGCATCACTCCCCGCTTCAACAGCCATACACTAAATCGACTCAGCCCACCGATACGAGTAGACGCAAAGGGTGACCCATTATCCGAACGCACATACTCTGGCAGACCGTATTCAATAAAAAGGCGCTCAAAAGCACTAATGACGGGCCCTGACTTAGTTGAGTGTAAGCCTTTGCAGTCAAGAAGATAGCGACTGTAATTATCAAAAACCGTGAGCGGATAACACCGATTTTGGTCACCCATGAGGAAGTCGCCCTTAAAATCGACACTCCAAACACAGTTAGAATCGCTTGCATGTGATAGTGGCGCTGTCCTAGCAGGGGACTTGTAATGACGATGCCCTCTCGCTTTTACGAGACCATGATGAGCAAATATGTTGCTAACCGTACTATGAGCAGGCCAGCAAATATCGGGTTGGGTGCGCTTTAAATATTCAACCACCTTCCGAGGGCCCCAGTCAGGAAACACATACTTGGTATCGAGAAGGACTTGAATGACGACACCGGGAATCTGCGACGCCTGCTGATGAGGAGCTCGTGACCGATCATTTAAATCGCTCATACCCTCTGTTTTAAGGCGGTCAATCCATTTGTGACCTGTTTTACGACTTATGCCAAAACCGCGGCAAAGGGCTGCTATGGTATGTCGACCCGTCAACCATGCATTCAAAAATCGCTGCCTTTCGTTTACGTGGTTAGTCTTCTGCCAAGGCATGACACGAACTCCTTATTACTGAGGAATAAGAAGTGTTACCTATCTGGTCGGGCTAATCTGTAACCTATGTGCTCGGTTTGTACCCGCTCATCTGGATCCCCGATCGGAGTCGGGGATGACGTAGCTCGGGGCCGGGTATGACGTAGGATCCCGGTCTGTAGGTTGGGCTAAGCAAAGCGCAGCCCAACACAGCCCCACCGTCATCCTCAACTCGATTGAGGATCCATAGACCTCAGACTCCGAGAAACGCATTGCGTCTTAAAAACATAAGACATTCGACTTAGTTACGACGGGAGTCAGGTGTCTGGTTTGGAAGTTGGAGATCGAAAGTCTGGCGTCAGACGTCGGACGTGAAAGTCAAAAGCATTCGCTGGCGCTCATTTGGATCCCCGATCGGGGTCGGGGATGACGTAGTGCGGAGGGTCGGGATGACGGTATAAGGCGAAGTCATTCTCAAGGCCTTCAATGGCGGCGATATGCACACCCACTTAACATCCTCAACGCCTCCGGCTACCATTCTCAGCGCCCCCCACCGTCATCCTCAACGCCCCAACCGTCATCCTCAACTCGATTGAGGATCCATAGACCTCAGACTCCGAGAAACGCATTGCGTCTTAAAAACATAAAGAATTCGACTTAGTTACGACGGGAGTCTGGTGCAGGAAGTCTGGTGTCGGACGTCGGGGGTAAAACCCGAAGGCAATCGCTCGGGCTTTTAGTTATTCCAACCAGCTTAAATCCAAAACAATTTATTTATACCTGCCATGACACAAGATTTGGGGTCGAGCATCATGGCAGGGAACAGCGTAAATACTGTACTTATACGACTTCGTTGGCAATAAATTCCATGGTTTCTATGGAGGTATCAAAATGATCTCTGTGGCCAATCATCAGGGTCGTCACGCCTGACTTTTTCCAGTCCTGCAGCCGTTCACGAATACGCTCTTTAGGCCCAAGCAAAGATATTTCGTCAACTAAGGCATCGGGGACGGCTTTGATCGCTTCGTCATGCTTCCCTTCGTACCACAAGTCCTGAACCTTCTCGGCCTCATCACCAAAACCCATTCTACCCATTAGGTTTTTATGGAAGTTATCGTGGCGTGCACCCATGCCACCAAGGTAAAGGGCCATCGTCATCTTGCCGGGGTAGAGCGCCTCTTCGAGATTGTCGTTCACGATGCAATTTACCATCGCATTGATTTCAAAATCATCGGGCTTATTTGCGAGGCTTTCGTCAAATATATTCAGGCGATATGGCGACACAAAAATTGGCATCCAGCCGTCAAATTTCTCCGCGGCAAGTGCAATGTTTTTTGGGCCTTCAGCACCTAAAAACACCGGTATTTTTTTGCGAAGCGGATGCGTAATGCTCTTGAGTGGCTTACCTAAACCGAGGTTATTAGGTCCCTGATACGGTAAATTATATTGGCTACCATGAAACTCAACGGGCGCTTCGCGAGACACGGCCTGTTGGAAAATATCCAACCACTCGCGGGTGCGCTCAAGCGGGCGTTTAAACTGCTGGCCGTACCAACCTTCCACCACCTGTGGGCCGGAAACACCTACACCCAAACACAGCCTGCCGTTTGATAAGTGGTCCAGGGTCATCGCCGTCATCGCCGCACATACCGGCGTTCGGGCTGACAATTGCATAACGCCTGTACACAAGCGAATTTTACTTGTGGTGGCCGCAATAGCTGCCAGCGGCGTGAAACAGTCGGAGCCGTAGGCTTCTGCCGTAAACACCGAATCGAAACCCATGTTCTCGGCGGCCTGCGCCAATTCGAGGAAACGATCTGTAGGATGCTTTTGCCAATAACCGAGATGTAAGCCGAGTTTCATACCAAATCCTCTTTATTATTCCGATGACGCTCTAAAGATTATACGGCGCGAAGAAGCACCAGCCGATGACATCTCCGCTCAAATACACTTATCGCAGGGTGACGAAAAAGATCATTGCTTTGGGGATGTCCGGGGTCTGATGTCGGGCGCCTGAGGTAAAACCGGAAGCAATCGCTTTAATTTAGACGGAAGTCGGGTGTCCGAAGCCGGAAGTAAAAACCAAAAGCATTCGCCTTAATATAGACGGATGTCGGATGTCCGAAGCCGGAAGTAAAACCCAAAGGCATTCGCTATCGCTCATCTGGATCCCCGATCGGGGTCGGGGATGACGTAGTTTTTAAGGGTCGGGGATGACGTGGTTTTTAAATATCCCGGAAGACATAGTGCAGTGGTGTCACCCTCAACGCATTACCGCCGTGATCCTCGACACACCACCGCCGTCATCCTCAACTTGATTGAGGATCCATATACCTCACAATTTGCACGCACTACCGGCGTCTTAAGAACTAAAGAGCGTCGCTTTATTTACGACGGATATCGGGAATCAAAATGCATTAGCCTTAATATTAGACGGAAGTCGGGTGCCCGAAGTCGGAAGCAAAACCCAAAAGCATTCGCTGGCGCTCATCTGGATCCCCGATCGGGGTCGGGGATGACGTAGTTTTTAAGGGTCGGGATGACGTAGTTTTTAAATATGCCGGAAGACATAGTGCCGTGGTGTCACCCAAAACGCATTACCGCCGTGATCCTCGACACACCACCGCCGTGATCCTCAATGCACCGCCGCCGTCATCCTCAACTCCCCAACCGTCATCCTCAACTCGATTGAGGATCCATATACCTCAGAGTATGCGCGCACTACCGGCGTCTTAAGAACTAAAGAGCGTCGCTTTATTTACGACGGATGTCTGGTATCCGAAGCCGGAAGCAAAACCCAAAAGCATTCGCTTACGCTCACTTGGATCCCCGGTCAGGGTTCGAGATGACGAAGTGTGGAGGGTCGGGATGAAAGGGCCACGCCAAACCGTCGAAACGTCACCCCCGACCGGAGCCGGGGGTCACATAGCAACCGCTTCAGGCAAGGCGCTTCACAACGATTGGTAAATCATCGAGAGGCTTAGGAAGCGGTACGGTCTGCATTTTGCCGCTGAAATTATCAGCCATACGGAATTCGTATTGACGCAAGAACTGATGCATAAAGTTCTTAACCTGCATAAGCGCAAAGTGCATTCCAATGCACTTATGCGCACCGCCACCAAAACCGACAAAGCTAAAGGTGTGGCGTTTGTGCTCATTGCGCGGCTCTAACCAGCGATCAATATCGAATTTTTCTGGCTCATCCCAGTACTCCGCCATACGGTGGGTGTGCTGCGGCGCCATAAACAGAATGGTGTTTGGTGGAAGTGTATAACCACCCAACTCGCACTCGTTGATAGTCCGGCGCTGCATCATCATAACCGAGGGATGTAGACGCAACGCTTCCTTCACCGCCACTTCCATCAACGGCATTTTTTCAAGATCTTCGTAATCTAAAAACGGCTTATCGATAGACATTGCTTCGTCGCGCAAGCGCTGCTGTAGCTCTTGGTTTTGACCCAAGTGATAAAGCATATGAGTCAGTGCACTTGTGGTCGTGTCATGGGCTGCAAACAGCAAGAAACCCATGTGCGCGATAATATCGTCGTCAGAAAAATACTCGTCGTCTTCGGTTTTTTCACGGCAAAAATAACTGAAAGTATCTGTGCCATCGCCAGCGCGGCGATCTGCAATCAAGCTACCAAAAAACTGGTGTAAATAGCGCTCACCAATTTTACCTTTGCGGTACTTAGTGCCAGGAAGCTCTTTAGTGATGATGCCCATCAAGCCATTGGCAATATCCAAAAATGCTTTATTTAACTTGGCTGCCCGCTCGTCACTCTCTTCCAGACCAACAAAAATCTTCGCGGCGACATCCAATAAAATTTGTTTAATAGCAGGGAAAAATAATAAATTACCTTGCTCGCCCCAGTCAGAAATACCTTCCGCAATCATCGGCCCCATTGTGCCAATGTAGCCTTTCATCGCATCGTTTTTAAATGCTGACTGCATCATACGACGCTGGAATTTATGCTCTTCGTGATCTCGCAGTAACAAGGCGCCCTTATAAAAACGCCCTAGCGATCCCATATAACCCATCTCAGCAGAGAAGTTTTTATCTTTATCCAGATAAACTTCTTTGTAGAGGTCTGGGCCAATCAATAAGGCACCGCGGAAACCCGCTAAACCAAAGCGGCTAACATTGCCGAATTTTTTATACTGATTGTCGATGGTGCCGTAAAGGTCATTCACCAACTGGAACGTCTGGCCAATAATTGGCAGACCAAATGAGCCCGGAATATGATCAAGGTTTTCATTGTTCTTGGCGGATTTGTAATCTGGATTTGCTGCCGTGGTCATAATCGGCCCTCCGTAGGGTTCGATGAAATTCATTATTTGGAACAATCATAGGCTCGGGCAACATACATATCAAGCGTCCGATATGAAATATTGGTCATCTTCGGTATATTATTGGCCTATGACAACGAAGCACTGCGCCACACCACCGATAATAAGGTACGAAAATTGAGGAAAGTAGACCACGACAACCGTCGCGAAGAAGTAGCTTGCGCCGCCGCCAGCCTGATAGCAAACAAGGGTTTGGAAGCGCTCACTACCCGCGCACTGGCCAAGGAGCTTGGCTGTTCTATTGGCGTTTTGTCACATTACTTCAGCAGCAAGGAAGAAATCGTCATCGCCGCATTCCGCTGGGCTGATCAGCGCATCGACCTGCGCATGCAAGAAGCGATCGCCGACGAAAGCCCCAGTATCGAGTCTTTCTACCCCGTAATTAAGGCCGGCTTACCGCTAGATGCGGAATCAGACCTTGAATGGCGCGTCCGTCTCAACCTCCACACCTTTGCACTGACCCACGACGCCAGCTTGCAAGCAGAGCGAGAAAAGAATAGCCAATTCAGAGACATAATGGCGACTATGATCAGCGACATGCAAAACAAAGGTCATGTCACTACAGCGATAAGCGCCAAAGAAATCACCAGCATCGCCTTCGACCTCGTTAACGGCATGGCCAAAAACCTGCTCATGTGCCCCTTCAATGAGCGCGAAGAAAAAGCCGAATACCTATTTCAGCTGCTAGAACTGCTAAAGCCGAAGGCGAGCTAGAAAGGAAGAAGTCGGAAATCGGAAATTATAAGGTAGATTTGCAGAATCGAAAGGCATTCGCTCTCGCTCAACTGGATCCCCGATCAGGTCGGGGATGACGAGATATAGTGCGGTCACCCTCTACCCACCCAACCGTCATCCTCAACTCGATTGAGGATCCATAAACCTTGGACTCTGAGCACCACCATACGTCGCTGAAACCAAAGGCATTCGCTCTCGCTCATCTGGATCCCCGATCGCGGTCGGGGATGACGAGATAAAGTGCGGTCATCCTCAAGGCCCCACGGACAATGGTCTACAAACTCACTAGTCATTCTCAATGGCCTCAACCGCCCCCAACCGTCATCCTCAACTCGATTGAGGATCCATAAACCTCGGGCTCTGGGCACCACCATACGTCGCTGAAACCAAAGGCATTCGCTCTCGCTCATCTGGATCCCCGATCGCGGTCGGGGATGACGGGGTTTTGCAGGAACGAGGATGACGTAGTTTAGAGGACTCAGGGATAGTACAGTTTTCACTGTTCTAGGATGACGTGGTTTTGAATGCTCGGGTATGACGTGGTCTTGAAGGCTCTGGTATGGCGGAGTTTGGAGGGTCGGGGACGACAATAGCTGAGGTTGAGTTAGCTACGAAGTATGCGAATTTAGGGTCGCCCTGACTAAGCTCAACTCACTGTGATTTTTAGGATGGCAAAAAAGAGGCTTCAAATACCCGACTAACACCGAGCATCAATATTATCTGAATGATTCACCTAATAAAAAACGCCCGCTCAACACGGGCGTCTACACAATCAGAGCAATTAACGAGACTTGGCGATCACTTCGTTGGCATACCACGACATCATGCCGACCTTTTCTTCCACGGTTTTATCGTCCGCTTCTGATGCGTATACATCGCGAAAAGCCACCAACACTTCGTCGATTCCGATATCTTCAAGGCGCTTTATGCCATCCGCAGAGTAGGCTTCTGCCGTCATCGCATGGAATTCAAAAGGCAGGTGGTCGCGACCGAACTCTTTGCGGAATTCATTAATCTTATCGACCATACCTTTGATGGAATCCAGCTCGCCACCAGCGGCGATCCAACCGTCACCCAAACGGGCCGCACGGCGCAATGCTGGCACAGAATGTCCGCCAACCAAAATGGGCGGTCTTACGCTCGGCACTGGGCAAATTTTTATTTCGGGCATATCGAACATTTCGCCCTTATAGCCAAAGTACTCCCCTGACATAAGGCCGTTAATGATTTCGATCATTTCATCCATACGCTTGCCGCGCTTTTCCCAGGCGACATTCGTTACCTCAAAATCTTCTGACCACGGGCTGATTCCCACACCGTAACCAAAGCGATTTCCGGTAAGAATGGCGAGGCTAGACAATGTCTTAGCAATTAAAGCTGGCTCGTGAACAGCAAGCTTGTGCACCGATGTGGTAAAACGAACTTTACTGGTCAATGCCGCCAAATGAGCCGTTAGCAAAAAGGGCTCGATAAATGGAACACCATCCAAAAACTCGCGGCTGCCATCACTGTTGTAGGGGTATTTAGAACTCCCCTCTTTGGGATAACAAATGCTGTCTGGCATCGTAATGGTATCGAAGCCCAACTTCTCTGCCTCTAGCGTCAACGGCAGATACTGCTCCGCGGGGCACATACTGTGGTGATAAGCGAATTTCATTGCTACGTCCTTTCCCGTCGTTATTGTCTTGGCGTTTGCTCAAGGATACGTGCGCAAACGTGGATCGGTTGACAATAATACAAAGTAAAATCCGCCGCCTCATCCGAATGGCGCAGCAGGTTTAAAAAATTAGACCGTATTAGGGAAAACAAGGTGGGGGCGGAAGTCGGAAGTCGGAAGTCGGAAGTCGGAAGTCGGAAGTCGGAAGTCGGAAGTCGGAAGTAAAAATCATAAACTACATCCACCGAAACTAAAGGCATTCGCTCTCGCTCATCTGGATCCCCGATCGGGGTCGGGGATGACGAGATATAGAAATCCGCCATTTTCAACCACCTCAATCGTCACGCCCAACTCCCTAGCCGTCATCCTCAACTCGATGGAGGATCCACATACCTCGGACTCGGGGTACCACCGTACTTCGCTGAAACCAAAGGCATTCGCTCCCGCTCATCTGGATCCCCGATCGGGGTCGGGGATGACGTGGTTTTGGGGGGTCGGGGATGACGTCGTTCGGTATGGTCATCCTCAAGGCCCCACGGACAATGGTCCACATACCTCGGAATGCCCACACGCACCGCACCTCGTAAAAACACCATAAAATCCGTTTCCAGCTCTTCAAAGAGGCATATCCATGTAAAATAGATCACAATGTAAGCACAGCAATTTCACTACGGAAACCATACAATTAGCTCATGCGTTTTACTTTCTTAGGCACAAGCGCTGGCACGCCAACCGCCAGCCGCAACGTCACCGCGCTCGCAGTTGCGCTTGATGACCAGCGCGACTGGTATTTATTCGACTGCGGAGAAGGCACCCAGCACCGCCTGCTCAAAAGCCGCTACTCCTCAGCGAAACTTAAAACCATTTTTATCACCCACGTGCACGGCGACCACTGCTATGGCCTCCCTGGTTTAATCGCAAGTGCCAACATGAGTGGCCGCAAAGCCCCGCTCACTATTTGCGCACCGGACGGCATCGAACAATACGTGCGAAATACTTTTGCCTATACCGACGTACATAATTTGCGATTCCCGCTGACCTTTGTGCGATCCGATGACAAAGACTTTCACTACGAAGACGATCATATTTCTGTTAACGCCATTGCCATGTCGCACCGAGTCCCGTGCTTCGCCTACCACGTCAAAGAAATCCCACCGTATCATTTAGATGAAAACAAGCTGGACTCTTATCAGGTTCCCCGCGGCCCGCTTTGGCATGAATTACAGCAAGGCAAAGACATCACACTAGATAACGGCGACATCATCAAAGCAAACGACGTGCGCAGCGCCTCATGGCAAGCACGCAGCGCCATCGTAGGCGGCGACAACGACAAACCGGCATTGATGTTAGATGCATTAAAAAATACGGATCTATTAATTCACGAAGCCACCTTCACCGAAGACGTGCTCGCCCACGTCGGCCCGCAATACATGCACAGCACGGCGGCCATGGTGGCCAAAACCGCAGCCGAGGCAGAGTTAAAGCACTTAATACTCACCCACTTCAGCCAGCGCTACCGCTCAGATAAAAACGCGAAAGAACACACGGTGAAAGACCTGTACGACGAAGCGCAAGAAATTTACAAAGGAAATTTAAAACTAGCCGAAGACTTACAAAGCTATCAATTGGAAAAAGATAAAACCTTAAGGACGTTGTAGCGTTTAGACGGAAGTCTGACGTCGGACGTGAAAATCAAAAGCATTCGCTATCGCTCACATGGATCCCCGATCGGGGTCGGGGATGACGTAGCTCGGGGCCGGGTATGACGTAGGATCCCGGTCTGTTCGGCGACAATTAGGATGACCGGTTGACGACAACTATCTTGGCCGGTTGGGTGTAACGTTCGGTACTTTGATTTTCCCTTGGAGAACAGCGTGCCGGGATTACATATTACCCAACGACAAGAGGAGCTGTACATGCAGCATCGACAACGTGGTATCACCCAAGAAACTGCAGCCGCGAAGGCAAATATTTCCGTCCGTTCAGGCCGTAGAATCGAGAAAGACCCAATCCACCATCCACCTGAGCGCCATTGGCGCACCCGCGAAGATCCGCTGGAGGCGGTCTGGGAGCGTGAGCTTGTGGTGTTACTCGAACGCGAGCCGAGCCTTACTGGACTGACGCTGTTGGAGTATTTGCAAGAGCACTACCCCGAGCACTACGATCAACGTGTATTGAGAACGTTGCAGCGACGGGTAAAGCAATGGCGTGCGCTGTCCGGCCCCGACAAAGAGGTGATGTTTCGCCAGCAAGCGGTGATAGGGCAGCAAGGGTTTTCCGATTTCACCCACCCCGATGACGCGGTTACCCTTGCGGGTCAGGCCTTTCCCCACTTGCTCTATCAGTTTCGTCTTGCTTATAGCGGCTGGCGCTCAGTCACAATTGTACAAGGCGGCGAAAGC
>JAGPVP010000063.1 GCA_018066965.1 Zhongshania sp. | reverse complement strand
TGCCTTGCTGGCAGACTTTATTGAACGCCACGCTAAACAGAGTTGCGAAGTGATCTTGGTTGATCCCGGTCGTTCAAACCACGCCGCGTTCAGTAAAACAATGGTGACCTTAGGCTACTTACATAGTCAGCATAAACCAGAGGAAAGCCAATTTTTGCCTGCGGCATTTAAGGGGCAGGTGCTGCGTTATTCACGTTGAGAGCACGGCGCGAACAACGGCATTTAAGGGTGTTCCTTAAGTGAATTTTCTAGTGATGCTCGCCGCCAATATCATTCCCTTGTGCGTCGTACATGCCTGAACTGCCATGTTCAATAAAGCCTAGCCTGATCATCTTGCGTAAAAATGGGTCTGATTCGCTGTCACCAATGTCGGCGTAGTCGGTGGTTTTATAATCCATGTGCTTGCTGAAAAAGGTATTTATGCTGTCTTTATCAGTGGTTTTTTTGGTGAGTATCCATTCTTGTTGCCGCGTGCTGTCTTCAATGTGGTAGGACTTTACTAGGCGGTATGCAGGTAACCAAACCAGTGTCATGGTTTGGTTTTTATCTGCGAGTATATAGGTTTCTTCGCGGTCGCAGCCGCTGCCTTCGCGCTTACTTAAACTCATTTTTTGCAGTAAAGAGTCAGCGACTAGTTGGGTTTTCATACTCCAGTCGTCATCGCTTTTTATGCCTTTTACTTCGCTGGGTGAATATTCGATACCGCGTTGGTAGGTGTCGAAATAGCGATTTAATTTAATACTTTTACTATGGTTGCGTTCCCATATTTCGGTAATACCTTTGGCGGGGAATTGCTCTGCAACGCTATTTCCCATACGCCACAATACTAGCTGGTTAATGTTTGGGTTGACGGTTTGCGGCGTGCTTCGGCTAGTGACTTGGTATTGCGCACTGATGGGTGTGCTGGGGCTGCAATCGTTGGCGTGCGCTGGCATCGCAAGTGCGAGTGTGATGAGCAATAGGTTGCTGCTTTGTAGGCAAAATTTAACAGTGCTGCTGAGTTGTATCGCTAAAGTCACTGGCTGTTCCCTTGTGTTTGCTGTTGTTGCATTAAGGTTTGGTCTTGATGAATAAGGACGCCGGCTTGTGCCGGCGTCGTCGAGCAGGTACTTATTATTTATAGTTTGTACTTAATTTATTATGGTGCCACTTGCTTGCTGTTGGCTTTATTGACCAGATCGGCGGCGTAGTCCATTACGTGAAAGATCACGTTCTGTTCATTGGTACCGCTAACTAAGGCAGCGCCAGGCCCTTTGGCATAGATACCAACATCTTCACCCGCATGGGTTTCTGAATCTATTGGGATTAATGCTTCTTGGTGGAAACCTGGCGATTGAGTGTCGACCAATAGTAGATCTTGACGCCCCGCATCAATCGCGTAGTTATAGCCTTCGTCAGCATCGGTTTCGTCGCCGAGGTCACGAAAACCTAAACCGTTGGTGTAACCCAGCGTGGTGTAGGGCATACCATCTGCGGCGAGCGCGGGCGAGTTAGAGCCAATGTTCACAACTTTACCCAGAATCGGGTTGCCGCGTTTTGGATAGCCCGCGATGGTGAAGACGTGGCTGTGGTCGGCGGTAACGATAATGAGGGTGTCATCACTGTTCGTTAGCTCAACTGCTTTGGCGACGGCTTCAGATAATTCTACCGCGTCAGTAAGGGCGTTATACGCATTACCGGCGTGATGCGCGTGGTCAATACGGCCCGCTTCAACCATTAGGAAAAAGCCATTGGTATTATTGTCTAAGACCTTAATCGCTGTTTCGGTCATGTCACGCAGGGAGGGCTCGCCAGCAACATCATTTTTGCGGTCGGCTTCGTATTGCATATGCGATTCATTGAATAAACCCAGCACCTTGGTGGTGGTTTCGGTGTTGATCGCATTAAAGCCAGTTTTATCGAAAATGTAGTTGCCGCTAGGGTAGCGAGCTTTCCATTCGGCGGTCAGGTCACGGCCATCGGTACGGTCGCCTTCCACGCTGCTAACCGCGTCGGGGCTGTTAAACGCGGCGTCTTTTGGTAAGAAGCTACGACGACCGCCGCCCATGACAACGTCGATGCCGTCGACATTAATGCCGGCAATCCGAGCTTCAAGATTAGGTTCGAAGTTAACCAGTTGCGAGGCAATGTCTTCGCAGCCAGCGGTTTTAGCCGCCGCAGGCATATCGCCGTCGTCTTCCCAGTCACGGTCTGCAGATTTAGCGTACGTCGCTGCTGGGGTAGCGTGGGTGATACGGGCAGTAGAGAGTACACCGGTAGATTTGCCGGCGATTTCTGCCAGTTCAAGTGCGGTTACCAACTCATTTCCCGCCACTGTAGTGCAGTCGCCACGAACAATATTCTCGTTCACACCAATAACGCCAACATCCGTTTTTACACCAGACATAATCGCGCTCATGGTGCCCGCAGAGTCTGGTGTTTGTGCGTCTACGTTATAGGTTTTTGCTAAACCAGTGTAGGGGAATAAGTCAAAACTTAGGTTGTGCTCTTCGCCTGATTTCCCGTTCAGCTGGCCTTCAAGAATACGGGCTGCAGTGACGGTGGAAATACCCATACCGTCGCCTACAAACAGAATGACGTTTTTGGCCGCGCCGCGAGTGAGGTTAGGCTGGGTAGCTGCGGCTACTCTTGCCTGTGCTTCGCTGAACCACACATTGTCTTTAGTGTTGCCAATCAGATCAATTTGCTCTGGCGCGGTGAACGGTTCGCAGGTAAATGTAGTGTCGGTGATTTCACTGCTTTCTAAGCTGCCATTGCTGTCGCTGTCGGCGCCGCTATCAAACTGGACCCCGCCACCAGGGCAGTTGCTGTCACCGACGGGCAATTGAGTCTGGGTGATTAAACTATTTAGGCCGTCGGAGCCGTTGCTACCGTTTGCGCCGTTGCGTCCGTCGTCACCACCACAGGCGGTGAGGCCTGCTATGGCCGCGCTTAAAATTGCTACTTTAAAATGTTTCATTGTCATTCTCCTTATTCGCTGGTCAGCAGATCAAGCGCTTGATTGATCAAGTGGAATACTACGTTCTGCTCGACTACGCCGTGTACAAATTGTGAGCCAGGGCCGCGTGCGTGAAGGCTTATATCTTCACCGGCATGGGTTTCTGAATCGAGTGGTATTAACGCTTCTTGATGGAAGCCCGATGATTCAGTGTCGACACTGGCAAGGTTTGCGCGACCGCCTTGAATGCCTTCCGAGTATACGGCGTCGCCGTCGGTTACGGTGCCTAGGTCATGAAAGCCAAGCCCATTGGTGTAGCCAACTGTGGTGTAAGGCATACCATCGGCGGCAGTGGTGGGCGCAGTTTCGCCCACATTTACAACTTTGCCTAGGATTGGGTTGCCGCGTTTAGGGTAACCAGCAATCGTAAACACATGACTGTGGTCGGCGGTAACCAGAATTAAGGTTTCTTCTGGGTTGGTAGCATCAGCTGCGGCTTTTACCGCGTTTGATAATTCAATCGCGTCGGTTAGCGCGTTATATGCGCTGCCGGCGTGGTGGCCGTGGTCAATACGACCTGACTCAACAACCAGTAAATAACCATTACTATTGTTATCTAAAATATCGATGGCCTTGCTGGTCATTTCAGTGAGTGATGGCTCGCCGGCAACGTCGTTGCTGCGGTCAGCTTCATACTGCATATGCGATTCATTAAACAGACCGAAGAGCTTGGTGGTGGT
Organism: Zhongshania sp.; assembly: GCA_018066965.1. Taxonomy (GTDB): domain Bacteria; phylum Pseudomonadota; class Gammaproteobacteria; order Pseudomonadales; family Spongiibacteraceae; genus Spongiibacter. Next base: position 1,058 of record JAGPVP010000063.1, on the reverse strand, counting down.
GCTCGCATTTACCGCATCAAAACTACTTTGATCAAACACATAGCTGCCATTTGGGTAACGTGTTTTCCACTCAGCGGTAAGGTCGCGACCATCGGTACGGTCGCCTTCAACCGAACTTACAGCGTCGTTGCTATTAAACGCCGCGTCTTTAGGCAAAAAGCTGCGACGACCGCCGCCCATCACCACGTCTAAACCGTCGACGTCTTTGCCTTCCAGGCGCGCTTCTAGATTGGGTTCGAAATTAACAAGTTGAGACGCGATGTCTTCGCAGCCAGTCGCTTTTGCGGCAGCGGGCATGTCGCCATCGTCTTCCCAGTCCCGATCAGCAGATTTTGCGTAAGCGGCAGCGGGTGTGGCGTGGGTAATCCTGGCGGTAGAGATAATGCCGGTAGACATGCCTTTAATTTCGGCAAGCTCAATGGCGGTGATCAATTCATTGCCGCTAACGGTGCTGCAGTTGCCGCGCTCAATATCCTCAGACACGCCAAGCACACCGGCGTCGCTTTTTACGCCAGACATCATTGCCGTCATGGTGCCGGCAGAATCTGGTGTTTGTGCATCGACGTTATAGGTTTTGACTAGGGCTGTATGGGGAAAGGTTTCAAAACTTAAGTAACCCTCTTCACCGAGATTACCTTTTTGCTGGCCTTGTAATATTCGCGCGGCGGTTAAGGTAGAAATACCCATACCATCACCGACAAAAAGAATGACGTTTTTTGCTTTGGTGGGGGTCGTAGCGTTTGCTTTAGTCGCAGTGTTGCTTGCGGCGTCGGTATACCACGGGCTATTAGCTTGGCTTGTCGGTAATACTGCAGCAGCGGCATGTGACGCTATTGCTATGGGCAATACCCCTGACAATATGGCGGTTCTTATACGCATTAGAAGGCTCCTAGTCTGGAAATTTGAAATTTCCTATATTGGTATGGCGTGGGTGGCAGTGAGTTGCCCTAGTAAATTCGAGCGTTGAGTTTGTTCTTCACTTACCGCCGTAAAGCCTAGGGGTATAGGTTTACAGTTTGATTGCGCTTATGTAGAAGTTTTAAGACGAAATGATGACA
>JAGPVP010000037.1 GCA_018066965.1 Zhongshania sp. | reverse complement strand
CAGACTATGAAGGCCCCAGTCACGCGTTTGGTGCTGGGCGCCAGTCTGGTCAAGCCACACTTGATGGCATTCGCGCAGCGTTAAGTTTTGAGCCGCTAGAGCTTGCCCCAGAAGATCCAGTCGGGCTCTGGGGGTATTCTGGGGGGGCCTATGCCTCAAGCTGGGCAGCTGCAGTGCAGCCCAGCTATGCACCCGAGCTCAATCTTGCAGGTTCAGTGTTAGGAGGAACACCAGTCGACTTAATTGAAATCACATCCGAAGCGGAAAATACGGATAGTTTTAGTTTGCTCTTTGGATTGCTTTTCGGCGTTACACGGGCGTACCCAGAGTTTCTACCAACTGAACTTCTCAATGAGCATGGGCGACAAGCCGCGTTAGCGCTCAAGGATAGCTGTGTTGGTGTGCCCACAGACGGTACGACAGAAACCGGAGGCCGCCTTGCCGATTACTTTAATGTGGCTGATCCGTATCAGTCGGCCGGTTTTCTATCGGTAGCCGGTGAATTGAACCTATTACGAGTTCCAATATATCCGGCTAGTGACATCTTTATTTATCACGAAGTTAACGATGGGCTTGTTCCGTTAGACGGTACTTCCTCACTCGTCGAGCATTGGTGCCAAGCCGGAGTACCCATAAATTTCTACAGGAATAACACTCCCGCTATTCCAGAATCAAGCCCACTCACCATACATGCCGCAGGTGCCGCACTGGGAACGTCTAATGCAATAGCCTACTTGGATAGTCGTTTTAGGGGAGATGGCGCGCCAGTCACCCCGACTGGAACCTTACGATGTAATTAGCGGCTAGAAAACGCGCCCTACCGGGAGAAATTTCTCGCAATCAATTTCGAGTCTCTGGCTACAGTCTTGTTAAACGTCTTCATTTTGGCGCTAACCCCACGTCATCGAGGCAGTATGAAGACCGTTTCAAACTGAATGGCGGAGTGGTCTTAAGTTTTGGGAGCTATTCATTTCGTACTAGATTTTCATATCGCATGTCCTGGTCTGGTTTGTGAATTCAAATGGTCAACGCAACACAATCCGATGAAGGTATTAGGTTTTACATAGTCTCAAGGGTCGTCAAAAGGACGTGAATCCACCACATCTATTTGCAAAGACGGCGTCTCATCCGTGGAATGTTTTTCCGACAATCGAATACGCAATGCAAGATTGGTGTGAGAATCCGCATTATGAAGCGCTGTTTCTAAAGTGATTTTACCGCCTCGATACAAATTAAATAGCATTTGATCAAAGGTGTGCATCCCCGAATCATTACCTTTACCCATAGCCTCGCGGATTTCATCAACCCGGCCATGTTGAATTAAATCAGATATATGCGACGAAAGAAGTAATAATTCAGTGCACAGTGCTCGGTCGCCATCTATCGAAGGAACTAACCGCTGAGCAATAACACCTTTTAGATTAAATGATAGGTCTAAAAGGAGTTGTTTTTGCGCCTGTTCCGGAAAAAAGTTTAAAATACGCTCAATCGCTTGGTTTGCATTATTCGCATGCAGAGTTGCCAAACATAAGTGTCCAGTTTCTGCGTAGGATATCGCGTGCTTCGCCGTTTCAAGGTTGCGAATTTCTCCGATCATAATGACATCAGGTGCTTCACGCATCGCGTTAACCAGGGCGTCATCAAAGGTTTTTGTGTCAATACCGACTTCGCGCTGATCTACCAGCGATCGCTTGTGCGGAAAAAGAAATTCAATAGGGTCTTCAATGGTCAAAATGTGGCCGTCTACATACTCAGAGCGGTGTCCAATCATTGCGGCGAGCGTCGTGCTTTTGCCTGAGCCTGCAGCACCAACCACCAACCACCAACACTAGACCTCGCTTAAGCATAACTAACTCGCTACAGGCCTTGGGTAAACCCAGCTGTGTAAAAGAGGGGATATTAGATTTTATTAGACGAGCAACAAGCGCAACTTCGCCCCGCTGATAGTAAACATTGCCCCTAAAACGAGCCAACCCAGAGACCGAAACGGAGAGATTTGCCTCGAATGTCTCCTCAAAGTCCGAGGTCTGCCGATCAGTCATTACCTCGTAGGCCATTTGCTTCACTTCGCCTGGCTCTAAAATACCTGTCTTGACCGGGTGTGTAGTGCCGTTAATTTTGACGTGAGGTGGGGCGCCGCAAGTTAGAAACAAGTCAGACGCCTCCTTGTCAACCATCAACTTAAACAACCCATGAATATCTTGCATACACGGCCCAAAATCACGTGAACTGTCAGAATACTACACAATTAGCATACCAGCTCGTTGAAAAATCGACTATAAGGGAAGCCCGTATCGGCCTGCTAAAGACGTGTAAGCTACGCTGGAGGAGATCACCGTGGGCCGTGGCAAGGTGTATGGCGCTAGAGCCCGTCACATTGTTGCGTTTGTAGAGGATATTCCTGAGCTGCTAATAAGCGGATAGTCATCCACAGGAATATAGGGGCTGCCACAAACATACTCTTGGAGCTAACCGTTCTAAATAATTAATCCGCGATCGGCACAAGCGAACATTCATGATTTAAATTTTTTGTATTTTTGAATGACTGCTATCACTGTACCGATACGGCGATAGCAACCAATAACAGTATTTATTATGTCGAGCCTCTGTAACGGTATACGCCTAACTGAGCGTATAACCTTTTTCTTTGAACAAACGAAGGCAAGCATCGACAACCTGGGGGTCATAAAAATTCCCGCGATTCTTCATGATTTCATCCAGGGCTTCATCAATACCCAGACCCGGCCTGTACGGGCGATGACTTGCCATTGCCTCAACAACATCTGCTACGGCAACGACTCTAGCTTCCAATATTATCTCATCGCCTTTCAGCCCCTTCGGATAACCGGAGCCATCCATCCGCTCATGATGCTGGTGGGCTATTTCCGCCACCGGCCACGGGAACTCAATATCCTTGAGGATGTCGGATCCCACCTGCGGATGCGACTGAATCAGCATATATTCGATATTCGTCAGCTTTGTTGGCTTGCTCAGCAGTTCAGCCGGCACATTGATCTTGCCTATATCATGAATCTTGGCACCCAGAGAAATCCCAACGATTAAATTCTCATCAAGTCCCATTTCACGGGCAATATTGGACGCCAAATCAGCTACCCGTTGCTGATGACCAGCAGTATAGGGGTCTCTGGCATCTACAATTTTTGTAATCGTGGAGATGGTGCCTTCCAGAGATGCCATTAATTGTGCATGGCTTATCTCCAATTCGTCTCTGTTTTTAATTTGCTCCGTGATGTCGAGAAAGGCCACTACGCTTCCGGTGATTTGATCATCTTTGGTTACGGTGTGGGACCAGTATGAAACGGGAAAACTGCTGCCATCCTTGCGCCACATAACCTCATCGTCCACATGTGTCCCTACACCTGTACGAAATGCCTCATAAATACGACACTCTTTCTGAGGATACGGCGATCCATTCGCATGGGTGTGGTGGATCAGCGTATGCATGTTTTCCCCGATCAACTCAGAGACGTCATCATAACCAAGCATCCTCAGGCAGGCAGCATTGGCAAAGGTACAGTTGCCATCCAGATCAATTCCATAGATTGCTTCTGCGGTGGAATCAAGCAGCAGCCTTATCTGACCGTCCTTCTCGTGAATGGCTTTTTCACTCTGCAGGCGCTCGGTAATATCCTGAATGGTACCGGCGGATCGCACAGCCTTGCCATTCTCGTCATAAATACTTTCGCCGATTTCATTGACATATTTAATGCGCCCGTCAGGCATTTTAAGGCGGTGCACAACATTGTATTCAGTGTGCTTTTCCAATGACTCCGTATAGACCTGATCCACCAAATGCCTGTCTTCGGGGTGGATACTTTCGAGAAAATCTGCGTAGCTGGCGACTCCCGGCTTCTTATCTCGCTCAAAAATAAGATAGCACTCATCAGACCACCAGAGTTCGTTATGAATCAAATCAAGTTCCCAACTTCCGATGCGTGCAAGCTTTTGGGCCTCTATCAATGCATCGTGCTCATGTGCAATCTTCTGCTGTGAAGCATCAATCACCTTTTCAGTTCGACTGAGTATCCTGTAAAAGATGAAAAGAAGAATCAGGGCCAGAGAAGCAGCAATCCCCGCTGCCAGAACGGTGGTATCACGAGTCTCTTTACTCAGATAAGTCACATCATAAAGCACAAACAGTTTCCCCACCTGCCTCTGACCTACATCAACAAGTGAAAGCTTTGCAGCAACATATTCCTTGCCGTTCAATTGATGATGATTCATTGACTCCTCATGAGAAGGAACGATAACCCCCCCCAGAAATCCGGGTGAGGAATTCGGAATGCTGTTTGCATTCACGACGACTGAAGAAAACTGGTCCCAATCGGCCTGCCGTTTCAACATAGCCATACCGCTTTCCCAGCTGGCTCTTTTAAGGAACTGCTTGTCTATAGTGACGACGACATCCACGCCCAGAAAGGCTTTCATCCTTGTAATAAGATGATCAACCTCCTCGCCGAGTTCAAGAAGACCCACTAGTTTGTTTTGAACATATATGGGTTTGACGACGCGCAAGGTAAAAGTACCCAATGGCCCCAGCTCCGCTCCCCAAAAGGGTTTCCCGGTTTTCACGGCCTCTATAGCGGTTGTACGGTTAATAAGATCGCCGAACCGGGGAGGCTGATGCACGCGTAACAGATTGACTCTGTCGGCAGAATGAAAATAGAAATGGGTGATATTCAGTTTTCTAAAGTGCTCAAAAAGCGGCATGCCGACTTCCAGCATCTGCTGCCGGCTTCCGGAGACCAATGCCTCTGAAATGCGATCATCCGTAGCCATGAGTTCCAGAAGCCCGATCATTTTTTCAGCATGGTTATCCAGAGATTGTTGGTAGTTGGAAGCGACTATCTGGGATGCGCTCTCAACAGTAACAACATCGAATAAATCTAGTTGCCGATTAATAACGAAAATAAAGCCTGCAAACAACAGAGATAGGATCAGAGCGAGGGGAAGAAGTATCCTTTTAGTCAGGCTTATCTTATTCAATTTAACATCTGCCTAGATTTAGTCCAAAACAAGTAGAGGAAGTATAAGTTGTAGTCTTTGTAACCATAACCAAACATATACATCCCATATTTCCGCACCCTGGCAAGCCCTCTGCTTCTAACCAGTTAATATACGATCTCGCCAACTCACATCAATAGAGTCTAGAATTTTCCGTTTTGTTTCAATAATGTAGCCTACTGATCTTCAGGCTTAACCGGTACAAAACCCATCCCGGGGCAATTCACTATTATATCTGCGCGCAAGTACTGTTTAGCTCGCTGCACCCAAGAACGACTTCTATTTGGAAAAGCATACTCGATCCCTGCCAGTCTCTTTGGCTTTATATAGTGCCTCATCAGCGCTCTTCACTAACAAGTCCGCAGATCTTCGTTCTGGCGAAAAGCAGGAACCTCCGATACTAACCGTAACCGAGAAAGTTTTTCCATCTTTTAGCTTAATCGACGCTGTCTTGATAGCTTTATTGAGCCTTTGCGCCAATATTTCCGCTTTTTCACGGGGTGTGTCCGGAGTCAATACAAGGAATTCCTCACCACCATAGCGCCCCGCAATATCTATTTTACGAATAGTTTGTTTAATTGTCGTCGCTACGACACGAAGTGCTTCGTCACCCACCTGATGACCATAGGTATCATTCACTCGTTTAAAATAATCAATATCCAGCATCATCACGGATAACGGATTTTTATAACGGTCGGCACGCTCACATTCCAGGTTAATCAGGCATTCGATTTCTCGCCGGTTATTTAGTTGTGTGAGTCCATCATGCGTAGCGGTAAATTGAATATTTCGTAGCAATTTTGCGCCTTTAAAATCAAATACAATAAGACCAAAAAGACCAATAAGCCAGATACTAAAATACCCCGTAGTGATTTTTCGAATCACCTTCTCACTCAATCTGTCATAAGGCGTTTTATCTACCATCACACTTAAACCACCCACCACATTTCGCGGAATGTCTTTCAGATAGCGATGGCATTTAGCACACTTGGCTTCCATCATCATCGGGTACATCAGACGAAAATGGCTTTTCTCGCCAGACACAAATCCCTGAGCAGTAGCAGCCCCCGCCTCTAACTCCTTAAGCGCTTTTTTCTCCCAGTCATCAGGAGTATTAGCGGGATTCAAGGGTTGATATGAGATTAATTTAATCCGATCACCCAATGAACTCTCAAAAGTTTGTGAAATCTCACGCAAAAATGCTGGTGAATTAAAGAGAGTCAGCTTTCGGCCTGATGGCGTTTCTATATCCCTTTCAGGCATATTTGCCAACAAAGGGTTAGGCTTTATTTTATCGTTTACCTCAACATACACACCGCCATGACCCCCAACCCAGCTACGTAGAGACTGAGAGTTCTGCGCCATTGACTCGGCTTTGAGTTTAATTGTTTCCGTTAAATGATCATGTTCACCGTCGACAGCCCATAAATAGAGAGCAAATAAGATACCAGTCCAGACCACTATGCCGATAGCCACAACAAGATGGAATACTATGACCTTATTAAGCGTTGCTGAAGTCCACATTCCCGCCTCCTTTTATCTCTCGGAACACTAGAAAATATTACGATGATGATAATAGCCTATATCTAAACTTCTTGAGATAACGCCCTAAGCACCGCCCGAGTGGAGACGATACCTCTTCACTCGTCAAGTATTGGTGCCAAGCCGGAGTGCCCGTAAATTTCTACAGGAATAACACTCCCGCGATCCCAGAATCAAGCCCACTCACCGTACATGCCGCTGGGGCTGCACTGGGTACTGACAAGTTAACTTTTTGAGTTGCAATAAATGACACTGTGCCAGCTCAAACAATCGCTCTTTTCCATTCTTCAAACGCACCTTCCCTAAGATGACGAAACGTTTCAGATCGAATTAAATAACAACCAAGATTGAATAAATTTGAAACCACCGCATGAGCTGTCAAAAATTACTGAGTCTGATGAGCGGACTTGAATTTACGCATGCATCGCTCCCTCATCCTAGTCGATTCGTGCGATTTCTCGGCGCGGTTATTCTCATATACTTTGGTGCTGTGCAGCGCCTCCGGCATCAATTCCCGATGAGCAGCACCGTAGCTCCGCAATTTATTTGTCACAATTTTTCTCGCCCCCTCGCCATGGCGCTTCAATAATCGGAAAAAAGCGCTTAGCTGCTGCCCCATCCCTTTTCACCTGAAGGTAGACATCGACAACTTCGCCGTCTTGATCCACAGCTCACCAAAGGTACTGCCGTTCCCCATTGATCAATATAAAAACTTCGTCAATGTAAAACGTATCACTATAGCGCCGAATTTTATGAACCAGAGCCTGATAGGCTCACGACTAACAATGATCCCGCGCTCGGCCAGTAAATCCTATATATCGCGGTGACTCAAATTAAAACGATGATAAAGCCATACTGCACAGGCGATGATATCGCGGGGAAACCGGTGGCGCTTGTATATATTCATACCCCTACATTAGCAGAAACTGTGAGTTAACTTGGCAATACCGTCGAGCGGCCTCGTCTTTAAATTCTAGCGTAGAGATATTACCAACATCGATAAGTGCAATTCCTTATTATAAAAAAAAACAAATTAAGTAATTTAGCAATCAAGTGCAAATAAAAATTATTCTTTGCCTAAGTAGCTAAGCTTCAAGCCAGCCCAAGACAAAAGACAAAAGACAAAAGAATTTATTTGGCTAAGGAATAGCTCTTCACAAACTACAGGGAATGTTGACTATGTCAGCGATAAAAGAAGCACAGCCCCCAAAGGCCACATCAAATAATCCACACCGGATGTTTGACCATTCCATTGTCAGCAATGGCGAGGACGCCGTTGAATTTATTACCAATATTCTCGAGTCGTCAACCGAGTATTCGGTGGTCGGCAAAGACCTGAACGGCACAATATTGTTGTGGAACGAGGGAGCACGCCGACTCTATGGTTATGAACCAGAAGAAGTCGTTGGCAAGCTAAATTCATCCGCTCTCCACGTCAAGGAAGATATAGAAGCCGGACTGCCCGAAAAAACTCTAAAAATTGCGATAACTGATGGCAAGTGGGAAGGCATTCTCGAACGTCTTCGCAAAAACGGCGACACCTTCATCGCCAGCGTCGTCATCACACCTCGCCGCAATACGCTTGGCCAAGTGATTGGCTACCTGATGATTTCCAAAGACGTATCAGACGATAACCGTCTTACGGAAGAGCTCCAATCCACCCAATTTTATACCCGTTCTCTTATTGAATCGAATATCGACGCATTAATGACGACCGATGCGGTAGGCGTCATCACCGATATTAACCAGCAAATGTCTGAACTAACGGGATTTTCTCGTGACGAGCTGGTAGGCAGCCCGTTCAAAAATTATTTCACCGACCCGACACTCGCCGAAGAAGGTATTCGGCAAGTCCTCCGCGACGAGCGTGTAACGAATTACGAGCTGACGGTGCACGCTAAGAATGGTCGCGAAACGCTGGTCTCATACAACGCCTCCATATTGAGAGACCAAGAAGGCAGACTTGAAGGGGTATTTGCGGCAGCGCGTGATATTACCGAACAAAAACAGCTAGAACAGCAGCTGCGCGAATCTGAGACCTACAACCGTGGCTTGATCGAGTCATCGGTCGACGGCCTGATCACCGTGGACCCGGATGTAAATATCAGCGATGTCAATGAACAAATGTGCCGCATGTCTGGTTACACCCGGGAGCAGCTAATAGGAACGTCATTCGCCGATTACTTCGCCGACCCTGAACATGCCATTAATGGCGTCAAAGAGACCTTCGAAAAAGGCGTTGTAACAGACTATGTGTTAACACTTTCGCGTCATGATAACACGCAATTGCGCGTTTCATTTAACGCCTCAGTATTCAAAGATCAACTGGGGGGTGTAAAAGGCATCTTTGCTTCGGCACGCGACATTACCGACCAAGATCGTCTGCAAACACAGCTAGGCGACGAGCGCGCCTACAACCGCGGACTCATTGAGGCCTCTTTGGACGGCCTGATTACCGTAAGCCCCATGTTGAAGATAACCGATGTCAACGACACCATGTGCCGCATGGCCGGCTATAGCCGCAAAGAAATGATAGGCACCGATTTCCCCAAGTACTTCATTGATTCCAAGCGCGCATCTGAAGGTGTACGCCTAACTCTCGACAAGGAATCTGTAACCAATTACGAGCTAACCTTACTTGCCCGTGATGGCGCGGAAAGCCTAGTATCGTTTAATGCTGCCGTATTTAAAGATCCCAACGGTGTGCTAAAAGGTATATTTGCCTCAGCACGCGATATCACCAATCAATCTCAGCTACAGCAGCAACTAGGGCAAGAGCGAGCCTACAACAGAGGACTCATTGAATCATCCGTCGACGGCCTTATTACCGTTGATGACGCAATACAAATCACTGATGTCAACGACACCATGTGCCGTATGGCCGGCATGCCCCGGGACAAACTTATTGGCTCTTCTTTCGCCAGTTATTTTAAGGAGTGTGATCGCGCAGAGGAAGGCGTGCGACTAACCTTTAAAGAAGGAGCGGTCACAAATTACGTACTTACTCTGCGATCCTCAGACGGCAATGAAATTCCCGTCTCCTTTAACGCCTCAGTATTTCGCGATCCAGAAGGTAACGTGCGTGGAATATTTGCCAGCGCACGTGACATAACTGACCAAAAAGGACTCGAGCGACAGCTGCAAGCATCGCAGTTTTATACCCGCTCTCTGATCGAAGCGAATATCGATGCCCTAGTCACGATTGATCCACTAGGCATCATTACTGACGTCAATCAGCAAATGGAATCCTTGGCTGGCGCCTCCCGCAACGAGCTAATTGGACAACCTCTTAAGCAATATTTCACCGACCCAAATCGCGCCGAAGAGGGCATTCGCCAGGTGCTACGTGAGGGTCGCGTAACGAACTACGAGTTAACAGTGGTCGGCGGAGACACAAAGGAAACCGTGGTTTCCTATAACGCCACAACGTTCAACGACGCCGCTGGCGTTTTACAAGGGGTGTTCGCAGCCGCACGCGACATCACCGAACAGAAAATACTAGAAGAGCAGTTACGCGAATCCGAGACCTACAACCGCGGCCTAATCGAGGCCTCGGTTGACGGCCTGATTACCGTTGATCCCGAGGGTTATATTACGGACGTCAACGAACAGATGTGCCGCATGACGGGTTATGAGCGTACCGATCTTATCGGCACCGTGTTCGCAGGTTACTTTACTGAAAGCGATCGAGCCACGTCAGGTGTGTTAGAAACGTTTGAAAAAGGCGTCGTCACGGAATACGCCTTGACGCTGATATCCCGCTCTCGTCGCATGTTACAAGTTTCATTCAATGCCTCTATTTTCAAAGATACCACGGGGAAAGTTAAAGGCATATTTGCCTCGGCCCGCGACATCACCGATCGCGTCCGCCTCGAAGGACAGATGCGAGAGCAGCAAACCTATTTACGCGGACTGATTGAAGCCTCTGTTGACGGTCTGATTACCGTTGATCCTGACGGCTATATTACCGACGTAAATGAGCAAATGTGTCGAATGACTGGTTACGACAGAGATTCCCTGGTCGGCAGCCAATTCAAGAATTACTTTACCAATCCAACACGTGCCGAAGAGGGAGTACGTCGTACTCTGGCCGAGGGCGTAGTAACTAATTACGACTTGGTACTGACCACCGGCGCGGGACGCAAGGCCACTGTATCCTTCAACGCCTCTGTATTCAGAAATGCTGAGGCTAATATTCAAGGGATCTTCGCCAGCGCACGTGATATCAGCGAACAAGCGCGCCTGCAAACACAGCTGGCGGAACAACAGGCATATAACCGCTCGTTAATTGAGGCATCCGCCGATGCACTTTTCGCCATCGCCCCTGACGGCACCATTATCGACGTCAATGAAGAAGCCACAAGCTTTACCGGCTACTCTCGAGCACATCTAGTCGGCTCGCGTTTCGAGGCCTACTTTACAAATCCCACGCGAGCAACAAAGGGCGTACGTGAAACATTGACTGCCGGTCGCGTACTTGGATACGAGCTTAGTATGATTACCCGGCACGGTCGCAAAATCACAGTGAGTTTTAACGCTGGCGTGTTTACCGATACATCCGGTGAACCACTGGGCATCCTCGCGGGCGCACGTGACATAACAGCCCAAAAAGAAATGGAACAACAGCTTCGTGACCAGCAGTTTTATACCCGATCCTTGATTGAATCGAACATCGACGCACTAATGACCACAGACCCGATTGGCATCATCACCGACGTCAACCAGCAAATGGTAGAGCTCACAGGTCATTCCCGCGAACAACTCATAGGAATCCCCTTCAAAAACTTCTTTACTGACCCGCAACTCGCCGAAGAAGGCATCAAGCTAGTACTGCGAGATAAAAAGGTCACCAATTATGAACTGACAGCTCGCGCTAAAGACGGAAGCAAAACGGTTGTTAGCTATAACGCCGCCACCTTTTATGACCGGGATGACAAACTGCAGGGCGTTTTCGCCGCCGCACGTGACGTAACGGAGAGAAAGCAATTCGAAAGAACCCTTCAGGAAAAAAATCTGGAGTTGGAAAACGCCAACTTATCAAAAGACCGGTTTTTAGCGAATATGAGCCATGAACTACGGACCCCGCTCAATGCAATTATTGGGTTTACCGGCACATTATTGATGCGTCTTCCCGGACCATTGTCTGATGATCAAGACAGGCAGCTAAACACCATAAAAACCAGCGCCCACCACTTACTTTCGTTAATTAATGACTTGCTTGACCTGGCGAAAATTGAGTCAGGAAAAATTGAATTACACAACGAAAAAGTACTATGCCAACAGGTGTTAGAAGAGGTACAGGAAACCCTAAAGCCCTTGTCCGACAGCAAGGGACTATCACTGAATTTGGATATGGATAAAAACGACATCCACCTTCACATTGATTTACGAGCAATCACACAGATAATAATCAATCTTACCAACAACGCGATAAAGTTTACCGACAGCGGAGTAATCACCTTGGGGCTGAAAATCAGTGAGGGCGACTCAACAAATGATGTCATTTTCTCTGTGACTGACACCGGGATTGGCATTAGAGAAGAAGACCGAGAGAAATTATTCCAAGCCTTTAGCCAAATGGACAGTACGCACCGCGAAGGCACCGGATTGGGCTTACACCTGTCTCAAAAACTTGCCGACTTACTCGGTGGCCATATCAATTTTGAGAGTGCATATGGGCAAGGAAGCTGCTTCACACTCACGTTAGTTGGGAGAAAGTAAAATGGCACGCATTATTGTTATTGAAGACAACGCTGCCAATCTCGAATTGATGCTCTACTTACTATCTGCATTTGGGCACCACGGCGAGGGCCACGCAGATGGCATTAGTGGCGCAGAGGCGGTTCACGCCAACCCACCTGACTTAGTGATATGCGACATCCAACTGCCCGGCCTAAATGGATACGAAATTATTATAAATCTGCGCGCAGCAAAACATCTCGACCACATTAAGATTGTGGCCGTTACAGCCATGGCGATGCGCGGTGACAGTGACAAAGCGCTAAAACTGGGTTTTGATGGCTATATTGACAAACCAATAGATCCGAATAATTTTGTTGCCGAGGTCGAGTTTTTTCTCCCTGAAAATATGAGAGTTAGTAAAAACTTCACACAGAGAGAAGAAAATCACCTTGAATTAGCACAAAAAACGCCTACAAGAAAATATACAGGAAAAATTTTGCTCGTTGACGATCATTTAGAACAGCGTGAATTAAGCTCCACGATTCTGAATTACGGTGGCTACAAAGTAGATGCGGTATCTTCATCGAAAGAAGCAATCAGCAAGCTTCATCAAGAAAAATTCGATCTAATTTTAAGCGACGTGAACATGCCTGAAATGAGCGGCTTCGATTTATTGCTCGCCGCTAAAAAACTCGATGTATTACATGGCGCACCATTTTTATTAATCTCCTCAACATCCCCAGGAATTGATAACCAAAACAATGCCAAAAATCTAGGCGCGGACATGTTTATTTCTCGCCCTATTGAAGCGGAAACTCTGCTAACAAAGATCGCACACTGCATGAAACAAACTGGAGAGCGAAATGCCTAGCGTACTAGTGGTTGATGACCGACCGGTCAACGTACAGTTCTTAAATGACCTCCTAGGCTATGCAGGGTATCACGTCACTACTGCTGGGGACGGGGTGAAGGCCATGGCGATGGTAAAAGAACAACAACCAGATCTCATTATCACCGATATTCTAATGCCAAATATGGACGGCATTGCGTTCACCGAATTATTACGCGCCAATCAAAAATACAAGCATATAAAAATTATATTTTATTCTGCAACATACAAAATATCTGACGTTAAAAAATTAGCTAGCAATTGTGGTGCTGACGCGGTTTTACCCAAACCAACCGAGCCAAGAATAATATTGGATACGGTGGCGAATTTATTAGGAAATGACATAGAAAAACTATCTACGCCAACAAATTTTCCGCAAAAAATCCCTAGCTCCGTTAAAAGCACCCTCGCCGATTTAGATGCACTATCTGAGATGCGACTCGCCCATATTGCGGCTAATGATATAGGTATTAATGTTGAAGCAGAAAAACGAATAGAAAGCCTACTTCATACTAACGGTCAGTTCGCAGCTATATTGGACCTATTTATGGAGCTGGCATCACTGGATGACGCCGATACAATTCAACAAATAATTTTCGAAGCAGCAATGAAGATCATACCTTCATCCTATGCCGCGTTCTCCGTTATCGGTCAAAATGATACGGCGCCTAAATTATTGTTACACAATCTACCTAAAAATATTTTTGCGAGATATGAAGACAATCCTTCTGGACTAATTTCTCGCCTAAGCAAACAATCTGGCTCCTACCTAATTAAAGATAAATTATGTATGAGCGACCTACCCAGCGATCATCCGCCTGCGAGCAAGTTTCTCGGCGTAAGTATCAAGTCACAACAGAGTACCGTGGGCTGGATTTACTTCGCCACCGATAACGACGACCATGTATTTTCCGAAAGTGACACTCGTTTGGCAGAGACACTTCTATCTGGCGGACTTGTACTTTATGAAAACAAAGAGCTACAGGAACTCGTTCGCGCTCATTCGGTAAAATTACAAGTGGAAATATCCAACAGTAAAAAGATCAGTCGAGACTTATTAGAAGCATCTCGATTAATCGGCAAGACTGAAGCCACCACAGAAGTATTACACGATGTTGGAAATGTACTGAACAGCGTGAACGTTTCCACCAAGGTAACTACCGACATCGTAGCTAGAACCAACTTCTCGGGTTTAAGCAAAGCTGTGGCCATGCTTCGCGACAACGAAAAAAATCTCGACAATTACGTCACCAACGACCCCAAGGGAAAACTAATACTGGGTTATCTTGAGGATTTATCACAGGACTTCATCAACAACAAATCTCACCTGAATAGTGAATTAGATGGGCTGCAAGATACCATCGATCACATGAAAAAAATCGTGGAGCTACAGCAGGATTACAGCAAGACCAGCAGCCTTCCTGAAATCATCAATATTAACGAAATAATCGACATTAGCCTGCGTATAAATGATGACGCCTTAGGGCGCCACGGCGTAAAAGTTATCCGCGAGCTCACAGATACGCCAGCAATACTCATCGACAAACATAAAACAGTACAAATACTTGTCAATCTTATTGTCAATGCCAAGCAGGCCTGTGATCGCGTTAACCGCCACGACAAACAACTGGTCATTGCTACGCTCAATACGACTGGCGGCATTATCGTAAAAGTTAGCGACAACGGCGGCGGCATCAACGCTGAGAACATGACGAAATTATTCAATCATGGCTTCACAACGCGCAAGGAAGGTCATGGTTTTGGTCTTCACAGCTGTGCAACATCATCGAAACAACTAGGTGGAACACTTACTGCTAGTAGTGATGGGGCGGAAAAAGGGGCAACATTCGAACTTGAGTTACCTCTCGCCCCACCCTCACATATTGAACTGAACTGTTCACAGGTTTCATAGGATTATTAACAATGGATATGGCTTATAACTACTGGCTAGTCGGACTGTCCTATATCGTTGCTGTTGCAGCGTCCTATTGTGCGCTCAATATGGCAAGGAACGTGTCGAAAAGCGCGGGCTCGTCGCCGGCGCGCATTTGGCTATTATGCGGTTCTACTATTATGGGGCTCGGCATCTGGTCTATGCATTTCATCGGCATGCTCGCGATGAATATGAAATACCCGGTTGCTTACAGCATTCCGATTACTGCCCTATCGATGTTATTCGCCATACTCTCCTCTGCTATTGCCCTCTACGCTGCAAGTGGTAATACAATGACTTGGTTTAAATTACTTTTCAGCGGCGGCATAATGGGCGCAGGCATAAGCCTGATGCACTACACGGGTATGTTGGCATTGAAAATCAGCCCGCGCCCCAGCTACGACCCATTACTATTTTCACTCTCCGTCGGCATCGCCGTCACCGCATCGATAGCCGCAATGTGGATTTTCTTCACGCTCAGTGCAAAAAAAGACACACACCTTGGATGGTTAAAACTCGCTGCCTCGATAATTATGGGCGCCGGTATTTCCGGCATGCATTACACTGGCATGGCCGCAACCATCTTATCACCGATAACACGCTCCCTAGACCCTAGCCATGCGGTTAACAATACCTGGCTCGCGATTGCCATTGCCGTTATATCCCTGATACTACTTGGCTCGACACTGATTATCTCAATGCTATATTTAAAATCTGGCAAAGAGAGAAAAATCCTTGAAGCACAAAGCGTCAATTTCTTCGATCGCGCCGGGGACTTAATATACATATGCAACTACGACGGAAAATTCCTTCGCGTTAACCCAAGTCTCTACCAAATACTGGGTTACAGCGAGGAAGAGCTAATGCAAACGCCCCTACTGGAAACCATACACGAGGATGACCGAAAATTTGCTATTAACGCGATGTCTAAACTCCAAAAAAGCAATACTAATATCGAATTGATATTGCGCCTGAAACACATCAGCGGCAAATTCATCAGTGTTAACTGGAAGCTATCACCCTCCGAGGACGGGCTAGCATTTTACTCAGTTGGTAGAGACTTGACCGAAACCATAAAAAAAGACCAGGCCTTAGAACAGGCTAATAAGCGACTGATAAAGGCATCGCGAGACGCTGGCAAAGCAGAGATAGCGATCAATGTATTACACAACATAGGCAACACCTTGAATAGCATCAACATATCCGTAGAGGTGGTTAAGGAGTCGATGAGTAAATCGCGGGCGCACAGCCTGATTGCAACATCGGATCTACTGGTAAAACACAGTGACAACCTGGCCAGCTATCTCAACGATGATCCGAAGGGAAAGCTAATTCCAGAGGTGCTAAAAACCCTTTCATGGCGCTGGGCGCAGGAGAGAGAATATACCATCAAAGAACTAAACTCCCTACACCAGCATGTCGAGCACATAAGAAAAGTCATATCCTTGCAAGAGGGGTTCGCAATTAATCCTCATATATTGGAGAAAGTAGACCTCAAAGAGCTCGTGCAAGAGTGCGTAAGTACAGTCACAGATTTCGCCAATGAATCCAGAATAGAACTTCGTTACGAGCTAGAGAGTCAGCCACCGATATTAACTGATAGAAGCGCCCTGCAGCGGATTCTTCAGGGGTTTATTAACAATAGTATTAGTCGCTATCGAGACTCTCCACTAAGCGAAAAACCGGTGGTCGTAAAACTGACCAATATCGAAGGTACAGCGGTAATTACGGTGAGTGATTTCAGCACTAGCATTGACGAGGATCAGCATTTTTCAATATTCGCCCAGTCGGCAGATAAAGTTGAAAACGGCGACTACTTAGAGCTTCACGACTGCGCCGTCATAGCTGCGAGCTTGGGTATAGACCTGAGCTGCGACAGTAGTGGAACCGATAAGGGGGCCGTCTTCACGCTTAAATTTCATTCCATCGAACCGGTAAAAGCAGCATGATTGACACTATCTCACTACCTACGCCCAAAATTCTTCTGGTCGACGACAACAAGTCCATTCACCAGGATTATTTGAAAATATTAGACCCCAGCTATAGCAGAGACCCTACCCTGTCCGCCGCTGAAGCAGCGCTTTTTGGCGACGAGGTGGCCGCGACAAATCGAAAAATCTATAACATAGATTCTGCCTATCAGGGCGAAGAAGGGGTGACGATGGTAAAGCAGTCACTAGAAAGCCAAACTCCCTATGCGATGGCCTTTGTAGACATACGAATGCCACCGGGAATAGACGGCATTGAAACCTCCCAAAAACTTTGGCAACACGACCCCGACATACAGATAGTTATTTGCACCGCCTATTCAGACTATTCGTGGGATGAAACCATTGAGAAACTTGGCAATACCGATCGCCTAGTTATATTGAAAAAGCCTTTCGACAGTAGCGAGGTCCTACAACTTGCGGGAGCAATGACCGAAAAATGGCGTCTATTACAGCAGACGCGAACGACCAAAAAGCACATGAAAGATACCATCGCTGAGCGCACTAAAAAGCTTATTCTCGCAGCCTCTCAGCAGAAAAGGCAAATCAAGCAGATAAAGCGTTTGAATCGCTTCCATTCACTGGTAAGCAATATTAATAGCCTCATCGTTAGGACCCGTGAAAAGCAAGAGTTATTCGACCAAGTATGCAAGATAACCGTACAGGAGGGAAAATTTTCATTTGCAAGAATCAGCACCCTAGACGGCGACCAGGCCCTCTCGCCAGTGGCGCATTACTCATCGAATATTGATGCTAAGGGGGTGAGTGCAGTCGTACTCAACGCCGATAAAGTAACCTTGGATTTTGACAGTGAAAATCAGCATGCAACAATTTGTAATGATATAAAAACCCATCGCCGCATCCCACCCTGGTGCGACATGGCCCTACAAAGCGGCTTTACGTCTTACGCCGTCATACCACTTGTTATAGAGGGCACGGTGGTAGGCTGTATCGAGCTATATTCTTCATATGCCGGTGCATTCGACGACGAAGTTGTCTCATTACTAAAAGAAATTGCTAACAACATCGCCTATGCCATGCTGTTTATCCTGCGTAAACAAGAGTCCGATTACATCGCTTCTTACGACCCCCTTACCGGCCTTGCGAATACAGTTCTGTTTAGCGAACGCACCGGGCAGTTTCTTAAGGCCGCACACCAGCATAAACGTAAGATGGCGATGATCATGATTGATATCGACAATTTCAAACTGATCAATGACTCAATTGGTCACTCGGCGGGCGATACGCTGCTGCTGAAGTTCTCAGACACACTATCAAAAGCCATAGGCGATAAAAAATCGGTAGCGCGCATTAGTGCAGATCGGTTTGCCGCATTAATCCTTCTCAAAGAGAACGACAGCACTATTGAGGAGAATATTAGCGAAATAATAAACGGCTGCCTAACTCAGGCGATCACTATACAAAACAGGACCGTAAACTTCACCTGCAAAGCGGGTGTCGCTGTTTTCCCCCAGAACGGAGACACGGAAATATCATTGATTCGAAATGTAGAATCCGCATTAAAAACAGCCAAACGTTTAAATGAAAAGGTAGTTTTCTTCACCGAAAAAATAGGCAAGGAATTCTCTCAAAAGCTAATACTTGAAGAACAATTGCACAAGGCGTTGGAAAATAACGAATTTATTTTACACTACCAACCAAAAATTGAACTTATCTCAGGAAAAATCTGTGGCGCAGAGGCGCTAATCAGATGGAATCATCCTGATAACGGATTAATGATGCCTGATACATTCTTACCCATACTAGAGAGCTCTGACCTTATTGTCGGCGTTGGCTCATGGGTAATGGCTGAAGCCGCAAGAAAACACCAAAAGTGGAGTAAGGCCGGCTTATCCGTTCCTAGAATTGCCGTTAATGTATCACCAGCACAAATGGCTAGACCAGATTTTGTCGACACTGTCCGCTCAAAAACAATTATCACCGATGACGACACACCTGCAATTGACTTGGAAATCACTGAATCAACCCTAATGCAAGATATAGAGTCAATAATTGTAAAACTGACTGCAATCAGAGACATGGGCATCGTTATTGGTGTTGACGACTTTGGCACCGGATACTCCTCACTTTCCTATCTTGCGCGGCTGCCAATTGGCGCTGTTAAAATTGATCGATCATTTATAGTTGAAATGACAAATTGCGCAGATACCATGTCCATCGTCTCAGCGATTATCGCTCTGGCTCACTCCATGAGACTAAAGGTTATTGCAGAGGGTGTTGACTCTGAAGAACAATTTAAATTCCTACGCTTGCTTAAATGCGACCAAATACAGGGATACCTATTCAGCAAGCCATTATCCGAACGAGATTTTGTAACGGCACTAAAGGAAAATAGAACTTATAATATTTAGACGACCAACAAGGATGCTGCCAATGTTTATCGAGCAAGCTCTCAAACAAATATATACAGAGCTCCCTGGCCGAAAAGCTGCCGTCATTAATGCTACATGCCGTCGAGGAAAAGACTATCAACTTCAAGTAGTAGCAGGAGCCTACACTAAGTCCCCAAATTTTAGGGTTGGGCCGATATTATCGAGTAAGATGAAAATTAACACGCTCACATCACCATGAGTAGCGAGCCTAGAGGATTCATGGATTACGACATCATTTCCACCATTATACGAGGGATTGCAATATGAAAAGCAGGCAAGAAACTAACAATATAAATACAGTTGATAGCTTGAATTTGGCAGATGATGTTCCTGATGGTGCGGAATTATACATGGAGCCTTGGAAGCTCCTAGTTGTAGATGATGATGAAGAAATCCATGCCGTTACCAAATTGGCGCTCGGCGGATTCGAATTTGCTTCCTGCCCCCTGCAAATCATCAGCGCATATAGTGGCGCAGAAGCCAAGAAAATCATGTCTGAGCAAAATGATATCGCCATTATTTTGCTAGACGTCGTCATGGAGACCGATCATGCAGGACTAGATGTCGTAAAATATATTCGAAATGATCTCGGCGACCGCTTCGTTCGTATCATTCTGCGCACTGGCCAACCCGGCCAAGCACCTGACTACAAAGTGATTACTGAATACGACATTAACGATTACAAACAAAAGACCGAACTCACCCGTGATAAAATGTTTATTCTGGTTTACACCAGTCTTTTCAGCTATCGCGATATGATGGCGCTGGAAGCGAATCGCTGCGGCCTTGAAAAGGTGATTGAAGCTTCCGCGCGTATTTTCGAGCTAAGCTCAATTGAGCAGTATACTCACGGTGTACTTGAGCAGCTAACGGCCTTGTTATACCTGGATCAAGATGCCCTGCTAATAAAAACGGCATCGCTGGTAACAAAATCACTGAACAGCCAGCCGTGTATCGTAGCTGGTACTGGGCGTTACTCTGAGTATGTGGGTAAGCGCGTCGGAGATGTGCTCGAAGCCGATGTGCTCAACCGGGTTAAGCAGTCACAGGCAACAAAGGAAAATGTCTATGGGGATAATTTTTGTGTTGATTTCCACGTCACAAAATCAGGCGTGGAACAGATCATCTATGTCAGCGGTAGCCAACCACTGGGCATTCCTGACAAGCACATAATTGATCTGTTCTCGAAAAATGTCGCGATTGCGCACGAAAATGTAAGTCTTATCGAAGAAATAAAGTTACTCTCGGGACTGTAAAGAAAGAGTCTATTCACAAGCCAATTGCTAATGACTAATGGCTAATGGCTAATGGCTAATGGCTGCATGATGGTCTATAAAATCACTATCTCACAGCCTTAAAACAATGCAAAATTACGGTATCGTTGCTCTTGAAAAACAGAAAAACAAAGTGATTCCGCGAGCACAAGCTACCGAATTTATGATAATTGTCCACTAGGGACTCAACGCCGCAGCAGTATTGTGCCGATAGAGATCACACTTGGCAGCGCCTCCTCCTGACTATGAGGCTTGCTAGCGATCATGGTTAAGCAATATACATTGCCCTACGACCGCCATATCTTGAGGTCACTATTTGTGACCTCAAGATATTCTCCTGATTCACCCATAACCTGACCGAGAGATTGAGCCATACGCCGGACAAAAAGAGTATCCCGGGGATGTTGCATCCAGTTTTTGACGGCGCTTTACCCATACAGCCGTATGTTTACTCACTTTATAGCTCGATCGTCACGAAAACTGGCATTGGCAACAGCCTGATATATACAAAGCAGACAGTCGCCGAGTGCTCATTTCTGAGATGAAGTCATGTGGATTCAAATGGTCAACGCAACTCATGAGCGGATCGATAATTTTTAATTCATTTTCAGCTAAACATCTATCACTCTGGCTTTACGAGGATTATCGATCATCCCCCCTGAGGTTTTTTTGCACTTTGCCAACTAAGCCGCTCTTCCTCAGATATCGCGCAATTGGCTCGCTATAAGCGATAAAAATAAAAGGCATCGCTAGGGCCAAAAAAAAGCAAAATATGACAAATATGTTTACTACCATTAACCTCTCCTCCGGATCGAATACCTAACCGTACAATTGCATGATCCCCTAGCTGCGTGCCTGTAATATTTCGATCACCAAGTCTGCACGCTACTAACTTGATCTCAACACCTCATCATCGACGCCATCATAAAGGCCTGGGTACTCATCATACTTTTATAGTAATTCCGACCGACATCCGTCAATAGGTTATTTTTAGATTTAGAGACACTGAATCGCTGTAAAACCCTATGAAACATCCATATCACGGGGATAACAGATAGGTTAATCACAGTCATCTATTTCGACTGACTTTCTCCGCTATGAAACATAATCGATGTATTCACCACGCCTCGCTCCAAATTGGAATTTGGGAAAGTGTACGCGTCAGTGAAGAGCACGGAAATGTCAGCGTTAAGGCTCCGCTAATTACTGCATAAAATGCTAAGGCATTGATGACACCTAGCTGAGGCAACCATTTATCGAAAATCTACCTAGGCCGCAGAATGAACACCCAAACAAGTAGCTGTACATATATACAGCATAGAAACAAAGCGGTAGAATTATTTACGCCAGACAACATCATTAATTCTAAATCACACCAAGACATGAATTAATGCGAGGAAGAGCATTTTGGTTCGCTCTTCAAATTTAGAGACGGCGCCAGTGCTGACTTCGGGCTCAGCTAGGGAGATCGAAATTCGCTTGACCTTCCGCCGACTGGACGGGAGCTCTAGTGACTCCGTGTCAAAAGACATAATTGAGGTCGAACGAGGATTTATGAGCGATCAAAACACGATTATTTATGTTGATATGGACGACGTACTGTGTGCGTATCTAGAAGGGTTTGTACAGCACCAAGCAAAACACCCCGAACTCGCGTTTCCGCAAAGCCAGCCAGGACTCTATCGAGGGCTGGAACCATTACCAGGCGCGATTGAAGGATATAAATGGCTTCATGAACACCCTAACACCGACGTGTTCATCCTGACTGCACCATCAGTAAAGAATCCGCACTGCTACTCGGAAAAGCGCGAGTGGGTGGAAATGCATTTAGGTATAGCGGCAACCGAAAATCTCATTATCTCACCGCACAAACACCTTAACAAAGGGCACTACTTGATTGATGATATGGCCTCAGGCAAAGGTCAGGACAAGTTTGAAGGTGAACTATTACTCTTTGGCAGCAAGGACTTTCCGAATTGGAATACGGTGATCGATTTCTTTAAGAATCATTTATAGTCGACTGAATAGTCCATATTCAGGGTTAGAGGCTCAGCTGTCAGGATATGGGGCTATTCACTTCGGATTTGAAACCGATGAAGTAGCAATTCCACTGTCTAATTAAATACTTGCAGGTAGTTAGCTTGGCCAGCGAACCTTGAAAATATATACCTAAAACATCCCAACATTCAATGCAATTCAACAACCAGATATCATATTCACACCTCATTTTCCCTAATCGACGTCATAACGACACAAGCCATAAACAATGCATAACGCACAGCCCAGCTACTGTCTACGTCAGCACTAAATTCTTGCATGTTAATCGCTGAAAGAGCTCTAACTTTGATGAACGCAGTGCCGTAACGATGGCACTTTATCCTACCTTCTTTTTCTAGCCGAACTTCAGCTCTCGTGGTGTAATTTGAGAGACCTTTTTTCCAGTATAAAATTTGATTTTCAATTGAAACATCAGATAGAGAAGCGCCTGTAACATTGACGACTACGTGGTACCCCGAACCAAGAGATAGCAGCCAATTGATAAAATCAATGCCGTCCTCCGCATTTCGGATATAGATATAGCCGTCACGCGCGCGATGTCCATCATGAAATAGCAATAGTTTTTCACGGACTGTTATTAAATCGTTCACTGGATCAAAATTCAGGAATATCTTCGAAAAAACCACCTCAGAAAGTTTTTTATGCGCGTGCGACCTCGGTGGCGTAAGTGGAATTAGAGCTCGTTGTATTTTGTTTTCTCTAAATATTTTTTTCTTGTCGTCAGCATACACAGACGGTCGTGTGTGCCTGAAATCATTTTTTTGGTTCTTACTTGGTATGTAAAGAAAATTACTGTAGGACGCCAACAGTTTCTCGCATGACCCCTTTTTCAGTCGAAAAATCCTATCGAGTTCATCTGGCGTTTTCCCATCCGCGAACACAAGTGCTTCTACCTCATTCAAACTGAGCCGATCGAGTGTTCTCTCCGCCGAAATTTGTATTCTAGGCTCACCATATAGAGCCACCGCACCCTCAGAAAGGCGACTAACCATTACTTTTGGGAAGCCTCTGGTAAGCCATTCGCTATAGTCATTACCGTAGCGCTCCTTCCACTTCCTAATACGTGACTGTTTGATACCAAGGATGCTGAGAAAGGGTTCTAGCTGTTTTTCAGGAGAAATGCTTCCATTTCTATCCGCCCCCCACTCTAATTTCAAATTACAATAATGTTGCTGTATTAGCTCTATGCAGTGCAGGTAGTCCGTTAGCGTCGTGTAAGGCGACTGATGGCCCGTAAGCTGTGAAATAAAATACAGCCCCGTTCGCGTGTAGGTCGCATTTAGTTCTCCAACAATTTTTTCAAGGTGCTTTGGATGCGACCAAGGTGGCACCACACGATGGTAGGCTAGAAGGAGGTTGTTTGCGAAAGTATGGCGAAGATGTTGAAAACGGAGGTTTTGATCTCCCGTAACCGCCCTCATAGCTCCATGGATGATAGGGTGCACAATATTATCCATAAGTGGCGCCGATTCATCACGGCCCTCTCGAAATAACATAGTTCTTCGGCTTGTATTGGTTTCGCGCCGGTACTGGCAGAAATCTCGGAACGCAATTAATTCTGATTCGTTTAGCAATAGGTGAAGCGGGAGTAGCCGACGAGAATCGTAGGCTTTGGTATCTACGAAGGCGTTTTGTTTCACGATCAGGACGAGTTCAGCGTCATCAACATTAGAATCTGGCATTATGATATCTGCTAACTGTACAGAAAGCGCTTCACTAATACGGAGTCCCGCTCGATAGCCAAGGATGAATATCCAATAACAAATCCGGATTAAGCTGGAATGCTCTGACGAAAGAATGGCTGAGCAGATTAGCTCATATTCTTTTTCCGATACAATATTGGCGTCCGAGTTCCCTGGGGTTATTCGGGTATCGTGGCCACCAATGTTTACCGCAGGAAAGTCGCATTCCTGAACAAGAAATCGATGAAATCGAGCAAGCACTACCTGGCGATATCGCTTTGATTTTTGAGTTTTCGTTTTCTCAATAACTTCATCGTAAGCTTTGCTTAGTTCGAGCGCGTGCTCAGGCTCAACCACACTTCCACCAAGGGTTAAAAATAGCGGTTTGCCTACAGCGGTAAGATAACGATAAATAGTGCTAGGCTTGAGCTTCTCTTTATGCAGCTGAATAGTCCAAAGGCTAAAAGCGTGGATAATTGGCGCAGCGGAGATTGCTTTTGATTCTATACCTATCAACCTTTGGGTAAGCTCGCTATGTGATAGACGTCTTTCATTACGTCGCTTGTAGACCGCGCCTTTTAACGATTTTAAAATATTTGCACTGTCAAACAGACTACTGCCTTTATCGAAATCTGCATTAATTGTAATGCGTTTAGCACCGAGCTCTACTGCATTGTCGAGCCTTTTTTCTGAACTAGTTAGAAGATTCTGTCCTCCGAGCAACAGCTGCCGCCACCGGTGCTCTGGAAGCGACGTGCTAACATGTCGACCACGTAAACCACCGACAAGGTACGGTGGCATTTGAAATGAAAAAGTGGTTTCAAGCATTGAAGTCACTTTTGACAAACTGTTTTTCTCAACGCCAAACAACCTACACATAGCCTGCCATGACTGTTGTGTATATCGCTGTGCTTCTTTAATATCTTCAACTTTAGGACGACCAAATATATCAATGTGCCGGAGAAGCAACGCAAGACTTGAAGGGCTGAGTATCCACCGCCACCGAATTAAATTGGCCGCATCTTTTTCGTCTTCTTTCTCTTCCTGATCATAAAACGTAATCCAAGCCATTCCCTTACCGATACACAGGGTATCGGCAAAAAGCGGGAGACTGTTGAGATATTTTTTATTCAAAACGGCGTCTCGTGTTACAGCGCTGTATAACACTAGCCCCCAGCTTGTGTGCTCTGCGTTGCTTTTTTTCGTCAGAGTCTCGTTTTGACGCTCAATGTCAAAATCAAGAAACGTTAATCGTGACTCAATATTAGCCTGCCAATCTCGGAATTCGTTCAGGCTCGAGAAAGAGTCAACTGTAAACGGACTGGCCTCTCTTCTCAGGAGGCGAATCGGTGATGGAGGGCTGACTTTCCAGCCCATCTGCTGCTTACCCCTTTCAAGGCTCGAGGCCAGAAAATTTATTTGGTCCCGCACATCGTATATTGATATTCCCTCGCCTTTATTAATAGCTGACACCCATTTTTCAATCAGAGCATCACGGACAACCACGTCATGATCGCCGCTTAGAAGACTTGGAAGATCCGCTGCAATCATCTCCAGCACTTGTTCTTGTCGGCGACGTTTATTTTTTAATCTATTATACGTTCGGGCAGCTGCTCCACCCTTCGCCTTCTCAGGCTCGATCAACTTCCACCCGATCCATAGCTTGGTAGTATTAGGCACTGGCGAATCCAGCCTGCGGAGTCCACCCAGCTTCAAGCCGCAGGCTTTCTAGAAAAGGTGATATCTGAGATACCATTTCTAAAGGGCTCATTGAGGAGTATCGACCAAATGGTTCCTGGCCGATTTGCCAATGGCCCAAATAGGCATTGACGTACTCTGCGTGGCAACCAAGTGCACGGAGTCTCGGCCGCAGGTAGTGGCGCCCTATATTAATTGGAAGTGTGTATCCTTCTATGTGCTGCCGAAGACTTTCTGGTGTCAGGCGCTGAATTACGCGATCCTCCCGAATGAAAAACAAGAGGGGAACATCTGCCGTAGGCTCTCTGAGTAATTGATGAACGTGAAGCCAGGCCGGTGTGTCCGGATGTAGCTTCGTCTGCATCACTTCGATGTGCTTCATATAGAGGTCGATCTGTTGCAATAGTTTAGGTGGTAGCCACACAACCCGTGAATTGGATTGGTAATCGTCATCCTTATCAGATATGACAAGCAAGCCGGACTCCCAATCGATTTCCTGAATTTTGAATATCAAGTCATTAACTGCACGATAACCCGTACAAAACAGCACCCAGAATGAGATGTATGTTGTTAACGCATTGTGAACAGCAGTTACCCCTAACTCTCTTCTCTTCGCCATAGCGAGTTCATGTTTGAAGTGTTGAACCAGTTTTTTTACAAGCTGGGGCTTCACATTAAGCTTACTCCCATGATCCGCCTCATTTGAGAGAGTTTGCTCGAAATCGTAGAAGCCCCGGTTATCTAACCTCAAATATGGCGCAAGGCGGCTCCTCAAAGAATCCACGGCCGCGTGATATAGAATTTGCAGATCATCACCGCTGATTGAGTAGTAATGGGAGGCAACCTCGGTAATCGTAAATACATGCCCAGTAATTAACGATGCGTCCACCCAGTCCGTAGAAAGCGTCGTGATCTCATCAAATAAGGCTTGGCTAATTCTGAGTGGAGTGAGACGCACATCATTTTGGCGATTACACGCCCACAATACCTTGCGCAAACGAGCTTCGAGAGTACCGTGCAGCCACGAGGGAAAGAAGTACTTCGCGCGTCCAGCTCCTGAATCACAATATTTTCTTTCTATGAGATTGGCTATTCGCCGAAAACGAATAGGGCTGGACACGATGATGCGATGATCTGATGAGGTCTTTGAAGCGCCGCCTACGCGCTCAAGTAAATAGCGATCATTCTCACTGAGCTTGCGCTTCCACTCCGGTGAGCGTATCGGTAAAACAAATACGTCTTCTTTCGAAATATAGGCAATGTCCTCGATCGTTTTTGGCAGCTCATTCAGCTGCTGATAAAAACGCATATCAAGTAGCTGGTTAAGTGGACGTCCCAGCCATAATAGTATCTGGATAAGCGCGGCGACGTACTCATCCAGCTCTGACTCATTTGAGCTAGCCGCATTTCCTTCTATAATTTCGTTTGATTGCGCACTTTGGATAAGCTCCATGGGGAGCGCAGCTGCAATCGCTAACTCGGTCTCCGTTAATTGCTGGTAGCGAAAAGGCAGGCGCTGATTCAAGCTGCTTAGGTGCTGAATCTGACTAGTTTGCCGTCTAGCATGATCTCGGAGATCGAAATTTGCGGTAGGACTGGCCTTAGAGTATCCAACACCCACTGCTCGCAGATCCTCCACCTCAGCTGGATGCAACCCCGACGCTCGCGCCTGATTTTTCGTTTCAGGATCGGCTTGAGACTGGTAGATGTGCAGCTCCGATACTGGACCTTCGGGATTTGGATCGTCGGCATCGGCGCGCTCAATACGCTCGACAACGCTACCACCGACCTTTCGACCAGATACAAAGCGAGTCTTACCCAATTTTTCTTCAATTTTTCGGACGAGGAGTTCAAGACCAGACCAGCTAGGAAAAACATCTTCAGGGAGTGCTTTTAGCTCCCGCAGGTAATCGGAAAGAGACCAGTTGTCCGATATTTCGAATATAGTCGACGCTGGCGTTTTACCCGTGGCGAGCTTGCGTAAAACAAGGCACCCTACATCGATTTCCGAACCAAGCTTTTCGTGGCGCCTGCGCTGCAGAATCGAGCAGTACAATGCGATATAGAGATGCCTGAAGTAGTCGCGCTGTTGTCGAATAGGGTTAGAGCGGCCGATTATCAGCATCGCCCACTCCGGGTGTTCCTTTATAATACCTCGGGGCTCAGCAGACCCTTCTATCCAGTGACGGTCCGGCTTAAAGC
Organism: Zhongshania sp.; assembly: GCA_018066965.1. Lineage (GTDB taxonomy): Bacteria > Pseudomonadota > Gammaproteobacteria > Pseudomonadales > Spongiibacteraceae > Spongiibacter. The sequence continues at coordinate 3,499 of JAGPVP010000037.1, read as the reverse complement.
TGGTACTCGCCCCTGTCCCCAGCGCGCCTAGTAGTCGATCTATGTCATCAGTTGAGAATATGTCTGCATCAAGACCGTCAAACAGAGAAGAGTGGAGCTCTTGTCCTGCTTGAATTGTGGTTTGTAGGTTGAGGAGCACGAGTCGAAGTCTTGTTAGCGACGCCGGAGCACGCAACGTGTCGAACAATAAATTCAGGCGCTGCTCGTCAATTTGCGCTTCAAACGCTAAACGAGAAATGCTATTGGCTTCACTCATCCAGCTATCGCTCCCCTCCGTATCGTTACGGTCCCGTTGCTGCGACTACATTCCCAATTTTTTTGGTTTAGTTACGCGTGAGGGCTGAAGTACGCAGACTGTTACATTTCATTAATAGCGTCCTGTGCCCTTAAAATTCGTTCAATAATCGCTTGGAAGCTGTCAGGGCTCTGCAAAAACATCCGCCCTTGAATAGCATCCTCGTGATCTTTGGCAATGCCAGCCAGACGCTTGGCTCCTGGAATAAGCTTCAGGCGGCCAGTGCGCACCTGCTCATAATCAACTCCCTTTTCGGGCCAGCGCTGTTTTTTCATTTCAATCACTGCATCCCGGGCATCACCGCTGGTGAAGGGGTTCGCGACCGTTTTTTGTAACATGCAGTCAACGTCATACCAATGCCTAGCAAGACGATGTGTATTCGGCTCTTTTTCCATTGTGGAGAATTGGTGAAGCGCCGTTAGCTTTTCCCAGAGAATGAAGGACGGGTGATAGGCATGTACCTTAGCCTGAGGAAAGGTCAGCGAAGATAGCGCTTGAACTTCAGACAAGTAGCAATCTACCGTACGAATATCCGTGGGTTGACCACGATTTCGACCACCGAACTCTAGGAGTACATAGTCCAGATGATACTGACTATCACTAGGGGTCACGCGGGGAAAGTGGACTTCGATCTTCTCTCCACCGGAGTCGGGCAATAGCGATGCACCAAGCCCCTCTATATTGTATGCGGCAAGCCGCTGATTGAGGCGCTGAACAAACTCTCGAGACCAGTCGGTAAGGCGGTCGGCTTGACGCTGCCTAAACTTTTTCTGCTGACTGGGGGTGCGTGTGGTTCGATCCCAAGCGGCGGCTTCGTCTTCGATGCCCGCTAAGTCGGCCCAGTGAATTGATAAATCGATATCCTCGGAAAAGCGATCTATTGCTTTCCAGCATTTACTCAGCGCTGTCCCGCCCTTGAACGCTACAGCAAATTCCCCCAACAGCTTCTCGTCGTACAGCAACCGGAGCATTTCTGTGACCCATAGATCCTTTTCAAGGAAAAAGTCAGGTAGACCATCTGGGTGCTGCTGTGCTCCCAGTGACAATAACTCCTCTAGCTCCTTGCGCGTATCGGGGTGTTGATAGTACTCAAGGATATGCATCAGCTTGCCTGCCCAAGCTGCTCGAGCTTAGCTTGCCAGCCATTAAGCAAAGGCAAAGCGCAAAGTTTTTTGACTGCTAATCGCTCTTCTGTCGGCGTAAGTGAAAGCCGCCTCATGGCCTGCTTCAACTCAGACACTTCGACTGATTCAGGAGGGGTGACCAAAAGCCCCCTTAGTAACGCCCCCTCTGGCATGTTTTGCCAGCGTAATTTCTGGTTAGAAATACGCCGAACCTCAACCACCTGATTGCCTACACGGAACTCCCGCGAAGGGCCGTTGCTCCAAAACACTTTTTTCATGGGTGCTTGTGACTGGAAGCCCAAACGATATGCTGCCTCCTGCCCCTGACCAACCAACTTATAGCCATGCTCTCTGGCCCAGGCTTTGGCAACATTCTCAGCGCTTGTAGTGACTTTTACCAAGGGCATGCTCACCATGGGTTTCGGGCGGACATAAAACCCTTTCGAGACTCTTTCCACAACACCTTGCTTAGCAAGCCGACTGAACGCTTTTTGTACCGACGTGTGACTACCTAGCGCGTAAAATCCCGTAATGGAAAAGGGTGTACCGCGCTGTATGTGACCGACTCGCAGGGCGACTTTCATTGCCACTGACATGGTAAACACTCTCCTGACATAAAATTTATATGTTATCTCATTATAGCCCATTTATACCGGGCTTCTCCAGAGTATTTATGTCAGGTTTATTTAAGCCACATTATAAAACATGACAATATTTAAGCATTTGAGCCATATCCGGAGGCATGAAAACACAAAACACCCAAACCCCAAACCCCAAACCCCAAATAAAATCATTATAAATCAACTGGTTATGCAAGATAACCTCACCACGACAGCGCACTCAACCTCACAACAGACACCAAAAACAATACCACTCACTTCCGCGCCCTCATGAGCTTGCCGTAGCCTGACAAGCGAGCCCTGGGGCGCCTTGCCTCATGCGGTGCAATATCGAGAGCCACCCTAAGATTCCGCGGAGATAGCACGCTAGGAATTCGTATACCCGAGCACCCCCTGAGATCCAGCGCCATGCGCCGCAACGCGTTATACACAAACCTCCTATCCGACACCCCTCCTCGCATCCCATCCAGCACACTTGCCAGCAGAGCAGCTAACCCCGCCTCGACATACCGCCCCTCACTCCCACTCACTACCTCAATCGGTACAACCTGATCCGAACGAATCATCGCCAGGGTCAGATGGTATGTGCGAAACCCTCCCACCACCTCGTAGTGCCTTTTGATCTGCCGCGCCCGAATTGGCTGCGCAATAAGCAGCTGATTAAGCAGCGCTTCGTCAAGCCAGGCTGACGGAGGCAACTTGGCGCTAAGTTCGCGAACAACACGCTCAACTATCAAAAGCGGACCAGTGGGTAAGCAGAGCTGCGAAACGGTTACATTCATCAGTATCAAGCCTGTAGCAGAACAACTAGAGAAAGCCTTACCGTCATCATTTCGAAAAAACAATGTAAATTCAATAATTATTTTTGTGACACTATATTGCGAGTTTAATTGTCCTTATATGACGCTTTCGGCATACCTGATAAATAGATATCTTATTGTTTTTATTAGTTTTAGCATGTATTTTTATTATTAATAACACCTAGTAACAATCATCGAAATCATCCTCATAACCCGAAGGTCGTAGGTTCGAATCCTGCCCCCGCTACCATATTAAAGAACGGCAAATCAGTTACTTACTGGCTTGCCGTTTTTTTTCGCCTGTCCCTTTTGGACCTCTGTGCCCATCCTGTATTTCTAGTAAATTTCTAAACTCCACTAGTCGACCTTCGGTCAACGAGGGGTAACTAAACCCAACCACTCTCTAGTATGCGAATAATGCCGAAAGCTTAACCGAAAATGGGTATCGAACGCGCCAAGAAATGGCAACCATTGGTAATTTGCGGACGGTGGCCTTGCCGGCCAGAGTTCTCCAGAGCAGTCGTCCAACTAGCAGGCCACCGGAGGTCTGAGCATGGCAGAGCGGCTCCTCGTGCTTTCGAGTCCCTACAGCACAAATCGGACCGCGTTAGCAACGAATTCCCAGTGTGTTTTTGCCGCCATGTGCAGGGGGTTCTGTGA
>JAGPVP010000062.1 GCA_018066965.1 Zhongshania sp. | reverse complement strand
GGTAAGTAAAGCGCTTAATATCATAAGACCCAGAGCGATAAAGAATGCGCCGGTGTCGGCCATTTGCGAGCTGCGGGCAAGGCCGTCTAGCAGCGGCATTCCTAGGCTCTCTGCAGCGGCGGCAGGATCTACCGCCCAACGCACGCCAATCATAAGGAATAGAATTGCGGGCAGTGCCACGATAATCCGGAGTAGTTTAAGCATGGTTGTTATGTTTCCATCTCATTGTTTTTATTTGATTTTGGTGGCGCGCTGTAGAGCCTTGGTGGCCGCTATGTATCCCGTTTAAATTATTACTGTGTGTATTAATTATATGCGGTGCTATGTTTGTTATCATTTTTTTGTCATAGTATATGCCAATATAATTTGGCCCGCAATTCGAGCCAATTTTCTGATTGGCGATTATATAAATAGCGCTTAAGTAGGGTTCGCGAAGAGGGCTAAGTTAGGCGTCTTAATAATAAACATTAAATAGCCGGTATGGCTTTTGACATTGACTCATCGGGAGATAAACATGATCGATTTGTATACTGCGCCCACCCCCAACGGCCACAAGGCATCCTGCACGTTAGAGGCTCTTGGCTTAGATTATGAGACTCATTACGTCGATATTGGTGCGGGTGAACAGAAAAAGCCGGCGTTCTTAGCGCTAAATCCGAATGGTCGCATTCCTGCAATTGTCGATCGTGAAAACGATAATTTTGCCGTGTTTGAGTCCGGCGCTATCATGATTTATTTGGCCGAGCTGACCGGCAAATTAATGCCTAGCGATGCCAAGGGTCGGTCGAAAGTTATTCAATGGTTGATGTTTCAGATGGGTGGAGTGGGGCCAATGATGGGGCAAGCCAATGTTTTTTACCGCTACTTCCCCGAGAAAATACAGCCCGCCATTGATCGCTATCAAAATGAATGCCGTCGTTTGTTTGAGGTGCTGGACGGCCATTTAGCTAATCATGAATGGTTGGCAGATGACTATTCAATTGCAGATATTGCAAATTGGTGTTGGGTGCGTACCCATCGATGGTCTGGCGTACCGGTTGATGGCTTAGATAATTTAGCGCGCTGGTTGCAGGTTATGCAAAACCAGCCTGGTATGGCAAAAGGTATCGAGGTGCCGTTCAGTCTAGGTAATTTACTTGATGATGTAGATGATACTGCGTCAGAGAAATTTAAAGACTCTGCACGGAATATGCTGCAAAAGTAAGTTATCGAATTTTCTTTGATATGCTTATTCGAGCCACTACGAGATTTACTTGTTAATTAATTTTAGTATTTTACGGTGTCGATAACGATGACTGAAGCTCAACTACCGACAAAGAAAGGGGCGGCGGACGGTCGTGTTCAGCGCAGCAAACGTAGTCGGCTGCTTATTATCGAGGCGATGCTTGAGTTAATTAATGAGGGGGTTTTAATCCCGACCGCTCAGCAAGTGGCGGATCGGGCAAATATTGCTATTCGTACTGTCTTTAGGCATTTTTCAGAGATGGAACAGCTCTACAACGAGCTTGATGCTCGCATCCGAGAACATTACTTAGATTTGTTTCGTGGCGGGGATCGCAGCGGCAGCATGGAAACGCGCTTGCAGCATGCCATAGAGCGACATGCAAACGCCTACACCACCTTGTCGCCAGTTATGCTGGCAACGCAGGCCTTGCTTTGGCGCTCGCCGGCGTTAACAAAAAGCTACAATGAGAATCAACTCAAATTGAGAAAAGACCTAGACAATTGGCTGCCGGAATTATTGGACGTGTCGATAGCAACCCGTGAAGCTATAGATGCCATTGCCTCTTTTAATTTTTGGCACCGGCTCAATGTGGGGCAGGCTATGAGCAAAGCCGAGAGCGTAAAAATTATTACGGGTTTAATAAAAAATCTTTTGAGTCGCGATCTTTATTGATTTCTCTGGCGGGTTCATAAAAATAATCTTTATTTGGTTTTATCTGTGCAGAAATCTTTCAGAGCTTACTGCGCATCATCGCGAGCCAAAATTTCATGTCGGTGTTTTGTAGCAATAATGGTCAGTAGCACGGGCATCAGTTTATTCCAGTCGGTGCCTGTGACTTTGAAAAAACCATAGGTTGCCAGTGCGAGCCAGCCCGGCGGGCCAATGAGCTGAGCGATCGTTGCCGATAGACCCGTGTACGCGGCATAGGGCAGGGTGATGCCTACTGCGTGGGTGGCAAAGCCGAGGGCCGTGGTAGCTCCGGCGTACACCGCGTAGCCAGATGCGTTCGCTAGCGCCAAGACACTGGCCGCTGTACGGAGACCGCCGATTTCGCGGCTTTTAATACCTGCCGCCTCCCACATGGGTGAGGCATTAAATTCTTCAGTAAAAAAGCGATCTCGTTGCGCGGGGTTCATTCTTCGTAGCGCTGCAACAATAACAGCCTGAGGAATGTAGCGTTCGTACTCGTCTACTGATGTGCAGTGTTTGTGAATGCCGAGCTTTTTAGCGGCGCCTGCCAATAAGGCTTCGTACGTTGGGCAGGGCATGTCCTTGGTCAGGTCTTGCCTTGTTACGCGTTTAAAATTGCGTTTGATACTGTGCCTGGCGCGTGAGTTGTACATCCAGCGTATCTGTTCGGTAATGGCATTTGTCGACGTGGTGTTTTCGTCGAGATCGCAGAGAATAGCCATGATGGTTTTGTCGCGCTCGTCCCAGCCGGCCAGTATCGTCGTGAGCTCAGTCTGCCTGGCCACGTTTTTTTCGTTCCAGCATGATGTCTGCCCGTGAGCGCAAAGGGGCATTATGGCGTAAGGCGTCGAAGCCATCGTGTTGTTCGACGGGTTTTGTGGCTGCAGGCTTGGTTTTTGCTTTACCGGAACCGGTGCTCGGAGTTTTGGCTACTTTAGCGGCTTTGGAAATCTTACGTTCAACAAACCACAAATAGCCGACCCCGGCCATTAGCCAGCCCAGCCAGCGAAAATAAAAGGCCAGCGGCGTCAAGTCGAGCCGCTCTGTTGCTTTAAAGAAGGCGACGGCTTCTGAGTGAATTAAATTCACCGCTAACACTGCGAGTACGGTAACCACCAAACCAAGTGCACGCTGCCTAATGTGGCGTCGCCAAATCATATACAGCACGCCGCTACGTAATATGGGTATTAACATATTAAAAATGACCTAGTGTTAAGGCGGCGATCAGCGCGGCAAGGCTGTAATTTTTCAGTCTGCTCCGCAGCTTAACTTCTTCATCGTGTACCAGAATCTCCAGTTCGTCTGGCCCCAGCTCGCCCGGCGCGACACCTCGCATAGCCAATTGCTTCTTGGCGTTGGCGATGGCGCCTTCGCGGATACGCGCGCGATATTTGTTGAGTAGTTTGTCTTTAGCTTGTGTAATCATGGGCTCGAAGGGCTGCTCGTTAGTGGCTGGCATCCAATTGTGATGGCTAGGTATTGATAGTAAGTTCATCCCAGCGATGGTTTGATGAGATACTTTATTAGATATAACAAAGGATTATGAAGGCCATGTTTGGAAAAATACAGGGCTTTATCAGCGGTGCAAAAATGGCTGAAATTAGCTGCTTGCAGGGGCGCCATTTTCTTGTAACTGGCTGCGCCGAGGGTTCTTTGGGGTTTGCTACCGCATTGCAATTGCTGGAGCAGGGCGCGGTGGTATCAGTCACTGTGCGTAAGAATAGCGCGGCGATTGCCGAGACGTTGCGCCAGCAATTGGATCGTCGCTATCATCACAATATTCATGCCTTTGATTTAGATTTGTTGCTCTACGATTCTGTTGAAGCCTTCGTGCAAGTCTATAAAGAAACGGGTTTGGCTTTAGATGTGCTTATTAATAATGCGGGAATCCATCTTGATCTCATGTCGAGGTGGGACTCCCCGCAATTAAGTGCCGATGGTTTTGAAATTCAGTGGCGTGTCAATTATTTAGGTACAGCGCATTTAACGTATCGTCTGCTACCCTTGCTACAAGCTTCGGCGATAACATCAGGCGATAGCCGCGTGGTGAATGTAGTTTCGCAACTGCATAGCAAAGGGCTCAATAGTGAATTTTTTAATCCGCAGCGCCCTTATAATTCGTGGAATGCATATGGGCAATCCAAGTTAGCCTTGGTGCATTTCACGCGTAGTATTGACACCCATTTTTCTAAAGATGGTGTTACTAGTTATTGCCTACACCCCGGCGCGGTATACACGAATGTGGCAGGCAAAGGTTTAGCTGACACCGGGGTGATAGAAAAAATGCGCAAGGCCTTGGCACCAGTAGAAAAGCTTTTTCTGAAAACACCAAAGCAGGGTGCACAAACCCAGATTCACTGCGCCACCGCAGCGAAAGACGTATTAATGTCGGGAAAATACTATCGCAACGCGCAGATAGCCGTGGCGAGTACGGAAGCGGATGATTCTGATGTGGCCGAGCGGTTATGGCTTAACTTACAGAGCTGGATAACTGCCAGCGAACTTGCTTAATAAATAAGCCTAAAACTCGAACAAAAAAATACGGTTGTCACAGATAAAATATCCGTTTCAACCTACACTACCGTTCCAGATAGTTTCAATAAAACAATAAGGTCAAAACGATGGGGCAAAGTGTGTTTATTAGTATCGGTCTACCGGTTTCCCTTTTTATCATCATGATAGGTATGGGGCTTGGTTTAACTGCCGGTGATTTTGTAAAAGAAGCAAAGCATCCACGAGCCTCCATAGCCGGTAGCATCGGGCAACTTTTACTCATACCTTCGTTCGGGTTTTTACTGGTATGGGGCTTAGATTTATCCCCCGCGATAGCCGTAGGTTTGGTGATCTTAGCGGCCTGCCCCGGTGGTGCAACGTCGAATGTTATTACCTATTTGGCTAGAGGTAATGTGGCGCTCTCTATTGTTGTTACCGCCATCGCCAGTATCGCGACCATCATGACCTTGCCGCTATTGGTGAATCTGGCGTTGAGTTGGCAGTTAGGTCAGTCTGCCAATGTCACCATGCCCGTGATCGATACTATCGCCATGTTGGTGATTATCGTGTTACTGCCAACAGGTATTGGCATGCTTATTCGGGCCAAGGCGCCAGAATTTGCCCGCCGGGCTGAAAAGCCAATTAATGGATTTGGCGCAGTGGTTCTGGTGGTTTTAGTTGTGATCATTTCTTACGGTTTACGCGACCACCTTGTTAGTCTCTTGATTCAAGCTGGGCCAGCTTGCTTGCTTCTTAACGCCTTAGGAGTTGCCGCCGGCTTATGTCTTGGCCGCCTTACCGGTTTGGCGAAAGCAGATCAATTGGCTATTGCGGTGGAGCTGGGTATAAAAAATAGCACCATCGGTATTCTTGTCGCCACAACCATTCTGGGCTCACAGGAAATGGCTATTCCGTCAATGGTATATGGGCTGACGATGTATTTGTTTGGCGGCGGCTTGGTCGCCTACGGCCGAGCTACTATTCCAGCGAAAGCGATTTAATCATCAGCCTAGTCGGCGTCTAACTCTGAGTGTAGTGATGGCGCCCGGCGTTGATGCAGAGCATGTAGCGAAACAGCCCCTTAGGCATTCGTTTTCAGTTACCCCGCCGGTGACTAAATCAATTGGTTTAGTTATATGTCCGCGGCAGTGTGTGGCGTCTACCTCAGCCGATCACGCTATCAACTCCCGTGATAATTAAGCCAAGCCCCGCTGCCCAAATGGCGCAGGCAATAATATCAAAGATTAAATACCGCCAAGCTGAAAAGCCGCTGATGCCAGTTAGCAGCGGAACAATACTGCGGATGGCCGTTAACAAGCGCCCAATCAGTATTGCTCCCCAGCCATAGCGCTGTATTAGATTCTCTGCTTTGTGCAATTTTGACGCGTAACGTAGCGCAAAGCGTGACTCGTGAAACCTTGGGCCGGCGAACTTTCCCAGATGATAGCCGGTATTGTCCGCAAGTAAGGCGCCCAAAAACGCGGCTGACATAATCTCTGGGATAGTCGCGATACCTTGTGAGTAAATAAAGGTGGTGACGACCACGAGCACCGCACCGGGAACAAACAGCCCCACTAGGACAGTGGCTTCGCAGAGCGCGTTTAGAAACACAATGGCGAGCGCATACTGCGGGTTGTTTAATAGCGCCGAGGTGATGGTGTCTGTCATTGTTTTAGCAATACGCTCATTATTATAGATCTGTTAGTAGGGAAGCCAATATTGAATAAATTTTGCGGAATGTGGTTTCAGAAAACTAGCGTAGCAGAGATTTGCGTTGCGACGTTATTTGCTTGTGGCGACAATTCTCTGAATGGCTTCTCTTTACTTATGGAAGCGCCGCAAATAAGTTGAGCGTCCCTAGGATCTCCTTGTCATATTGAAAATATAATGTCGATTTCAAATTTTATAAAAAATGTTATTTCTCGGTATTATGCGCTAGGCTAGAACTCTATTCTTCAAAAGAAACCATAACGTCAATGGAATGAGAAGTATGATATGAAAAGGATATTCTTCCTGTTAGTAGTAAGTTTGCTCGAGGCATGTGGTGGCGGCTCAGGAGGTGGCGGTAATACTGACGAAATCGTTCCTATTTCACCTGAAGAAACCAGCTTTTCCTCCTATCAGGGCCTGTCATCCAAGGTGTCTGCAATATACCCATCTGGATGGGACGTAGACACCTCTGACCCCGATTTGGTAGCTGTCTTTTACGAGCCGCAAGAAGATGCTAGTGATCGATTTGCAGAGACGGTAATCCTGTTTCGTTTTCCGATCTCGGACGAAGAGGTGGCAGGTGAGGATGAGGGTTTAAAAAATATTGTTGAAGTATCAAGTCGCCCCATTAGCATTGACGGGTTCGATGGTTGGGAGTTGATCTTTGACGCAGAAATCGAAGGGATAAGTGGCTTGAAGTTCCGGTTTATGCAAACGTCCGTTCTCCTAGATGATGAGGTGGTGGGCACGCTTTACGTGGCGGAGCGAAAGAAATTTCCAAAGAACCAAGAGGTAGTCAGACACCTTTCCCAGCAAATGAGATTTGGGCAATTCGTTGTGCGTGACCTCGCGCTCAGTTCTGATTTGTCACAACCTGGGCGCCCTGAAGTCGCGAGCGACGGCGATAATTTGCTGGTTATTTCATGCCGGCCGCCAAGCACCTCTAGCGAGAGAATCTGGCGTTTGGTTGGCGTGATATACAGAAACGATAAGCGCGTAATGTCGGAGTTTGAGATCGATACAGATGAATTCAACAACTGCGATAGCTTGAATTACCACCTTGCTTTTGATGGTGAGCAATATTTATTAACGTACACCACTGATTATCGGCTGGTAGGACGTCGTATTTCTGCTGATGGTTCGATTTTGGATGGCGAGCCCATCCATATTTCTCGTACCGGTGTGAACGCGGTTCCGGAAAGGTCGGATTTGACGTATGGAAGCGGCGGCGCTTTCTCCGTGTGGGTAGAGTCGTCATATGCTGATGGCAAGTTTACTCATGAAATTTGGGGTGCCAAAATCTATTCGGATGGATCTGTTTCAGACCGGCTGTTGATCTCTGACTCACCGGAGGAATATTTTGATTCTCGCAATCGGCTTATTACGCCGCACGTTCTTGGCGGCGCCGATGGATATTTAGTGGTCTGGAGTACGCACTTTTTTCATGGTGCGGCTGATGGAATTGATCGGCCGATAGTTGGGCGGGCACTGGATAAGAATGGTGTGCCGTTAACGGCGGCAGAAGTCAAAATCCGTGACGACATTGGCGACACGCCTCGCTATATTCAACTTGCGTACGACGGACAAGATTATTTGGTGAGTTGGGTCGAGGGGGCTCTGGTTGAAGGTTCGGTAGGCGAGGGTGAGTCTGCGATCTATGCAAAGAAAGTACTGGCATCGGGTGCGCTGAAAGAGGGAGATTCCAGCGATCTGGGCATGGAGGTTGTTCCTCGTATCGTTATAGATGATCATGAGCTGGTAAAGGAGTTTCTTAAGGTCTCCTATCATCAAGGGCGTTACCGTTTTTTCTGGTCAGTTACTACGTACAGTAAGTTTGACGGTGTCTATGGTGTAGAGGCGCCATCTGACTTGGCTAATGCATCTGAGCCCCTTCGTGTTAATGGAGATACCAATCTACGCCCCGTTTATTATCGTCCTAGGCCCTATGAAGTTAATGCCGCTGAGTTAAACAATCTGTTCACTGTGTTGTGGGTTTCAGAAGATGGTGTGCTTGAGCTGTGGACATTGCCTGAGAATTAATTTGATGCTTTCGGATTGTGAGGGGGTGCATCGACGGAATATCTGGGGAGCGTTGATTGCCACGCTGGGCTCAATGATGTTATCGCTTCGGTTGAGACTCTTGGTCTGGTTTAAGTGAAAGAGGAGTAAAAAAGTCAAAAGGTGAGGTAGCTAAGGAATATAACTTCAGTACGGGCAGTTACCTGCTGTCGCCCTTATTGTTCCAAATGTAGGGATTGTATATTGCGATAAGTATCAGGCCGTGAGAAGCCGGAACTAAGCAGACTGTCCCCGAAATTTCCAAATCAATGACTTTGATGTCATTTATTTTTATGATTTAGTGCGAGGAAGCTACTCAGCGGCGCGAATTTTATTCAGTGCTGGGTCATTGGGTGTGTTCAATACACAGTAGGTGCCGGCCTCGTTGTAGATTTGTGGAATACAGGCATTGCAGTTTGTGCATTCAGAGGCAGAGACCTCACCGTTTTTTAATTTGTTTACCAACGCAGAATCGTGCAGCAGAACCCTTGCCATGACGACAGCATCAAAACCATCTGCCATTGCTTGTTCGATATTCGCCATGCTTTTAATACCGCCAAGATATGCGAGAGGCATTTTTACTGCTTCTCTAACTTTCAGTGAGTAATCCCGAAAATACATCTCTTTGAATTTTAGGCCTTTGGGTGTTCCCATCGCAGCGGCTTTCATTAAAAGGCGCTGCAAAGGACTGTGCTTAAATACCTTTGCAAAGGCTTCCTGATTCATTGGGCTGCCGAACATAAACCAAGTGGATTCCACATTGCGACCGCCGGAAAGCACCAATAGATCAGCTCCGGCATCTTCAAGTGCTTTCGCCGTGACGGTCGCATCGTCGGCGGTGGCTCCGCGCCGTATGCCATCGGCGACATTGATTTTAGCGATGACGGCAAGTTTATTACCTACGGCCTGTTTTACCGCTGCCAGCACGCGAGCTGGAAAGCGCACGCGATTTGCGGCGCTGCCACCGTACTCGTCCTTGCGCTTATTACTTAATGGCGAAATAAACTGATTCAGCAGGTAGCCGTGGCCCATGTGTATTTCTACTGCATCAAAACCAGCGCGTTCTGCAAATTTAGCGCCTTCTGTAAATTCACTGATCACTCGGCTCATGTCGTCTTCATTCATGGCGCGTTGCCAGATATTGCCGTGGAATATACCCGCGACATTCAAGCCGCTGGAGGCGCTGATGGTGGGCCGAGGAATCCAGATACTGGTGACAAAAGAGCCGCCGTGGGTGATTTGCAAAGATGCCTTACCGCCCTCGGCATGAATTGCGTCAGTGACTGCTTTTAGGTCAGTCATCACCTCATCGCGCAACCAGAGCTGATCGGGCAGAGTGCGTCCAATTTTGGCTACCGCAGCGTAAGCCAATGTCGTCAAAGCCACGCCACCTGCTGCAAGCTCGCTGTGGTGTTTGAGCAAGGCTTTAGTGGGGAAGCCCTTGCAATACATATTTTCATTGGCGCCAGATTTGATGAAGCGGTTAGCTAACGTTATCGGGCCGACAGTTAGAGGGCTAAACGCGGATGGTGAGGTTGGCATAGTGTCGCTCGTTGTTTTTATATTTTGTAGTGATTGATATTAGCGTCGTGGTAAACAGCGCCAAGGTTTCAATGGTCTGCGATTTAATAAATAAACTACGTGCAGAATAATCGCTATGGCTGCGTTAGTGATCATCTGAATGGAGGAGGGACGAAACGATAGTTCGTTATCGATGAGTGATGTAGCTGCTATCGTTATGAAAACTTGGGTTGTATATGCGTTTGCCGCGCCTACGTTACTGAGCGCAGCAGTATCACTAAATTATTAATTTTGGTTGCGGAAAGTGACTAAAGCTTAATACTACTTTTGAATATTTATCCGTTATCGGAGAGCTAGGCAATGTCGGAAATTTGTTATGTGAGGCCTCTTTTAATGAAGCTGCAGGGATGATGGTTCTAGGAAGTGGGGTCGCGTTGACAATAGATTCATTGCAGCAACAATCTGCAATTGAGAGTGCCTGTCCCGTGTCGATTGCCCCGTGTCGATGCTGCTTCTGATACCCAAATATCAATCTATCCCTAAAAAGTCCAAATGTAGTGTCGTTACGCGCAATGCTTGTTAGTGGCAAGGTGATCATTTATTATTGGCTATTAAAGTAGCTACTTTCTTGTCGATTTCTTATTTATTAGCTGCTTCAATGGCTAAATTATCTGCAAAGCCTATATGCGGTTTACTGGAAAGTAATAGCAATACGTCGGGAGCGTCGTGATTTTAGTTTTGGCTATCTTAATATCTAGTTTTATTGACAGATTACTATTTATTAGCTGTTTTAATGACTTGTTTATTGCTTAAGGGCTTTTTGTGGATACAGTAACCATTGAAATTTATCGTGACGGCGAATGGCTGGAAGCCGCTACCATCTCTGTTGCTGGCCATAGTCACCTCGACTCGTCTCGCCTGCAGTATGACGATGACTATGCGATTGCCCATATTCAGGAGAATACTCAAAAGCCAGCAGGGTTGGGTTGTAATTATCCTGTTGAGCTATTGATTCGAGACATAGCCAGTTGGCCAGCATTTCTCTTGGATCTTCTCCCCAGCGGAGCGGGGCGAGATCACTGGGTAAAGCGCCTGGGTATAAGCGATGGCCACCATGCTGACCTGGAGTTACTTCTGCATGGCGCCGGCTCGCCGCCAGGTAATCTGCGTATTCGCGAAGCGGCGATGGCTCGCGACCCCAATATGCAGGCGCCCGGACCAGATGGTATCGCAGTTGCAATGACTGACCATCCTGGGTTCACCCTAGATGAAATTTGTGAGCGCCAAGAACATTTTATTGAATACGCTTACCAAAACGGTGCCCACACCTCTGGTGCCTCAGATGTGGCGGGCGTTGCCCCCAAATTCCTTATGGTGCTTGATGAAGCCGGTCGTTGGCATGCAGAGGGTGCACTGCCTGATGCGGCCATAGCCTCGTCGTGGCTAATTAAGTTTCCGCGCGGAAAAACCGACAGTGACCGGCAGGTGTTGCGTTTAGAGGCCACCTATATGAAGTTGGCCAAAGCAGTTGGTATTCGGGTGCATGGCGAACTGCAATGGACAAGAAATACCCTGTTGATTCCACGCTTTGACCGTCCTCGCACGGCACAAGGGCTTCAACGTATCGGTATGGAGAGTCTATTGTCCTTGACAGAGATTTGTCGCTACGGTGGGGAAGCGGGAGGCTCACCTTCGCACAACGTGCTGCTCAACGCTTTGATCGCTCATACCACTGACCCGCAGCGCGAAGTGACGGAATACTTAAAGCGCGATTCCTTGAACATTGCCCTCGGTAACAAAGATAACCATGGCCGGAATACGGCGGTATTTCGTCATGAGGATGGCCGCGTTGAGCTGACCCCCTTATTCGATTTTGCGCCGATGTATTTGGACCCTGAAGGCATTGCCCGAGTAAGCCGATGGGAGGGTGATCAGGAAAAGGGCGGTATTCCAATTTGGGAAAAAGTGATTGATGCCATGCCGGCAATTATCAATAAAAAGGCGCTCATTACTGAACTTAAGGACTTTGGTCTCAGCTTAACAACACTGACTGAGATCATGGCGCGGGAGGCCGTTGACCCAACGGTCATAACACAACGCAAACATGCCATCGAAAGAGAGGCCTCTGCTCTTCTAAATCTAGAGGTGATTTTATGAAGCGCCCCAATAATCCAACCGAGAAAAAACTGGAGTTACAGCGGCAGCTCGCTGACGGCGAGCTCAGCCTTGGCCAAGCGGCTCGCAAAATGCGAAAAATTGTTGGCATGACCCAAGAAGACTATGCCAAAAATGTGCTGCATATTGCGCCAAGGGCGTTAATGGAAGTAGAGCGAGACAAGGGCAATCCAACACTGGAAACCCTGAAGAAAATTGCTAGGCCTTTTGGGCTAGAGGTGGGTTTTATTATTCCCGCCTCGCGGAAGCCGGCTAAAGGCGGTGGTGGAGACGTATAAGTCCTTCGTTGCAGCTTGCTTTTTGCGGTGTGTTGTTGCGAGTTTTTACTCTGACCCTGAATAGCTTTAAATTTAGAAGCGAAAGTGTTACTCGCCGTTGATCATTTAGATATGAAAACCCTTGCTTAGTATTAAATGCTTATACTTCAATGGTGTATTCAATTTTAATTCCGCTAGCTACACGGTTAATTGGAGTTTCTTCAAAGTCTGAAGAAACTCTCCACACTGGTAATGTTGGATATAGCTCCTTGCCTAGGATTACACACAATGACGCAAGAATCTTCGGGCCTAGTGGAATTAGCAAGGGCCGACAATGGCTTTTTATTGATAGTACAAGTGATCTAAGTGTTAGGTAAGTCGAGTATGGGTCACATACATCATAGTCGAAGATATTGTCGCTAGGGATATTGTCAAACAGATCGCTATTATTTTTTACGACTAGTTTTCTAAATTTTTTCACAGGGCTGGAAGGTATAAAAATGTATGCATCACTAGGGTCTAAAAAATTAAGTACTCCCGAAGCTTTCCCTTTTTCGTAACCTAGACCAAAAATTACAGCTGAAGGTAGTGATAAATCACCTAGGGCGCCGGTAAGTTGGGGGAGTATTTCGCCAAGACTCCTGATGGGTGTGTTACCCGGAGGTGGTTCTACAAACTTCGACAGCGAATAAGTTATGCTGATTTTAGATTTTGGAGGTAGGATATCCAGTAGTTTGAAGATTAAACCTGCAAGTCTATGTCTGCTCATCACTGTTATGTCTAGTAAAATATTTTTAGGTTGTCCGCGATCTAAGGTTGATAAGAATTTATCCAAATAATTTACGCAGGATATATCGCTTCCCTCGTAAACTTCAGCACCATTCGCTGTAAAAAAAGATTTATTTTTTTGGTAGTTAAATTTATCTGTGTTTATATCGTAGCCAATGGCGATAGACTTCACTTTTTTCTGCAGATAAATTTTTGCGCAATGTGTGGCTCTTTCTTCAAAACCAACCCCGTAAATTGCTAAGTCAAAATTTCCATCATGAAATTCTTTAAGCAACTTCATAGTAAATCCATTTGCGGTGGGGTTAGCAGTGGGTCTACCGGCCTTAGATAGTTTGCGCTTTTTTGTTCGCCACCAAGTAGTCGCCCGAGCTCTACCTTCCTGCCTTTATTTGTTAAGATTCCAAATTTGTGTGAAAAAATGTATGAAAGTCTACACTCGGCAGTACTCATTTTATTCTTGTTAAATAGTGATTCGTCTTTGTCGTTCTCTATTATTAACGCTCCGGAGTTTAGGGCGAATCCTATGGCTTCGACATAATTGCCACTGATTTTTGTTCTAAATGTGATAACGCCTTTCGGTTCGGCTATGAATTTTTCTCCGCTTATGTCTTTGCTAAGTTCTTTGCCAATCGCTTCTACTAAATCGTAAATGCTTCTTAGTTCATTGCCTTGTGAGTCAATTGCAATAGTTTGAAGTAGATCTTGGTAAGAGTTATGCATTTCAGAAAGCGCAGTTAGTTGTGCGCTAATCGTGATTTTTCTTTCGTTTGAGGCTTTTTTGGATATTTTGTTCATTACTCCAATGAGCATTCTTGGGTTGTATTCTAATGCTTTGCAGATCTCATTAAATCCAGCGTAGTAGCTAGGGGCTTGCTTCCTGCTAGCTCGTTGATTAGCTTTTAAATAATAGTTTCGTAGGTTTGCAATAAATTTTACTTTCCGTATCGTCGGCCTTTTGTCTTCTTCTTTGTATAACTTAATTTTCTCTATCTCAATTTTGTTCTTGTGTAGATAAGCTTTGAAGTCAAGGTCTTTGCTTGCAAGCTCAGAGAATACCGCTTCTTCTGAAAGTTCTTTTGGTTGCTCAAAGTATTCTTCAATATCCTTTTCTAGACCATTTTTGGAAAATATATTTCCGCAGAGCTTTCTCGAAAATTCAAGGCCGTCCTGAACTGAGCTGCCTGTAAGGCAAATGAAAGATATATCTTGGTTCTTCATCGAGCTTAGGGGGGAGTTGGTTACTATTAGCTCTCTGTGATACGGCGAGAGCGAAAGCTTTAGGATAATGTTTTCAGGGCCTCCTCGCATAGAATCGACAAGAGGTTGTATTATCTCCTCTGGTGCTAGTTCGAGCTCGTCGAATAAGAAACACCATTTTCCATCGGCTTCGCTTATATAATTGTTTATCAATGAAATACTGGCGCCGATGGTTGAGATAATATCTCCTTCAACCCTTTCAGGGTGTGAATGGATTTTAACAGTATTACTCAGTACGCATGAAATATAGTCTGATATTTCTTTTTTCTTTTGAGTTATGGCTGACGAGAGACTTAATAGTGACGAAATATTTGGTTTTAATTTCCATGTTTTAGCTAGTTCAAGTGTGAGTTGCGCTTCATTAGATTTGTTCAGTGAAATTGATTTAAAGGATCCGTCTCCGCTTTTCGTTCTAGATATTAGCGTTTGAGTTAGTCTTTCTAAAATATGATAAGTAAATGACGCTATGACCAGAGACTTTGCCTCATGATCAGCGATAATGTTGCTGCCGCTTAGTTTGTCAGATTGATTTTTCCATAATCGATCTGTTGGTATGAACACCCCAGAAAATGAGATCTTTTTTCTGAATTCTTCTGACTCCTGATCTTCCCATATTTTAAGAGTTTCTACTTGTAGCATTCGCATTAGCGTTGTCTTTCCGCTGCCTCGAGGTCCGACTACGATAGTATGGTTTGGGGAGGCGAGATTTCGAAAGTGCTCACTCACAATAAAGGTTTCACATAATGCGTCGTTGGATAGTGTGCGCGCATTAAATGATTCATAGATTGATGGAGCTCGTTTAGACATTGTTTATTCCAACTTGAATTATATTATTTTTTTCTCGTATTACGCTGAGGCCCTTGTCTTCGAGGAGGCCGCAAAGCCGATTGGTTTCTGATGGCGTAAAATGATTAAGGTATTGGTCGTATTGCTTGAGCTCGTTTCTCTCCACAAATGGGACATCTTTGTCTATTAGCCTAGAGATTTCATCTGCAACTTGACCTGGGTTTTTCTCGCTCCCGAACCCCCCTGATTGCGGGAGGTTGGTTGATCTTGATTTGTCCCACCGGCCCCCTGGCAGAGCTTCGTATGCTTCAAATGTACCGACGGCTTTTCCAGTAGCGAGCGATTTTTTTAGGTCAATCTCTACGATGTAAAACTGATTGGAAGTTCGGTCCTCGATTTTTTCGTATAACTTTGCGGCAAGGCTGCCAGCTGAAAATATAATCGGAGGCGGTAGAGAAGATGCGCTGGCATATGTTATGTCGGCAAAATGCTTGTGGCCATGAATTATTATCCAAGGGCCTTTTCTGCATTCGCTGATCTCTTTGACAAGTAGTCCCCCACCTAACATTTCCTCATAATCGTCGTCATCGTCAACGTGTTCCATTTTTGCCGGATGATGATGGCAGAGTAGTATGTTTATTGGTTTACTTTTGAACTTGTCTGACTGGATATATTCTTTAATCCTTTTTACTGCGACCTTAGGTATACGCCCATGTTTGTGCTCTTCAGAAAAGCCGTGTGATGCGCTAGTGTTGACTAAGATTACATTGTATTTGTCACTCGAACTTTCGTAGTGGCACCAGTTCCAGCTCCAGAAAAATGTATTGAGGTGGAACTGTTCTAAAGGGAATGTTGGTGTTATGTATTGCATCCATTCTTTTGGGTTGTAGTTGTTGTCATTAGGTCTGGATTGGTGGTCATGATTTCCTGGTGTGCATAGAATCTCGGGGATTGATAACTCGTTTTTAATAGTATTCAAAAAAGTCCAGCCAAGGGAAAAGCTGTCTTTCGAGCCTGCTGTTGATATGTCGCCAGGGCAGACCAGTGCATCTATTTTTCTGTCGAGATTTTTGGTGAATTCAATGAAACGATTGCCAAATTCGCTTTGTCCGTTCTCGAATAAAAGATGAGACTCCTTGCTGGACTCGTTGCTCGCGATTGCGTGTATGTCCGATACGATCAGTAAATTTAGTTTATCATCCATAATTTTTAACTAGTATTTCATCGGCGATGTCCCAAGATTTCTTGAATCCGGAGATATGCCTTTTTACTTTTAGGTTTTCTACATGATAGTGCTTTGATAGCTTCGTTGTTGTCTCTTCGCAAAGCCTATATGAAAATAGAAATTTGACTCCCTTGGAGTTTAGGTCGTGAAGTTGATCAATTAAGTCGTTTAGTTTGTTGCTCGTAAAGCTATTTACACCGTATTCACCGGTAAAGGTCCCAGATTTTGAGTAAGGTGGGTCAATATATACAAAATCGCCACTGCATAGTGATGCCAGTGTCTCTGTGTAATCAGAGGTTTTGATTGTTGCCTGTCTAAGTTTTTTTCGAGCATTTTCGAATACTTCGTTGGCAGGGAAATCTCCGGTCTTAGTTCCTCGCGGGACATTAAATTGTCCAGACATATTTGTTCGGTAAACACCGTTAAAACAATATCGATTTAAATATAAAAATCTGATTGCGCGTTCACGGGTGCTAAGGTCTTCAGGATTGATTGAGCGTTGTCGATAGTATTCTTCTTTAGTCGGGGGGATATTTATTAATGATTCGTGTAAGTTCTTGGTTCTCTTTATAAGGAGGAGGGCGTTGGTTAGCTCTCCGTTAAAATCTGATAAGAGAGCCCTTTTCTGGTTCTGTGCGAAAAAAAGGCATGCTGATCCGCAAAATGGCTCGACATACCTTTCGTATTCAGCTGGTAAATGTTCTAGTAATGTTGGCAGTAGCTTCCGTTTACTGCCAGCCCATCTTATTATCGGTTTTTCTGACACTTCTCTTTTCCTTGTGTCTTGCTTCGATTTTTAATTTAGTTATATTTAGGCTTTGAGTAAGTATGCAGTCTCTGATGTGACCATCAGAAGCACTTAGAGGCTGGACTGGATTTCCCGTATTTCGGGGCTTGTAGTGAGGTGAAAACTTAGAGACTGGACTAACCATCTTTCGAGTTTAATTTGTAAGTACTTACTATTCCTTTATGGCCCTAAAATATTGTGTAAGCCACCTTTGCGGCCCGCCAGAATCGTTTTGGTCATAGATTTCGTCATATATCTGAGCCAACTTCTTGGCCGTAGTCGGCCCTGAATTTTTAATCGACGGCGACGCTATTGGCTTCTTCTTGAATGCTTAGCGTACTTGACTCCCTGGTGATTTGCGTCGGGGTATAGTCATCCTCACCCTGCTCGATACGGCGTAAAACAGGTTGCAGCTAGCGTTGACTTCGGTAGCCAAGAAGCATTTTCGCGTACTTTCACTAGAATATATGAATTTTGCGATCGTCATTAAAATTGTATTTGAATGAGGGTCTAGAAGTGGTTCGTCGGCATTGTTTTATAGGCACAATGATCAAAGTAATAATTTCAACCTAGAATATGAGGATGTTGGATTAATACTGGGTATGGTTATGCGCATTACAGTCAAAGAGTTGCACAATTTAGTTTGGTCGATGCCGATGACTTCGGTAGCTGAGAAATTACGTGTATCCGATGTGGCTGTGCGAAAAATCTGCGTTAAACACAAGATTCCTCGTCCCCCTCAGGGTTATTGGCAACGACAACACCGAAAGGGAGAAGTCTCAGCTATCAACCATGGCATAGCTGAAAAAATCATTGTGATAAATTCGCCCACAGCCGAAGTAACGGTCGCTACGAATGATGTATACGAGTTCCCAAAGGCGGTTTCTGCGCTGCTTGAGAAAGGCGTTAGTACTCGACTTTCTAATGGTTCGAAGGTGTGTCTGCAGGCTATGGAGAAAGGTTACCCTGATCGCTATGGCTTTTTGAGATTGCGGCAGGATGTCCCGCGACGGGTTTTGGTCACTAAGGCTGCGCTTCGGCGAGCATACTTGCTGTCAGACTGGCTCTATCAACTTGCGCCGCTTCTGGATTTCAATATCAAGCCACAAAAAAAGCTTTCGGGAAATGCAGCGTTTGCATTGGAGATGAACTCGATATCTATTGATGTCACTATTAAGGAGAGGGTTACTCGGCGGGCAATACCTTTGAAAGAAAGACGTGATAGGTACGGCCCAGAATTTGACTTCTTACCGACCGGTGAATTGTCAATTTTGTACGAGGGAACTTGGGGAGCGTCTCAAACGGTCAGTGATACAAAGTCATTGCTCCTAGAGCAGCAATTGCATTTGGTTGTTCAAAAGTTAATAAAATGCCGTGACTTATCCTTCGTTAAGAGCGCCGAATTTCGGGAGCGGCGGCGTAGCTATCAACTTCAACGACGTGAAGTTGTACGTGAAAAACTAATAGCAGATTATGCCGATCAAAGGCGTCGTAACTTCCTTGCGATGAAGGATGAAGTACAAACAAACCGAAGTATGGTAGATTTTCTCACGTCATTAGGCGCTCAGAAACACCCTAATTTAGGTGAGGAGTTTAACGACTGGCTTAAATGGGCCAATGAAGAGTTTACGCTTCCGGAGTTGTTCATAGTGCAGCGTCACAATGAGCAGGACTTGGAAATAGTAAGGCAGCTGGAAGTGCTTAAAGACGTATTGGTGGAGGATGACAGTTATCCCTGGCCAGATTAGTTGTGATGGAGGTTCGTGTCCAGGATGGCTCAAGACAGTTTGGTACAGTACGCATACGCCCTAGACGAAAAGGGCGCCCTCGCTCATATAAGTGTCGCTAAACGTACAGCGCTATATATCTGCCCGGGGTGTAAAAAACCTCTTACTCCGGTTTTAGGGGAAGTAAACGCGCAGCACTTCCGTCATGCTGATCATTCCTGTGCTTTTGAAAGTTATCTCCACAAGTGCGCCAAAATAGCGTTTTATCATTGCTATATAGAGGCAATAAGTAGTGGAACCCCCATCAAGCTGGTACTTGAGCGAAAGATTACTTGTGGCGACAAGCGCCTGAAGATTTTTAGCGATCAAAAACACAGGTGTCAGAAAGCTGTACCAGCGATCTACGATTTGACAAAGATTTTTAATCGGGCCGAACTTGAAAAGCGCGACAGAGTAACTGGATTGACGCCAGATGTGATGCTAAGTGACAATTCTAGTGAGCGGCTTTGCTATGTGGAAATGTGTGTTTCGCACCCGTGCACACCTGAAAAGATTGAGAGCGGTATTCCAATTTTGGAATTTAAGATTGATTCAGTGGATGACATTCAAATCATACTCGGCGGCTCTTACTCAATGGATGATTGGTACTTGCGAGCGTATAACTTCCACCCTAAACCTAAAGTTATGAGTAGTTGCAGTGATGTTGTTTCGATGGACTG
The DNA here is from genome assembly GCA_018066965.1 of Zhongshania sp. GTDB lineage: Bacteria > Pseudomonadota > Gammaproteobacteria > Pseudomonadales > Spongiibacteraceae > Spongiibacter. The sequence goes on along the minus strand of JAGPVP010000062.1, from coordinate 4,908 downwards.
TGTCGAGATGTCTTTGTGGAGTTTGAGCGATTCGGGTCGACTTAACGAACGTGTGATCCCGCTGAGAGAGGTGGATTTAGCAGAGAATTCACAGATAAATGTATGGCCAAAGTCGGTAGCTCAGTCTGATCTTCGGAACAAGTTGGGCCGCTTTTTGAGTTACGTAGATCCTGACGAAAACTTTCCGAACTGTCTTATGTGCAAGCATTCTTCCGGATGGGAATATGGCTATTTAGAGTGTCAAAGCAAAGGTAAGCGTATTGCTTACACGGAGGCACGCACATGTGCGAGCTATGAGAAAGAAATATGAAAAAAAAGAGTCTGACATGGGAGCAAGCAAAAATAGTAAGCCATGAACATGGCCATGCTCTGATCAAGGCTGTGCCAGGTAGCGGTAAGACCACTACGCTTGTAAAGCGTGTTGAACGGTTGGTTAAAGCGGGAGTAGATAGGCGCTCAATTCTAATCCTGCAGTACAACAAATCTGCACAGTTGAGTTTTAAGAATAAATTAAAAATAGCCTTAAATTCAGATGACGTTCCTGAGGTTCGTACATTTCATAGCTTAGCTTTTGAAATCGTGCGTCGCGGCGAGAAGCAAAAGATAATTAAAAGAAAGACACTCTTGCGGCCAGAAGACCCTCGGTATAGTAACCTGATTAATGAGGCATACCAGGCAGGCTTTGATCAGGGTTCCGGGTACATTCCAATAAATGACATAGAAGATTTAGAGCTGTTTATAAGCCGGTGCCGTGCAAAGGCTGTCTCACCCCAAGATGTGATGGCGGATCCCATATTTGCGGATGAAAAGCCTGAATATATTCGCGCTTTTACTCGATATTGTGAACTTCTAGAAGAAAATCGGCTGCGTACTTTCGATGAGTACTTAATTGAATCGGCTTCGTTATTACGTTCGACGCAGCAGATCATAGAAAACTTTCGCCATATCATTATTGATGAGTACCAAGATGTAAACTTGGTACAGCACGAGATGATTCGATTTCTTGCTACGGAAGAAACATCAGTGATGGCTGTTGGAGACCTTAATCAGTGCATCTATGAGTGGCGTGGAGCTCGGCCGGATTTTATCGGTGGTCTATTCGAACGGCATTTTAAGCAGACAACTGTTTTTCATCTATCTTGTACTTTCCGTTTTGGTCACACACTCTCTTTGATGGCCAATTCTGTAATAAAACGCAATTCTACAAAATTGGAAAGGCTTTGTGTTAGCCATCCGAGTACACCGAAAACAGAGGTTACGCTGCGCTTCGATAATTGTTTGTCTAAGGTACTTCCAAGCATATCTGAATTTGATGGTTCAATAGCTATCCTGTCACGCACAAATGCTAGCCTCGCAGAAGCTGAAATTGCGCTACGTCTTGCTGGAGTGCCCTATTGCTATCTTGACGGTAAGTCGTCAGCGTTGGCAAAAAGGCGCGAGGTAGGAGTTTTGGTCGTAGGTGTGTTGCTATGCTTGTACGGTAACCTGAACGAATTGGTAAGTCATCCCGATAAGCGCGCATTGATCTTTGGTTTTCTATGGGGTGCTGATTTCAGATTTGAGAAGGGAAAATTTAATGAGGCATTAAATGGAATAATGGCTCGTGACGCAGATATGTGGGCTGTACTTGAAGGATCTATTTCGGCTTCAAGTGAACAGAAAGAACTTGTGCGGGCTCTGATTAACCTATGTGATAAAGATCGTGAAGAGACACCTGCAGCCGAAGTGCTCGCGCATTTGAGGCTAAGTGGTCTCATTGACGGCGTTGGTGCTGGAACAGCTATACGTACTCGATCAAATGATGAGAAGCGCGGCGTTGTTCGGATTGAGGATTTACTTGCATCGAGCAAAATTGATGCGCGTACCTTTCTGGATCTCATATTGTATACCGAGCAGCCGTCAGAGGGCAGTGATCCACTGGTTCTATCAACTCTGCACGGTTCAAAGGGTATGGAGTGGGATAATGTTGTAGTGATCGGTTTAGAAGACGAAGAATTTCCCGGTGGCAAACTTAGGGACGATTTCAAGGCAATCGAGCTCGAATATGAGCCGATAACAGAAGATGAGATTCAAGAAGAGCGCCGTCTATTTTATGTAGGGATCACCCGGGCTAAGCGGCAGCTGACTCTAGTCGTTCCGGAAGATGAGGGTTTAAACCGTTGGTTAAATAATTCATGGGACTCCACGCCAAGGAAGCCCCCGATTGCAACTAGGTTTGTATATGAGGCTGGATTAACTGCAAGCACGAGTACTAGCAAAGTGATTTATGAGTGCATTACTCCTGCTCAGCAGTCTGGGATGAGCGGCTTCCATCAATGGTACCTGAAAGACCTTCGTCGATTAAAAGTTTAAAGATTGATACTGTATAAAAAAACAAGCTGGTTGTATGAACAGTGCTTTGGTGGTATCGTAATTGTTGAGGGGAAGTTCTGTTGTACCTCATTCTAAATTTTCACTATGGTAATAGAGGAAGCTAAGATGGCAGTTAAACACACCCCTACCAATGAAGTTCATAAAGGCACTAAAGGCGGAACAACCGGCTGCGGATTTGATACTCGTGAACACCCTAGTCACTGGGTTTCGAGTTCTGAAAGAATTACCTGTGCTAAGAATGGATGCAAGAACTGATCTATATGGCCTCTGCTTAGGCGCGAAGCGAGTTCTTTGTCGGCAGTTGTCGTGAAGCGGCTCGCTTTTTTGTTTGAGATTTCAAAATAAAATTTATGGGCTATTCAAATCCTTGCTTCACTCTTGAAGTTCATTTGATAGATGCTGAATCACAGCCCCAGTATTCTGTCCATTTTTAGCTGATGTTCTAGGTAGAGATTAAACAGCTGGTATACCGTCAGCACCCACGAGATATTAGCCAATATAACCAATCTAGGTTGCAGTACAGGTATTAAGATTGTACTTATCTTGAAGAAGTTTTTGTAAAAACTGAAGTATGTTATTCAAGTATATATTTAAAAATTACTTAGAGCTGCCTGAGCCCTGTGCAGATACATTTCACGTCTAGTAAAGCTTGGGAAGTCCACTTCAAGTACAGTCCAAGTATGGGGAAGTTGGCCTCGATAGCAATCATGATGCATGTCATTTTTTAGCCTCATCCTGTTGATCTGGAAAAACTAAAATACTATCGTCCTCGCCTGCAACGGTTAGGTTATGTCCATCGCTAAGAAGTATGATCGTCTTGCCGACCTCTTCCCAGTAAGCCCTTGGCGGAAGACGCGATATTCTTCCCGGCCCTACAAGTTGGTAAAGAGTGTTCTCAGTTTCTACCATTAGTGTTTCTTCATCAAAATTTACGATAGGCGAGGATTGCATTGCATCGCCAGGGCGCCAGCGCCTGAGCGCGTCGTTGATGACTTGGCCTGTAAATATTTCGGCGCTGTAGTTCGCGTTTTCAGCTTGTTTTTCTTTCAATAATTCTTCTGGTAAAAGATCAGTCAGAATGTGTCTGCACCAGAATTTTATCTCCCCTCCGAATGGCTTTTGAAATTCTGAATCTTCCATAGTAAAAACTCCTCTTTTCTTTGGTATTTATTCTTGGTGCTAGTACTTAAATTTCGATGATCAAATTCGGGGTGAAATTATTTGTCTCATCAGTACCCTCATAGCCCCTAGGGTTGCAAATAACTCGGGTGTCGAAGAGCGTATAATTCACAGGGTCATGCATGTGGCCATGCAGCCATATGTCGATGTCGTAAGTTGATAGGATTTCAGTCAAGTCAGAAGCAAAGGCTGGGGTCAGCGGGTCTCCAGAAAATCTTTGGTTTACTGACAAGGAGTGCGGAGCATGATGTGTGATTACGACGGTTTTCCCGCTCCACTGCTTTTGCAATTCCATTTCAAGCCAGGTTCGGTTTCGTATGTGTCTCTGTTGGGCTAGCTTGGCCGAAAAGAAGCAGCAGTTTTTGCCTAGGCCGGTTGTGATCAGGCGATGGTCTGCTAGATAGTGCTCTGCAATCGTCATTCCATACTCTGCATTGTTGTAGATCTCATAGTCAGTCCACAGTACTGTTCCGAGAAAGCGTGTGTCGCCCATGACGACAACGTCGTTTTGTAAGACGTCTACGTTTGGGTATGATTTGGATTCTTCCCGAAACGCATACTCGATCTGTTCAAGGTTTCCACGGTAAAACTCATGATTTCCCGGCACATACAAAACTGGCTTGCCAAGTGAGGCTGCCCATTCAAGGGCCCTCGTGCCCACGTCAATGTCGCCAGCAAGTACGTAGATGTCTGCGTCGACGGGTAGAGTGTCCCTAGTGAGATAGTCCCAGCCGAATTCGTGGTGGCGATCACTAGTGATACTGATCTTTAGTTTTTGACATTGACCTTGTTTTCCATTCATGCGCGATCCGGGCTCGGGTATTTGTGAGAAATCGGGTTAGTGTGTGGTTCTGTTTTCTCGGTACTCTCGCGCAATGGCACTAATTTTGTGGGTCAGTTTGGAAAATACTTCCTCTAGACGACGATGAGTTACTTGCCGCAAACTCCCTTGGCCTTGAAGTGAATAGCGACTGTTTTCAGTTTCTAACGTCATATTCACTTGATCGAAACGGATCACAGGTGAAGTCCGGATCGGGCGGTATTCTGAGAATCGTTTTAAAGTGTCTGATTGTAAGACGCCTATACAGACGGTGATCGAGTCTGCGCTTCCGATTTTGTTGTTGTGCTTTATTCGACCGTCAGCGTGCCAAGTCAGAAGAACCCAATCTGAAAACTCGCCCGAATAAGGCTTCTTATATGAGGAGGGGTTACTGTCTGTTGATTTGCATCCAATACTGACCCATTAAGCCCCCATATTTGCATCGAATTTTGACCCACGTGTAACACTTGCCCGCAGGACGACTGCGGGGGATTGAGGAGTGATAGACGTGGCATTATTAAGTGTGATTAGACGCT
>JAGPVP010000027.1 GCA_018066965.1 Zhongshania sp. | reverse complement strand
CGGGTATTTGTATACATGTTGCAGGCCTTTGTTTTTGAGTTCGCACTCAGAGGTTTACCCTCTAGGCAAAGGCTCTGCAACCCCTCCAGCCATTTCCCTTTAATTTATTCCGGACAGCAGTGCAACTCGATTGAGGATCCACATACCTCGGGCGTCGAGTTACTCGGAGCGTCGTAAACACTAAAAGCATTCGCTGCGCTTATCTGGATACGCGTTGGGGACGGGTATGGCTGGGGCTTTTTAAGGGAGTTTCATTTTGTCATCCCCGACTTAATCGGGGATCCATTTACCGCCGACCTTGATCAACACCGATATAGCTTAGTATTGACCCAGTCGGTATTACGGGTGCGCTTGCATAACCGCTTCAGCAATACTCTTAATCGGCTCGACCTGATTCATACTGTAAAAATGAATACCCGGTGCGCCGCCTTCCATCAGAATATGGCACAGCTCGGTCACAAACTCGGTGCCGAATTCAATAATGCTCTCTTGATCATCACCATAGCCATCTAACTTCTGTGCTAACCAGCGTGGAATTTCTGCGCCGCAGTTGCGGGAGAATCGCGCTAGATTTTTATAGTTAGTAATCGGCATGATGCCGGGGTAAATCGGCTTGTCGATACCGGCTTTGTCGCAGGCTTCTAAAAAGTAGAAGTAAGAATCTGCGCTAAAGAAGTATTGGGTGATGGCGCTGTTCGCACCAGCGTCCAGTTTATCTTTTAAGAAGCTAATATCCGCGTCGTAAGTTTTTGCGTCGGGATGAATCTCAGGATAGGCCGCAACTTCTAGTTGGAAGTGGTCGCCGGTGTGCTTGCGGATAAACTCAACAAGTTCACGAGCATAAACCAAACGGGTTGCGCCCATGCCTGAGGGAATGTCGCCGCGCAGTGCAACAATACGGTCTATGCCTGCATCTTTGTAGCTATTCAATAATTCTAAAATCTCAGACTCTTCATCGCCACCAAATGACAAATGTGGTGCGACAGAGAGACCTGCCTTTTTTGTTTCCAGTACAATGCCGCGAGTGTTGTCGCGGGTTGAGCCGCCAGCGCCATAGGTGACAGAAAAAAATTCAGGATTAAGCGCAGCCAATTGACTGCGGGTGTCTTTCAACTTCTCGCGACCGGCCTCGGTTTTGGGCGGGAAGAATTCAAAGCTGTAACGGTTTGCCATGATGTGTTCCGTGGTGTTTTGCAGTGTAGCTTAATGCTGGACGGGAGACGGTAGACGCAAAAGCCACGTCGGTCTAGCATTTTCCGTCTCCCGTAAAGTAAAGCGTCTCTCGCTTAGTACTTATAACTCTCTGGCTTAAACGGGCCTTCAACGCTAACGCCAATGTAGTCAGCCTGGGTTTTACTGAGCTTGGTCATTACACCGCCAAATCCGGCAACCATGTCGGCAGCAACTTCTTCGTCTAGCTTCTTAGGCAGTACTTTTACGGTGATTGCGTCTGTTTTTAAACGGGCATCGATGTCAGCAAAGCGGCGCTCGTATAAGTACATTTGTGCAAGTACTTGGTTGGCAAATGAGCCATCCATGATGCGGCTTGGGTGGCCTGTTGCGTTGCCTAGGTTAACCAAGCGGCCTTCTGAAAGTAGAATCAAATGATCGTTGGCGGCTTTGTTGCGGTAAACCAAGTGTACCTGTGGTTTAACTTCTTCCCACTCCCAGTTTTTACGCATAAAGGCAGTATCGATTTCGTTGTCGAAGTGACCGATGTTGCATACTACGCAGCCATTTTTCAGACTCTTTAGCATGTTTGAATCACAGACGTTGACGTTGCCGGTGGTGGTAACTAATAGGTCGGTGTTGCCCAATACTAGCGTGTTGATACAGGCTTCGGTGCCGTCGTTGATACCGTCTTTGAAAGGCGATACCACTTCATAGCCGTCCATGCAGGCTTGCATGGCGCAGATTGGATCAACTTCGGTGATTTTAACAATCATGCCTTCTTGGCGAAGCGATTGTGCAGAACCTTTGCCCACGTCGCCATAGCCGATAACCAGTGCTTTTTTACCTGATAACAAATGATCTGTGCCGCGTTTTATGGCATCGTTCAAGCTGTGACGGCAGCCGTATTTGTTGTCGTTTTTAGATTTAGTCACCGAGTCATTCACGTTGATCGCAGGCACTTTCAGCTCACCTTTGTTCAGCATTTCTTGCAGGCGGTGAACACCTGTTGTGGTTTCTTCGGTGATGCCGTGAATGCGATCCATCATTTGTGGGTATTTTTGGTGAAGCAGGCCAGTTAGATCGCCGCCATCATCCAATACCATGTTAGCTTCCCAAGGCTGGCCATCTTTAAGAATGGTTTGCTCTAAGCACCATTCGTATTCCTCTTCGGTTTCACCTTTCCATGCATAAACCGGAATGCCTGCAGCGGCGATAGCAGCGGCAGCGTGGTCTTGGGTAGAAAAAATGTTACATGAAGACCAGCGCACTTCTGCGCCTAGCTCGATTAAAGTTTCAATCAACACGCCGGTTTGAATCGTCATGTGAATGCAGCCAAGAATTTTAGCGCCAGCCAATGGCTTTTCTGCGCCGTATTTATTGCGCAGGGCGATCAGCGCAGGCATTTCGCCTTCGGCGATGTTGAGTTCTTTGCGGCCCCAAGCGGCTAGGCTGATGTCGGCGACTTTGTAATCGGTGAATGTTGTCATGTTGTATTCCTCTGTAAGCTAAATGCTGGACGGGAGATGGGAGACGCTAATGCGTATCAGCCGATACTCGCCCTAAGTCGGTTAATTAGTGCAGCTAGTTTCGCGAAAACGCGTTCAAGAGCTGGCTGCCAATTTTCTTGTTCGTTTATATAGCCTAACTGTATGGCTATGATTATTTGGGTTTCTAGTTCTGCTAGCGAACCTCTCGCAATATATAAAAAGCGCAAAAAATCTTTATCTGATCCTCGGGCGGCGCCTTCTGCGATATTGCTTGGAACACTAATGGCCGAGCGTCGCATCTGGCTGATAAGCCCGAATCGTTCATCTTGCGGAAACGCTGCGCTGAATTCATATACTTGATGAACCAGTGCGACAGCATCCTTCCAAACATCCATTCGTATATGTCGCCGTTCCATGGCAACTCTCCTAATATTCTTGAGTGGGTTTTAGGTTTTGGCGTATACCGTCTCCCGTCAAGCATCTCCCGCGCTACAACGCCGCCTTTAACGCCTCCGCCCGATCCGTCTTCTCCCAGCTAAACGCGGTCGCAGTCTCAGACTTCTGCTCGCCATTTTCCTTAAAGTTATAGGTCAACTCGTAAGGGTCGCGACCGAAGTGGCCGTAGGCCGCCGTCGGTTGGTACATGGGGTGAGCCAAGTCCAGCATCTTGGTGATGCCGTAGGGGCGCAGATCGAAGACTTCGCGTACCGCAGCAACTAACTTCGCGTCGCTCACTTTGCCAGTGCCGAAGGTGTTGATTGAAATTGAAGTGGGTTCCGCAACACCAATTGCGTAAGACACTTGAATTTCGCAGCGATCAGCTAATCCCGCAGCCACGATATTTTTGGCAACATAACGACCCGCATACGCCGCGCTGCGGTCTACCTTCGATGGGTCTTTGCCAGAGAAAGCACCGCCGCCGTGACGAGCCATGCCGCCGTAGGTGTCTACAATGATTTTACGGCCAGTTAAGCCGCAGTCGCCAACTGGGCCGCCGATAACAAACTTGCCGGTGGGGTTGATGTGGTATTTCGTGCCCGCGTGTAGCAGCTCAGCCGGTAATACGTTTTTAATAATTTCTTCACGTACCGCTTCTTGCAAATCGGCCTGCGAAATTTCTGGGTTGTGCTGGGTAGACAATACCACTGCGTCTACGGCAACCGGTACGCCATTTTCGTAGCGCAGGGTAACTTGGCTTTTTGCGTCTGGGCGCAACCACGGCAGCACGCCGTTTTTGCGCAGGTAGGCTTGGCGCTCAACAAGGCGGTGAGAGTAAAACAGCGGTGCTGGCATTAACGATGGAGTTTCGTTGGTGGCGTAACCAAACATTAAACCTTGGTCGCCGGCGCCTTGGTCTTCTGGCCTGGCGCGGTCAACACCTTGGTTGATATCGACAGACTGTTTGCCAATCGCGTTAAGTACCGCGCAACTTGCACCGTCAAAGCCGACGTCTGAGCTGTTGTAGCCAATGCCGGTGATAACGTCGCGAATAATATCTTCTAAGTCTACATAGCAAGAGGTGGTCACTTCGCCAGCTACGATGGCCATGCCGGTTTTAACCAGCGTTTCTACCGCTACACGAGCGTGTTTGTCGCGGGCGATAATCGCGTCGAGCACGGCATCAGAAATCTGATCGGCCATTTTGTCCGGATGTCCTTCTGACACCGACTCTGATGTAAATATGCTGTAGTCAGACATGTTGCTGGGTCCTCTGTGATTGCCGACGTTTAATTAACTGTTGCGGCGTTGTTATATTGATGAAGTTGAATATGATCCGGTTTTACAAATTGCCGAACCTGTACGCGAAATCCATTTAATTGAGCTAAATACGCAGCGGGGCCGTCCTGCAGGCCGCTGGCCTGTGCCCACTCCGTTAAGTCGTCGGGCTCAAAGCCCAGCCACAAATCACCGCAAGCTTCTCTTGCCCAGCTTTGATCGTGACGGCATAAATCGGTGACGCAAAATATGCCGCCGGGCTTCAGTAGGCGGGCGGCATCTTTAAAAATATCCGCCGGCGATGGCACATGATGGAGCACCATATTGCAAACGACGCAGTCTGCCGCGTTTTCTTGCAGGCCGCTGTCGCGGCTGTCACCAAGAATGAACGATACGTTGTTCAGTGCTTGTTGGTTTATAAATTCATTGGCGCGCTTAAGCATGGCGTCGGCGTTATCCACGCCAATAACGTTCTCATAGTGTGGTGACAATTCAGCTAAAAAGGCGCCTTCGCCGGGGCCGATTTCAATGGCCAGCTTGCCGCCAAGTGCTTGGCTGCTACGCAATAGTTCCAAGCAGCTTTGCCCGTAAACACCGTAGGCGACCATTTGTTCTTGCTGTTCACCGAACTCACCGGCGTGCTCGGCAAAAAATGCCCGCGAGCGTTCAGCGCGTTCTATGTATACCTGCTCTAGCCGCTCTTGCTGGTCTATCGCCAAGCTAATTAAGTCGGCACTGGCAAGCATGGCGTCGTGAAGCGTGCTCAGTTCGGGATGGCTCGGCGTATACGTGCGGCGATAAAACAAGCTATTACCTTCGCGGCGCTTGGTAATAAGCCCTGCGACGGTAAGGGTTTTTAAATGGTGGCTCATGCCTGATTGGCGGCAGTCCAGAATATGACACAGCTCTTGAACCGAGTAGGCGTCGCGGCTTAGTACCCGCAAAACCTGTAAGCGCAGGCTGTCCCCGCCCGCTTTGCAGAGTTGCAGAAGCTCGGTATCTAGCGCAGTGCTTTTGGTTTCGGTTTGGGCGGCAGCTTTCATGCTGCGCAGTGTAGCAGGGCTTTTTATCTATATCAAAATATATTGATATAGATTTCTTTGGCGAGAATTCGAGGTGGAGAAGAAATACAGAGATTGTGAGTGGGATAAGCGTGCGGTTAGCGCCGATTGTAGTGGGGGTATTTGTAATAGACGTCTTTTATGTCAGCTGGATGATTTGGTTTAATAGGGCCAGAACTTCTGCAAAACGGACATCCGTGATTTGCTTTATTGGGTGCGGGGTCGCGCCACGTGCACGCCAGTCGAACGACTTGGGCTGATGACAAAGTACATAGCTAGTTTGTCCAGCTTTGCGTCCGCCGGCCACGCCTACATTAATGGCGAAGGGGTTGTCGGCATTGTAGTCGGCGGTCGTCATTGGCAGGCCAATGATGAGTGAGGTGCGTTGATTGAAAGCCTTAGGTGATAATACTAAAAATGGGTGTACGTCCCGCATTTCTTGACCGCGTTGCGGGTTGCAGTCGATCCAGATGACATCTTGGCGATCGGGCACCCAAGCTTTAGCTGTGGCGCGTTTCACCATTTTTCGGCACCGAGATTGTCCTCGGCCTGCATGACTTCGCTGCCGTGCCGCTCTGGGTCGAAACGGGTTAAACGTTGTTCTAGCGTTAAGGGTTCATCGTGAAGGGGGGTGATGACAACCCGTTCGCCTTCTACTGTAATTCGGACGCGTTGGTCGGCGTGTAGGTGTGCGGCCCGTGCCACGGCTGCGGGTAAGCGTACGCCGAGATTGTTGCCCCAGTGTTTGATGTCAAGGACGATGTCAGTCATGATTACCTCCTAATGATGATGTTTATACGTAGTTTAAACATCATCTCATCCTTCGGCAAGACTGCGCTGGTGCTATTTCTTGGGCTGCGTCCATATACCACGGCTCAGACTTGCACCTAGTGCTACAAACCAAGGTATTCACTACGTTCACCTGGATACTCGGTCGTGGCCGAGTATGACGGGCGCTGATTGGCGCCGATAAAGTGGCTAATGTTTAGATCGTCTGAGCGGGCACAAGTAAATGGGTGAATCACGGGGGGTTGCGCTTACCTTGCTATAAATACTTTAGCCAGTCATTGGTGAACTGATCCATCTGACCGTAAACATGCTCAAAGGCTTCCATGCTTTTGCGGTAAGGATCTGGAACAGGCTGATTTTGTGACCATTTTCCCAGTAGAAAAGTTTTGCCACTGACTTGTTGGGCAAGGTCGGTGACGCCTTTTATATGACGCTGCTCCATTACCAAAATTAAATCTGCTTTGAGCAGCATCTCGGTGGTGAGTTGGCGGGCGCGGTGATCGCCAGCGTCGATACCCTTGGCGGTGAGTAATTGCCCTGCGCTGGGGTCTATTGGTTTGTCTACCAATGCGCCGAGGCCAGCAGAGTGAATGATGATATTGGGTTTATGAGCAAGCTTGTGTTTGAGCAGGTATTCGGCCGACGGGCTGCGGCAAATGTTACCGATGCATACCATCAAAATATTGTTGAACATGGGGTTTTGAGCCTGATTTGTTCCTTGAGTCGATGATTTTCGCCTTAGCTGCCCAGTCGCGCAAGTAAATTGGCCATTTTTACGGTTCTGCTATTTGCTGTCTGGCCGCCGGTAGGGGAAAATACCGCCTCTTTGCAGCCCGCTAAAATTTCAGGAGCCACCGATGCCCTCTCGCAGTGATCTAGCTAACGCCATTCGCGCCCTCAGTATGGATGCCGTTCAGAAAGCCAATTCTGGTCACCCCGGTGCTCCAATGGGGATGGCGGATATCGCAGAAGTATTATGGCGCGACTATTTACAGCACAACCCAAACAACCCGTCTTGGGTTAACCGTGACCGCTTTGTACTTTCTAATGGTCACGGCTCCATGCTGATTTACTCTTTGCTGCATCTCACGGGCTACGATTTGGCTATTGAAGACTTGCAGCAGTTTCGTCAATTGCACAGCCGCACGCCAGGCCACCCTGAATACGGTTATACCCCTGGCGTAGAAACCACCACTGGCCCGTTGGGCCAAGGTCTTGCCAATGCAGTAGGTATGGCGGTGGCAGAAAAAGTACTGGCCGCGCAATTTAACCGTGACGGTTTCGATATTGTTGACCACTATACCTACACCTTCCTCGGCGATGGCTGCATGATGGAGGGGATTTCTCATGAAGTGTCCTCATTAGCTGGAACTTTAGGCTTGGGCAAGCTGGTCGCGTTCTACGACGACAACGGTATTTCAATTGACGGTGAAGTAGAAGGTTGGTTCACCGACGATACTCCAGCGCGTTTTGAAGCTTACGGCTGGCATGTTATTCCCGCCGTTGATGGCCACAATAGTGCCGAGATCGCTCGCGCCATCGAAGCCGCACGCGCAGAAACAGATAAGCCAACGCTCATTTGCTGCAAAACCATCATCGGTAAAGGCTCACCAAATAAGCAGGGCAAAGAAGAAAGTCACGGCGCGGCACTGGGCGATGCAGAAATTGCACTGACTCGCGAAGCCTTGGGCTGGCCGCATGCGCCGTTTGAAATCCCTGAAGAAATTTACGACGACTGGAATGCGCAGGACAAAGGTAAAGCCCTAGAAGCGGCATGGGATGAAACCTTTGAAGCCTACGCGACTAAATACCCAGAGTTGGCGGCAGAGTTTGGTCGCCGCGCAGCAGGTGATTTACCCGCCGACTTCGCTGACAAGGCCAATGCCTATATTGCACAGTGCCAAGCAGAATCTAAAGACGTTGCTACCCGTAAAGCTTCACAACTTTGCTTAGATGCCTATGGCGCCATGCTGCCAGAGCTATTGGGTGGTTCTGCCGATTTGGCGGGTTCAAACTTAACTATTTGGAAGGGCGCTAAAGCGATCAATGCCGATGACGCCAGCGGTAATTACCTGCACTACGGTGTTCGTGAATTCGGCATGTCGGCAATGATGAACGGCATTGCGCTTCACGGCGGCTTCATAAACTACGGTTCAACCTTCCTCGTATTTATGGAGTACGCCCGTAATGCGGTGCGTATGGCGGCGATCATGGGGCAGCGGGTGATTCATATTTATACCCATGACTCTATTGGTTTGGGCGAAGACGGCCCAACTCACCAACCCATCGAGCAAATCGCCAGCTTGCGCGGCACCCCAAATATGTCTTTGTGGCGCCCCTGCGACATGACCGAATCTGCGGTAGCGTGGAAAGCGGCTTTAGAACGTACAGATGGCCCAAGTGCATTAATCTTTACTCGCCAAGCCTTACCGCACCAGCAGCGCGATGCTGAGCAATTGGCTAATGTTGCTCGTGGTGCTTATATCCTAAGTGATTGTGACGGCGAGCCAGAGGCCATCATTATTGCTACAGGCTCAGAAGTGAAGCTGGCGATGGCAGCTCAAGAAGTTTTGAGTGGCAAAGGCAAAAAAGTGCGCGTTGTATCCATGCCAAGCACCGACGTGTTCGACAGCCAAGACGGTGATTACCGCGAGTCAGTATTGCCTAGCAATGTACCGGCCCGCGTTGCCGTTGAAGCGGCCCACCGCGATTACTGGTACAAATACGTTGGTTTGGATGGTCGCATTATCGGTATGGACAGCTTCGGCGAGTCTGCACCGGCTGATGCCCTGTTTGAATATTTTGGTATCACCACTAACGCGGTTGTTGAAGCCGTAGAGGATTGCCTAGACTGATGTTACGACTGGCCATAAACGGATACGGCCGCATAGGGCGCTGTGTATTGCGCGCCCTTTACGAATCGCCTTTGCGGGCAAAAATGCAAATTGTCGCTATTAATGAACCAGCAGACTTGGCGACCATTGCGCACCTGACAAGATACGACAGTACTCATGGCCGCTTCCCCGGCTCGGTGGAGCATCGTCACGGTAGCTTAGTCATTAATGACGATGTGATCGCCGTCAGTCACCACGACGATATGGCGAATGTAGATTGGACTCGTCACAACGTCGATGTGGTATTGGAATGTTCTGGTGTTATTAGTCGATATGCGGATTTAGAGGCGCATATTGAACGCGGCGCTCGCCATGTCTTGTTGTCTCAGCCTGGCGAGCCGGGTATTCCGACGATTGTGTACGGCCTAAATCATCAGGAGCTTGATCCTGAGCAGCGCATTGCGTCCAATGCGTCTTGCACGACAAACGGCATAGTGCCGGTTATCGATGTATTGAATAAGGCTTTTGGAGTGCGCTCTGGTTGTATTACCACTATCCATTCGGCAATGAACGATCAGCCGGTATTGGATGCTTATCATCATACTGATTTGCGAAAGACCCGTGCGGCAGGTCAATCGATGATTCCGGTCGATACCGGTTTGGCGGCGGGTATTGGGCGTATTATCCCTGAGCTCGATGGTCGTTTTGCTGCACGTGCGGTGCGTATTCCAACTCACAATGTGTCGGCGATGGAATTGACGGTCAGCTTAAACGCAGATGTGAGTGCCGAAGATGTCAATGCGGCGTTAAAGATGGCGGCAAATGGCAGGTTGGCTGGCATTTTGGGGTATAGCGACGAACCGCTGGCATCATGTGATTTTAATCACGACCCACGCTCGGCGATTGTTGATGCGGGGCAGACCCGCGTGGCCGGCGAATTGGTGAGTTTATTTACCTGGTTCGACAATGAATGGGGCTATGCAAACCGGATGCTGGATGTGACCGCGCACTGGCTGAAATAGGCAACTTGCTTGCGGTAAGCGCAATTCTTGCATGACAGTTGTTGCGAATTATGGCACCGAATTACGTTTTAAATTACATAAGCCAAGATGGCTTATCTAAAAATTGGCTCGGATAAACAGGGAATAGAACATGGCAGTAATTAAAATGCAGGATTTGGATTTAGCAGGCAAGCGCGTGCTAATTCGAGAAGATCTGAATGTCCCCATTGCAGATGGTAAAGTCAGTTCAGATGCTCGCCTGCGTGCGGCCTTGCCGACGTTAAAGCTGGCTATAGAAGCGGGCGCGAAAGTGATTGTTATGTCTCATCTTGGTCGTCCGACTGAAGGCGAGTTTGATGCGCAATACTCGCTCAAGCCCGTTGCCGATTATTTAAGTGAGGCACTGGGTGCACCGGTCGCGCTATTAGATGACTGGCAGAATGGCGTATCGCTAGAAAATGGCCAGCTCGCGCTGCTTGAAAACGTGCGCTTTAATGCTGGCGAGAAGAAAGACGATGAGGCTTTATCTAAAGCCTACGCCGCACTTTGCGATGTATTCGTGATGGACGCCTTTGGCACCGCGCACCGCGCGCAAGCGTCAACCCACGGTGTAGCCAAATACGCGCCGATTGCTTGTGCTGGCCCTTTGCTTGCCAGTGAATTAGATAACCTAGAGCGCGCGTTGGCGAATCCAGCGCGTCCCTTTGTCGCCATCGTGGGCGGTTCAAAGGTCTCGACTAAATTAGAAGTGCTCGAAACCCTATCAGACAAAGTAGACCAACTAGTCGTGGGCGGTGGAATTGCTAACACCTTCCTTGCGGCGGCGGGCTACAACGTGGGTAAGTCTCTGTATGAAGAGGACTTGATTCCTAAAGCAAAAGCTTTAATGGAAAAGTGCCACATTCCTATTCCGACGGATGTGATTACCGGTAAAAAATTCGATCCCAACGAGCCTGCGACCTTACGCCCGGTTGAAAATGTCGGCGACGACGATATGATTTTTGATATTGGCCCCGTGTCATCAGCTTGTCTTGCCGAAATTTTGAAACAAGCGGGCACTATTATATGGAATGGCCCGGTCGGCGTATTTGAGTTCGATCAATTTGCCGATGGTACCGAAGATATTGCCCGCGCGATTGCCGAATCCAGCGCATTTTCCATTGCCGGCGGTGGTGATACCCTAGCCGCTGTTGATAAGTTTGGTATTGCCGATCAGGTGTCGTATATCTCGACCGGCGGTGGTGCGTTTTTAGAATATGTAGAAGGCAAAGTATTGCCAGCGGTAGCGATCTTAGAAGAGCGGGCAAAAGTTTAAGGGAGACGCGGTACGGGAGATGGAAGACGCTCTGTTCTTGGCATCTCCCGTCTTCCGTCCAGCATCTAGCAAACAAATTAAATCTTAAAAGGAACTCACAATGGCACTTATCAGTTTACGTCAAATGTTGGATCACGCCGCCGAATACGGTTATGGCGTTCCTGCATTTAACGTTAATAACCTAGAGCAAACCCGCGCCATTATGGAGGCGGCACGCGAGACCAATAGCCCCGTTATCATGCAGGCATCTGCTGGCGCTCGTAAATACGCCGGCGCGCCTTTTCTGCGTCATATGATTTTAGCGGCAATTGAAGAATTCCCTGAAATTCCAGTGGTTATGCATCAGGATCATGGCACCAGCCCAGCTATTTGCCAGCGCTCTATGCAGCTGGGTTTTAGCTCGGTCATGATGGACGGCTCTTTATTAGAAGACGGCAAAACACCGGCTGAATACGATTACAATGTTGATGTAACCCGTAAAGTGGTTGATATGGCGCACGCCTGTGGCGTATCGGTCGAAGGCGAGTTGGGTTGCCTGGGTTCGCTCGAAACCGGTCAAGCCGGCGAAGAAGACGGTGTTGGCGCAGAGGGCATATTGTCCCACGATCAAATGCTGACTGACCCAGAAGAAGCTGCGGATTTTGTTGCCAAAACCGGCGTTGATGCCTTGGCAATTGCCTGTGGTACTAGCCACGGCGCTTATAAATTTACCCGTCCGCCTACAGGAGATATTCTGGCGATTGATCGTATTAAAGCGATCCATGCGCGCATTCCCGATACGCATTTGGTAATGCATGGTAGCTCTAGCGTGCCACAGGATTGGTTGGCGATTATTAATAAATACGGCGGCGAAATTCCAGAAACTTACGGCGTACCGGTTGAGCAAATTGCTGAAGGTATTAAATACGGCGTGCGTAAAGTGAATATCGATACCGATCTGCGTTTGGCATCAACTGGCGCAATTCGTCGCTTTTTGGCCGAAAATCCAAGCGAGTTTGATCCGCGTAAATATTTGCAAGAAACGATCAAAGAAATGAAGGCAATTTGTATCGCGCGTTACGAAGCGTTTGGTACGGCTGGTAATGCCTCTAAAATTAAACCGATGAGTTTAGAGGCCATGTATATGGAGTATGACTCTGGCCGTTTAAATCCTAAAGTTAAGTAAATCTTTTTTATGACTGCCGGATATTTATCTGGCAGTCATATCTAGTAAGCTGGCGCTGCTGTATATTTCTTCGCATTATCCCCGCTAATAAATTCTTATTTACCAATTTTTGTAATGAAATTTTTCCTCTCCGTGTTGTCATAAAATATGTGCTAGAATCGCCGCCGCATGCATGTCCGGAATGATAGTTAGCGTAGATGCGTTTCCCAAGAAAATATTTTTCTTATGTTTAGAGTTGGCGCGTCGTGGCTTTTATTACTTTTATAGTGCCCTGTAATCAAAGCCGATAAATGGAATTTTGCTAAATGAGTTGTTGTTATCATAACGGCTCATAGCTTGTGTTATTTTATTTTTAATTATTATTACTTTAAAAGGTTGTTTATGGATATTTCAATGCTGCAGAAGCAATTGCAGGAAGAGCATAAAGCGCTGGATCAAAAATTCAAATTCATATCAGATCTGCAAGCGCTGATGACCAAACATGGTCAAAGCACAGAGGATTTGTTAGCAATTCTTACATCTGTACCTTCGGTACCCGTTGCGCCTGCTAAAAAGCGCGGTAGAAAGCCGGGTACAAAAAATGTAGTTGCTAAAGCGAGTGTTACTCCGGTAGCTAAGAAAGCCCGAAAAAAAGCTGCGCCACGGCCACTGCGTACCTTTAAAAATTCTAAAACGGGTGAAGTTGCAGAAACACGCGCGCCACAGGTAGATAAGGTAATTAAAACTTGGGCAAAAGAGCTTAAAGTAGATTGGCGAACGCTAGAAGTATAAATATTAAAGGGGGCGCAGCCCCCTTTGTTTTTTTCGGCGCTACAGGCGCAGCATGCGATAAGGTCAGGCTTGGCGTTTAATAGACGCAAATAATAAGTAACTCATTATACTAATCCACGCGCCAAAAATACCCAGTGGCACCCAAAATGGGAATAAGCCGTTCCATGCAAATACGCCAGATTTAAAGAAAAACGGCAGCATAGCTGGGATAAGTAATACGGCCACCCACATGGTGAAATAGCCGGTCCAGCGTGGGAATATCGGTGTGGAATTTTTGTCTATGAGTATGGCAGCGCCAAGGCTAATAGCTTGCAGCAAGAACGGTGGCGCAGGGGTTATGAGCAGCAACCAGCCAATGTCATTTAATAATAAAATGAGCTCGGCATCGCGCTCGGGTCTGAATGCGGCAAATTCGAAGAAAAAGGCGGGCAGTAGAAAAAACAAGCTGCCAATGGTGCCGCCCATTAATTGCCCAGGACTACAAAAGCCGTTATCACCTTCTATCGTTTTAATTGCTGCCGACAGGCTTATGCTCCACGCGATATAAAAAGCGGATGCCAGCATCATAAATATCATACCGACTCGAATGCCAGTTACGTTGTTTTGGTATATCAGCGCTATTTCTGCTGCGGATGCGCTGGGCTTATGGGCAGGAATAAAGTTTGCAAATAGCAACATACCGACCCCAATTAAGAATATGAATGTGAAGCCGGACCATGCGCCGGCCAAGTGGGATCGTGAGAGCATTATGGTGTCCTTATTATGTTTAATTATATCTATAGTAGGTTTTTGTTTGATTTGAATCTAGTAATGCTATTTCGAGTGGCGTTAGTGGACATGATCTGGGGGGTGGCGACCTGATGTATTACAGGGTGTATGATTAGATAGATAATTCGTCACATAATAAATCAAATATATTGAGCAATAATAACCTGGAAGAGGATAAGGCGACATGAATAGCAGTGTTGATATAGCTGGAAATATTGAACAGGCATCCATTCTACAAGAGGCCTTCCATGCCCAGCGTAGGGCTTATCTGGCCGCGCCTATGCCGGATTATAATCAGCGCAAGCAAGACCTGCTGACTCTGAAGCGAATGATTAATGAAAACCGCAATGCGATAATTTCTGCTATATCAGAGGATTATGGCAATCGCTCACGCCACGAAAGTTTATTCGCCGAAATCATCACGGTGACTGACGGTATCAACGGCATTATTAAAAAGATGAAAGGCTGGATGAAGGTTCAGCGTCGTCATGTTGACCAGATGATGTTTCCGGGCGGTAAAAATAGAGTGATTCCCCAGCCGTTAGGTGTGGTAGGTCTAATCATTCCGTGGAATTTTCCGATTAACCTCAGCATGACGCAAATTACCGCAGCTTTTGCGGCGGGTAACCGCGCAATGGTGAAAATGTCTGAAAACTCCATTGCGCTTACTCGATTGTTAATCTCGATAGTGCCTAATTATTTCCCACCAGAAAAATTAATGTTCTTTGAAGAGACCGGGCAGGTAGGGATTGAGTTTTCAACGATACCGTTTGATTTACTAGTATTTACGGGCTCTGGCCAAACTGGTCGCGCAGTTATGGCGGCGGCGGCAAAAAATCTAACGCCAGTGGTGTTGGAGCTGGGCGGTAAGGCGCCAGCCATTGTCGATCCAGATTATCCTTTGGAAAAAGCCGTAGATCGCATTCTATTTATTAAGCAGTTTAATGCCGGCCAAATCTGTACCAATGTCGATTATGTGTTTGTTCACCAAAGTAAAATTGAAGAGTTTGTTAGTGCATCGCAAGCATGGGTGAAAAAACACTGCCCAGATATTAATAGCCCTGACTACACATCTATTATTGATGCTCGCTCCTTGCAGCGTCTTGAAGGCACGCTGGAAGATGCCCGCAGCAAAGGTGCGCGGGTGATTAATTTACACGGGGATCAGGGCAGTGACCCCGCCACGCGTAAGATGCCGCTGCATTTGATTTTAGATACCACTGCTGAGATGAATATTCGCAGCCGAGAAACCTTTGGGCCACTGTTGTTGGTGATGGGCTACGATCAGCCAAGTGAGGTGATTGATTACGTTAATGCCAATGACCGTCCACTGGCGATTTACCCCTTCACCAATAAGCGGGCGCTACAAGACCAATACATTGAGCGTATTATGTCGGGCGGCGTAACCGTCAACGACGCGCTATTCCATGTTGCCCAGCACGACATTCCCTTCGGTGGTGTTGGCCCAAGCGGTATGGGGCATTACCATGGCTATGAAGGTTTTGTGACCTTCTCTAAATTGCGGCCGATTTACTATCAGCCGGCGTTTTCGCCGATGAAATATTTGCGACCACCTTACGGTAAATTCGCGACTGGGTTTTATGAATTTTTAGTGAAGTTTAAGAGTTGAGGCGGTAAAGTTTAGCCTTGTTCGTTTTTCTTTGATCAACGTGCTGTTCAATACCCTAGTTGAGTAGCACGTTGAATATGATAATGTATGCGTACAGTATGCTCGCTTAAACCTAGATTTTCATTTTAGTATCGCTGCGGGCGTCCGAGCTCAGCACTTTATTTATACTGCTAATTACTACCCCTTCCTGTTTTTGAAACGCAATGCTCACCGGAACAAACGGAGATTCGTCATGGCTATAAATTTTACTCTTAATGGTAAGCCGGCTGAAGTTGATGTCGCGCCCGATACCCCATTGTTATGGGTCTTGCGTGATGAGCTGAAAATGACCGGAACCAAGTTTGGTTGTGGCATTGCTCAATGTGGCGCCTGCACTGTGCATTTTAATGGCAATGCCATGCGGTCCTGCTCGCTGCCGGTACAGGCAGTAGAGGGTCAGAACGTGACGACCATCGAGGGAGAAGTCAGCCCACAGGCCAAGGCCTTGCAAGCCGCCTGGGATGAGCTTGCGGTTTACCAATGTGGTTACTGCCAGTCGGGGCAACTGATGTCTGCTGCCAAGTTACTGCGGGATAAGCCGCAGCCCACCGATGAGGATATCGACCAATTTATGTCGGGCAATATTTGCCGCTGTGCTACCTATCAGCGGATTCGCGCCGGGATTAAACAGGCCGCAACGAGCTTGGCAAAAGAGGTGGCGGCATGAGTACGGTGCAAGGATTAAGCCGCAGACTGTTTCTTATTCGCAGCGCGCAGGCGGGAGCGGGGTTGACGCTAGGTATGAGTATTAGCGGTCAGTTATTGGCCGCTGGCGAAGCGACAGATTTTGAGCCGAATGCCTTTGTGACTATTCAGCCGGACAATACCGTCGTCATTACCATAAAGCATTTGGAAATGGGGCAGGGTACGTATACCGGTTTGGCAACCATTGTTGCTGAAGAGCTGGACGCAGATTGGTCTCAAATTAAAGCGGTAGCTGCGCCGGCCAATACCAAAAAATACGCGAATTTGTCCATGGGCTTTCAGCTTACTGGCGGCAGCACGGCCATTGCCAATTCCTATACTCAAATGCGAGAGGCGGGTGCTACCGCTAAAGCGATGTTACTTGCCGCCGCCGCTGAGCGCTGGAAGCAGCCGGTTTCAAGTCTCACGGTTAAGTCGGGCAAGGTGATTCACGCGGCGTCAGGTCGTCAGGCGAGCTTTGGTGACCTGGCGGCAGCGGCCGCTAAGCAGCCAATGCCCAAGAAAATCACCTTAAAAAATCCCAGTGAATTTGTACTCATTGGCAAGGCCAAGCTCAGCCGGAAAGACAGCGGTAAAACCGATGGCACCGCGATTTTTACCCAAGATGTGCAATTACCCGACATGTTAACCGCTGTGGTGGCCCACCCGCCGTTATTTGGTGCCACCCTAAAATCTGTCGATGCCAGCCAAGCGAAAGCGCTGCCCGGTGTTAAGGCCGTGGTGAAAATTCCCAGTGGTGTGGCGGTATTGGCCGATAGTTTTTGGCAGGCGAAAAAAGGCCGTGATGCCCTAAAATTGCAGTGGGAGGGCGGCAGCGAACGCAGCTCAGACGACATTATTTCCGACTACAAGAAGCTGGCTGATACACCCAGTTTAAGCGCGGCTAAAAAAGGTAGTGTGGCGCCAGCCTTGGCCAGCGGCAAGCATGTTTTGGAAGCGGAATTTGAATTTCCCTTTTTGGCCCACGCGGCAATGGAACCCATGAACTGCGCCTTGCAGAAGGACAGCAAAGGCGTAGAGATGTGGTATGGCTGCCAAGGGCAGAGCTGGGATCAGCAAAACGTGGCCAAGGTTTTCGGCATTGCCGCAGAGCAAGTCACCATTAATACCTTATATGCCGGTGGCAGCTTTGGCCGTCGGGCAACGGTTGGGTCGGATTACCCTGTTGAACTCGCAGAAATTGTCAAAGCTTGGGGTGGCTCCGCGCCGGTTAAGCTGGTGTGGACCCGCGAAGATGACACCCTCAGCGGCTATTATCGGCCTATGTATGTTCATAAGTTGACCGCCGCGCTGGATGCGTCGGGTGAGCTAAGCGCTTGGCAGCAGCGTATTGTTGGTCAGTCTATTATGGGGGCGGGAAAATCCGTCGATCACACCTCGGTCGAAGGTGCATCAAATCTGCCGTACGCCATTCCCAACCTTAGTGTCGAGTCCCACAACACCCAAGAAGCCGTGCCTATTTCTTGGTGGCGCAGCGTGGGCTCTACTCACACCGCCTATGCGGTAGAAACCTTTATTGACGAGCTGGCTCACAAGGCCGAGCGCGACCCCGTTGAGTTTCGTTTGGCGCTGTTAAAAAATGAGCCTCGCTATGCGGGCGTTCTCAAACTCGCTGCGGAAAAAGCGCAGTGGGCTAAGTCTTTGCCTGAGGGGCATTTTCACGGCGTAGCGCTGCATAAGTCGTTTGGTACTTATGTTGCTCAGGTGGCGGAGATTGCGGCGCAAAAGGACGGTAAGTTCAAGGTCGTCAAAGTGACGTGTGCTGTGGATTGTGGGGTGGCTATTAATCCCGATGTGATTGCCGCGCAAATGGAAGGTGGCATTGGTTTTGGCCTATCGCCGCTGATGTTCAGCGAAATTACCCTAAAAGACGGCAAGCCTCAGCAGCGTAACTTTGATGCCTATAAAGTGCTGCGCATGCGTCATATGCCAGAGGTTTCGGTGCACATCGTTCCATCTGCAGAAGCGCCTACGGGGGTGGGTGAGCCCGGCACGCCGGTAATAGCGCCAGCAGTGGCAAATGCCCTATTTGCGGCGACGGGTACGCGTCTACGTAAACTGCCTGCGGGGGAGAATTATTTTACCTCATGAAATCCGTTTTTATCTGTTCTGCGTAGATATTGACTGAAAGGTCAATTTGTACGCGATAACTGTGTTCCCCTGCGGATCACAGTTATCGTGCTTGGATAATAATAAAGGGTAATAACCCGAAGGAGGGTGTATGAAACGGCTAATTACAATGTTGCTAGGTGCATGCTTGTCGATGGCGGCGCAGGCAGATGGCGCGGATGTATTAACGGTGAAGGAAATGGTTGAGCTTACTCAGTATCATCGAGTGGGTGCTGACCGCGATCCGGTACTGCGCGGTATGAGCATTACTAAGCGGATCCCAAAAGGCTGGGTTGACGACTTCAGCGAGCGCTATATTCGCACCATTGTCGATGACGAGGGCATAGCGCGCCATCAGGTATTGTTGGAAATGCGATACGTTGGAGGTTGGCGCTACTACCGCGCTGCCACTTTGGCCGATGGGCAACAACTGACATTCAATGCCGAGGAACGTCGGTTTTCTCGTTGCTCAAGCGCTTTCCTGAAATGTGATCAGCGCGAAGTTGTTACCGCAGACCTAAGTCATGATCAGCTGAAAGACGCTATGACAAACGGCTTGGCGGTGTATTTTGACGCTAAAAAGCCGGGGCGAGATACCGTGGCGCAGTTTCCGCCAGCCTACGTGTTGGCGTATTTGATTAAGCTAGACGGTGAAGATGCCGTGTTGCCTGCTGGTGACGAGACGGAGAAATCTAAAGTCGTTGCCATGAATGCCAGTCAGTGATTTTTTAAGTCATTTAGGGCGTTAGCCAGCGGAGTATTCCTGCAGATATTTCTGCGCGCTGGTGCCCCTCGGGGCTTAATGATAACCAATCCATATGAGTTACTTTGGCGCTAATAATCGCTAAATGATGGGAATCACCTAATTTCATTGGCGCCTCAGCGGCTAGCGCATCGCCCGGAACCAGAGGCGATAGATAGTCTTGTCGCGCAGGGCTTAGTTCAACTTGTTGCCACGCAGCCTCTACTCCCACGCCAGTAGTTTCAATTGTTATCTGCGCACTCACACGCAACTGCCAATTCAGTGCTTTACTCCAAAATACTAATTGAGCCTGTGACGAAGTATTTAACTGCGTTACTTTTGGGCTGCGAGAGTCGGTAAAAAATTGCAGTGTTTGAGAATCGCTATCCACATTTCTTAGTACCACCGTGCGAGCTTGAGGAAATCC
>JAGPVP010000025.1 GCA_018066965.1 Zhongshania sp. | reverse complement strand
GGAGTGAGGCTGCTGCCTTTTACCAAGGTATTGATATTGGCTATGGGCTGTTCAAACAGCACGTCGAGCACCTGTTGTGCCGAGGTGGCCAAGCGCCCTAGGGGCTCGAGTTGCTGGCGGTGTGTTTGCCGGAGTTGATTAAGTGATTGCGCGGTGCCTACGGCCTGACTGGCGGTGTCGGCCACGGCATCGACAAAAAACAATAACCAGCTTTCCCAATCGCCGGAGATTCTCACTTGCTGTAGGCGGTCGTAATAGGTTTGCCGGTGTTTTTTGAAGAATACCGACAGATAAAGTAAAGGCTGGCTGAGCACCCCCCCTGATACCAAAATTAACGGTATGAGTAGTCGCCCAAGGCGGCCGTTGCCGTCCAAGAAAGGGTGGATGGTTTCAAACTGAACGTGGGCCAGCGCCGCTTTAATTAGTGGGTCTGTCTCTTGAGGCACGTCGTTGATAAAGCGCTCAAGCTCAGCCCAACAGTTGGCGAGTTCTATGGCGGGCGGTGGTACAAAGGTGGCTTCGTCGGCTCTGTGGCCGCCAATCCAAACTGAATTTTTGCGAAACTCGCCGGGCGCTTTATTGATGCCTCGGCCCGAGGTCATTAGGGCTTGGTGCAGTTCGCTGATGAGCCGGAAGGTGATGGGGTGGCCTTCGCGGATGCGTTGCACGCCCAGTGATAGCGCGTTGACGTAGCACGATACTTCCTGAACATCGTCCATGGGTACGCCGGGCATGCCTTCCATTTCGTAGAGCATTAGGTCACTCAGGGAAGATTGCGTGCCTTCGATTTGCGAGGACATAACGGCTTCTTTACGCACATAGCTGTATAGAAACAGTTGTGCGTCTGGCAGCAGGGTGCTGATCGCGTCGAGGCGGCCAAGCGCCAGCATGGCTTGGCTGATACGGCTATGTAGCTTGCCGCTAAGCTGGAGCTCCGGGGCAGGTGGCAGTGGCGCGGGGACAAACGCTTTGCAGTTTACTCCGCCCGCAACGCTGGCTACGTATTGCCCGGTGAGACCTCTTTCCATTGTTGCTTCCGTAAATTAAGGGTGCATGCTATTTTAACTTAATGACAAAGATAAAATAAGGGGTGGCGTTATTTTATGTTGTCGATGGCATCGACATGACAAGCTGATATGTTTAAAAAATCGCAAAAAATGTACACGTCCTGACGACATACATAAAACGTCGCGTTTTTTATATATGCCTTTGTCTTGTGCAGGCGCATTAAGACGCTGCCCACAGTTCGTCGTTGATGGCGTCGAGAACGGTATCTAGTTGATCACCAAGTGCTTTGTCGAGTTGCTTAGCCCCACCCGGAAAGGCGGGGATCTGGTTTATGGTGTCGCGGTTGATGATGACTTCGTGGGTGAGTTGTTTGCCAAGCCGATTCAGCCAATTGCGCTGGGGTGCCGTCCAGTTGTGTTGGCTAAGAATTTTTTGCACTGAGTTCTGCACCCGCTGTTCAAAAGGGATCATGGCCTCGCCGATGGCGGCGCGGCGAATGTGGCCGATAATGCTGGCGGCAATGTCTTGGTTGGTTTGCTGTCGCCATGCTGATTGCAGTGTGGCTTCGCTAAAACCGTTATTGTCTAAGAGCAGCCGAATGTCTTTGAGTTGCTGGCGAGTCAGGTCCCGGGGCCGGTTAACCACGGCACTAAGAGCGGCCGAGTCGTTGAGTTGCTGGCGAATAAATTGATTGAAGCTGTCGAGGTAGTCTTGGGGTTTGTCGTAAACACCGTAGTTTTGCTCCCGCACTCGTAGCTCGTCTTCGTGTTCCGATATTACCGGCATGCGCTCGCTGCCCATGATTGCTTTTACTTGGGCGAGCTGGTCTATAAAGCCGCTGTGCTGATTAAGAAAGGCGGCGGCTTGTTTGGGGCCGAGGCTGTGCAGGTGTTGGTGGAGTTTGGCGGGTTCAACGCCCCAGCTGTATTGCAGCTCATCTAGCTTCTGGCGCACTTGAGGGTTGCTCTCGGCTTTCTTTTCGGCCTTGCGCAGTACTTGCATGACTTTTTGGCCTAGCTGGCTCAGAACGGTGTCGGCGTGACTGCTGTCGTGGGCTTCGCCGGGGGTGTTCAGGCTTTGTTCTAATTTGTCTGGATCGGTCAGTTCGTCGCAGAGTTGTTCGAGGGTGATGTTGGGGTTGCGCACCAGCGGCTTCATGGTAGAAACCTCCTGTAGCGCTGCATAGATGCCAACGGGGTCGTAAATGCGAAACACGGTCTTGCCAATGTCGTCGCAACGGCGAGTGGCGCGGCCGACCATTTGCTCGTAAAGAATGCGTGAGCGTACTCGGCGCATAAACACCAAGTGGGCGATCTTGGGCACGTCGATGCCGGTGGTGAGCAAATCGACGGTAATCGCGATATTGGGGTAGCGCTCGTTTTTGTAGCGGCGAATGAGCTGGTCGACTTTGTCGCTTTGGCCGGTAATTTTGGCGACCGCTGCTTGGGGATAGTCGCCGTTGTAAACATCAACGAAGGCTTCATCTAGCAGGCGTTTGACCATGTCGGCATGCAAGTCGGTGGCGCAGAAGATCAGAGTCTTTTCGTCGCCAAAGGGGTCGAGTTCTTGCACCAGTTGTTGGCAGATGACTTTGTTAAAGTTCTCGCTAATTACGCGGCGATTAAATGCGTCGACCTCAAACCCCAAGTCGTCCTCTAATTCAGCGGCTTCTACTTCACCGGTGGCGGTGTTGATGGCGCTGACGGTGTCACCTTTTTCAAACTTAATGCCATTCTGGCTTAGTAAGGTTTCGTAGCGAATCGGCGGTTCGTGGTCGATTAGCCAGTCGTCGGCGACGGCTTCGCGGTATGAGTAGGTGTAGACCGGTTTGCCAAAAATATCGCTGGTGTGTTTGGCGGGGGTGGCAGTAAGGCCGACCTTGATAGCATCGAAGTAGTCTAATACGCGGCGGTAGCTAGACAGGTATTGGCTGGTGTCGCGTACTGCCAGCTCGCCTTCGGTCATTTCTTGGTCGAGGGTATAACCGCGATGGGCTTCGTCGATGATGATGCAATCGAACTGGTCAACCGGTGGTGGCGTGTCGGACATAAATATCCGTTTCACCATCGCTTGCACCGTGGCCACCTGAATGCGGGTCTCGGCCTCGGCGGCCATGTCACCGAGTTCTTTTATATTGTAGATTTTGCTGAGGGGCTGGTTCTGTTCCAGCGGCGCTTCATTAAATGCGTCGATAGCTTGTTGACCTAAGGCACTGCGGTCAACTAAGAACAGAATACGTTTGAAGCGTTCGGCTTTAAGGAAGCGATACATCAAGCCGATGATGGTGCGGGTTTTACCGGTGCCGGTGGCCATCGCCAGCAGGCATTCGCGCTGATCGCGTTCTAGGGCGGATTCAACTGCGACAATAGCTTTCTCTTGATAGTCGCGCAGGCGCAGGTAGGCGAAGCCTTCACCTTGTAATTTTTGCTGGGCTTTGTCTTTGTCGCGGGCGAGTAAGTCTAATAGGCCCGAGGGGCTGTGGAAGCTTTGCAGTGCGCGGCTAAGATTGCTGGTTTCTCGTACATCGCGAAACCACGTGCCGGACTGCTCCTCTAGTTGTTTGATGTATTCGCGACCATTGCAGGAGTACACGAAGGGAATTTGATAGTGGCCGTCGCTTTCGTCTGGCCATGCGATTGTGCGGCCAGCCAGTTGCCATGCTGGTGTTACCGTGGCGTCGGGCTTAAAGTCTTTGGCGTAGCGCTCGGCTTGGGGAATCATGCCCGCGACGTTTTTGTTTTCGCGTTTTGCTTCTACTACGGCAATGGGCGTCAGTCCGGCAAACAGAATGTAGTCGGATGGGCCGGTTGCGGTTGGCCATTCGGCAATGGCTTTGTTCTTGCCTTTTTCAGGGCGGGCGCCAGATTTGTAGGTGAGTTCTTGGGTATCTGCTTCCCAACCGGCATCGATCAGTAGCTGATCGATAAGCACGCGGGTGAGTTCTTCATCCAGCACCAGTGTTTTGCTGGCTGACTGGGTTTTACTTTGAACGGACTGACGCTGTTTTTCTATTGGTGCGGCGTTGCTGACGAGTTGTTGTTTTAGCGTAGCGATCTGCGCTTCAAACTTTATTCGCTGCGCGGCAAGCGCCTGTTCCGCTGCCTGGGCCTGCTGCTTAAACTGCTGGGCTTCTTCGTCCATTAGTTCGGCGAGCTGCTGGTATTCGGTCTTCTCCTGCGCTAGCAGGGCATCACGTTGTTGCTCGACCTCTTGCTGACCAGCTTTGCTACTTAGTTCTGCATTGAGCTGATCGATGTGTACTTGCAGCTCACGGAGCTTCTGGCTTGGGTCTTGTGGCGGTAGAAAGGCGCCAGCTTTAAATGTGCTGCCTTGCTTGCCAAAGGACTTGTGATACCAAATGGCGAGCTGCCGAGCGACCTTCAAGCCCTGCATCGCTTCTCTGTGTTGGGTTTGAAACTGGTGGGTGGCCTTGTTGCCCTCGATGCGCAGTACATGGAAAAGATTGCGTACATCGGGCTCTAGGCTAATGTCGCGATTCAAACGATATAACAGATCGGCTTGACTGGTGGCGTCGTCAAAGTCGATACCGGCGCGCAGCGACACGTCTTGCGCAAGGGCTTCGCCAAACTGACGTAGTTTAATCAGGGTGGTGTTTGGGTCGGCATAGAAGGCGTTTTCAGCAGTGGCGGCAAGCTGGATTAGGATGGGGTCGTGTTCGCTAAGAAAGGCGAAGTTGCTTTCCTGTCCTTGGTTTGTGTTTGTCGCCATTGTTCCCTCAATGCTTGTGATTATTATGTGCGTCCGCGTTCCCGTTTGGACTAAATATAAGGCCCACTGCTGTAACTAATGTATAGCACTGGCACTTCAGACGGCAAATGCTTATTTTCGTAAGTAGGTGGGCGTGTCGAATCGTTCATAGTCAGGCAGGTCTAAGGACATTGCTTCATTTGGTTTTGTGCTCGCTTGATTGAGCGTTTCACCGGTGATAGCAAGGTAGGTGCCTTCAAGTAAATTTCTAGCCGCTTCATTGGTTGTTAAGCCAAGAAATACACCGGCGTGAATAAAACCTTCCAGTCGGTGCCGGTCAACGGCAGAGGTTTTGTAACCTTCTTTTGATGCACGGCATATACGCGTGATTTGTCGTTGGAGCTCTTCTGTGAATTCCATTTTGGATTTCATGAGTACCTCGGATGAGTTGGCTTGCTGTTAACGGTACATCAATACATTGCTTACTGAAAAGCATGTGCGATGAAAAATTCGTACAGGCGATCACTGCTGTTAACAAAGACCCTTGATGCCTGTAATTGGTATCGGTTTGTTGTTGTAAAATAGTCGGGAAATAGTCGGTTAAATAAATGAGTGGCGGAGCCCACATACACGGGTGTGTAATGAATATTTATTGGGCGTTATCGGATGCCTTGCTCTCGGCTTCATACTCAGCAAGCCATTCTTCATGGGTTTGATTTACTGGGTCAAACGTCTTCTGTACTACATGTTTAACATCACTTATGTACTCGCTTCCTTGATTACTTGGTACTTGGCTAATGACACACGCACTTTCATTGGTGTAAAAGCCTTGTCCCGCGGGGCTTTGCGCGATTTCCTTGTCGGGTGCTGTTGTATGGTGGTTGTCAGGTAGTTGTAGGGAATTTGTCTGGGTGTTGTCTGGTAATCCTAGTGCTCTTCGGAGTTGGTTAGAGGTTATCTCCGCGGGGCGAATGGTATCTTTATTTAATCGCTTTGCTTTTTGGCGTTCACCGATCATAACGACGTCACGAAGTTTGCCCATGCAGTCGTGAAAGGACGAGAGTCGCAGGGGTCTTTCGATTCCGGTACTGTCCCAATATCGGAGAAACTTGTGCCGATTGGATACTCTGAACTGTCCGGCTGGGAGTGGGGAGCCTTGCTTGCCTCCTTTTGTCGTGCGCTTGCGGTCTAGCTCTGCATTGAAGGTTACGGACACAAATTCATCAGTTCGTATCGCGTAGTAGCTTAATGTGACTCCAGGAGACTTAACTGAGGATTTTTCGCTAATTGAGTAGCGTCCAGTTGAGTAGCTCTCATATGAAAATAGCCTGGTATCGGTGCAAATGGCAATTTCACGTAGAAGCTGTGC
>JAGPVP010000021.1 GCA_018066965.1 Zhongshania sp. | reverse complement strand
GGGGCTGAATGCAGCGCACCATGCTATTGATAAGGGCGCGTGGGGTGAAGTATTGCCCTGCGCCAGATTTGGTTTCGCTGGCGTTTTTTTCGAGCAGACCTTCGTATAAATCCCCCAAGCCATCTTGCTGGGCGCTATACCAGTCGATTTGGTCTAGGGCTTTGACCAGCTGCTCTAAGTGACGAGGCTCGCGTAAGCGAGTTTGGGCGTCGGCATACACCGCAGAAATTAATAGGTCGTTGTGAATAGGCACATTGTTGGCGTCTTTGCCGGTAGACAGTGCCAGCAGTATGCGTTTGTAGTCGTCGAGTAAATTTAAACCCGATTTGCTGTTGAGGTCGGTCCAGCGGCAGCCCTTGGGCAGAATGTGGGTTTTGAGCAAGTCGGACTCGGTGTTCTCGTGCACCATTTTCATAAACAGCAGCATCACCAGCTCGGTCACGTAGTCGCTGTAGTTAATGCCGTCGTCGCGGAGTACGTCGCAGAGATTCCAGAGTTTTTGAACAATGTCGTTCTGAGTCATTATTGATCCTGATTTAAAATATCGATGTAGGCGCTGTAAGCAAAAACGCGGTTTCGCTTTTGTCCGGTGAGTTCTTTTACCAGGGCTATGTCTGGCTGCGAGAGGCGATCCATTACTTTGCCGACTGTCGCGGGAGTGAGGCTGCTGCCTTTTACCAAGGTATTGATATTGGCTATGGGCTGTTCAAACAGCACGTCGAGCACCTGTTGTGCCGAGGTGGCCAAGCGCCCTAGGGGCTCTAGTTGCTGGCGGTGTGTTTGCCGGAGTTGGTTAAGTGCTTGTGCCGTGCCTACTGCCTGATTGGCGGTGGTGGCCACGGCATCGACAAAAAACAGTAACCAGCTTTCCCAGTCGCCGGAGATTCTGACTTGCTGAAGACGGTCGTAATAGGTTTGCCGGTGTTTTTTGAAGAATACCGACAGATAAAGTAAAGGCTGGCTGAGCACACTGCCTGATACCAAAATTAATGGAATGAGTAGGCGCCCGAGTCGGCCATTGCCGTCCAGAAAAGGGTGGATGGTTTCAAACTGAGCGTGGGCCAACGCCGCTTTGATTAGCGGGTCAGTCTCCTGAGGAACATCGTTGATAAAGCGCTCTAGGTCAGCCCAGCAGTTAGCGAGTTCTATGGCGGGCGGCGGTACGAAGGTAGCTTCGTCGGGTCTGTGTCCGCCAATCCATACTGAATTTTTGCGAAACTCGCCGGGCGCTTTATTGATTCCTCGCCCCGAGGTCATTAGGGCTTGGTGCAGTTCGCTAATGAGCCTGAAGGTGATTGGGTGGCCTTCGCGGATGCGTTGCACTCCCAGTGACAGCGCGTTGACGTAGCAAGATACTTCCTGAACATCGTCCATTGGTACGCCGGGCATGCCTTCCATTTCGTAGAGCATTAGATCGCTCAGGGAAGATTGCGTGCCTTCGATTTGCGAGGACATGACGGCTTCTTTACGCACATAGCTGTAAAGAAAGAGCTGCGCGTCTGGCAGTAGTGTACTGATCGCGTCGAGGCGGCCAAGCGCGAGCATGGCTTGGCTGATGCGGCTGTGTAGCTTGCCGCTAAGTTGGAGCTCCGGGGTTGGTGGCAGCGGGGCGGGGACAAACGCTTTGCAGTTTACCCCGCCCGCAACGCTGGCTACGTATTGCCCGGTGAGACCTCTTTCCATTGCTGCTTCCGTAAATTAAGAGTGCGCGTTATTTTAACTTAATGGTAAAGATAAAATAAGAGGTGGCGTTATTTTATGTTGTCTATGGCGTCGACATGACAAGCTGATATGTTTAAAAAATTGCAAAAAATGTACACGTCCTGACGACGTGCATAAAAAGTCGCGTTTTTTATACATGTCTTTGGCTTGTGCAGGCACATCAGAATGCCGCCCACAGTTCGTCGTTGATGGCATCGAGAACGGTATCTAGTTGGTCGCCAAGTGCTTTGTCGAGTTGCTTGGCACCACCCGGAAAGGCAGGAATCTGGTTTATGGTGTCGCGGTTGATGATGACTTCGTGGGTGAGCTGTTTGCCAAGCCGATTCAGCCAATTGCGCTGGGGTGGCGTCCAGCTGTGTTGGCTAAGTATTTTCTCCACTGATTTTTGTACCCGCTGTTCAAAGGGGATCATGGCCTCGCCGATGGCGGCGCGGCGGATGTGGCCGATAATGCTGGCGGCAATGTCTTGGTTAGTTTGCTGCCGCCATGCCGATTGCAGTGTGGCTTCGCTAAAACCGTTGTTGTCTAAGAGCAGGCGAATGTCTTTGAGTTGCTGGCGGGTCAGGTCGCGGGGCCGGTTGACCACGGCGCTGAGGGCGGCGGAGTCGTTGAGCTGTTGGCGAATAAACTGATTGAAGCTGTCGAGGTAGTCTTGGGGTTTGTCGTAAACCCCGTAGTTTTGCTCCCGCACTCGTAGCTCGTCTTCGTGCTCCGAAATTACTGGCATGCGCTCACTGCCCATAATCGCTTTTACTTGGGCGAGCTGGTCTATAAAACCGCTGTGCTGATTAAGAAAGGCGGCGGCTTGTTTGGGGCCTAGGGTATGTAAGTGTTGGTGGAGCTTGGCGGGTTCAACGCCCCAGCTGTATTGCAGCTCATCTAGCTTTTGACGTACCTGTGGGTTGTTCTCGGCTTTCTTTTCAGCCTTGCGCAGCACTTGCATGACCTTTTGGCCTAGCTGGCTCAGAACGGTGTCGGCGTGACTGCTGTCGTGGGCTTCGCCGGGGGCGTTTAGGCTTTGTTCTAATTTGTCTGGATCGGTCAACTCGTCGCAGAGTTGTTCGAGGGTGATGTTTGGGTTGCGCACTAGCGGTTTCATGGTGGAAACCTCTTGTAGCGCAGCGTAGATACCAACTGGGTCGTAAATGCGAAACACGGTCTTACCAATGTCGTCGCAGCGGCGAGTAGCGCGGCCGACCATTTGCTCGTAAAGAATACGCGAACGCACTCGGCGCATAAATACCAAGTGGGCGATCTTGGGCACATCGATGCCGGTAGTTAGCAAATCGACGGTAATCGCGATATTAGGGTAGCGCTCGTTTTTGTAGCGGCGAATAAGTTGGTCGACTTTGTCGCTTTGGCCGGTAATTTTGGCGACCGCGGCTTGGGGGTAGTCGCCGTTGTAAACATCGACAAAGGCTTCATCCAGCAGGCGTTTGACCATGTCGGCATGAAGGTCTGTGGCACAGAAAATCAGGGTCTTTTCATCGCCAAAGGGATCTAGCTCTTGCACTAGCTGTTGGCAGATGACTTTGTTGAAGTTCTCGCTAATCACGCGGCGATTAAATGCGTCTACCTCAAATCCTAAGTCGTCTTCTAATTCAGAAGCTTCTACTTCGCCAGTTGCCGTGTTGATTGCGCTGATGGTGTCGCCTTTTTCAAACTTAATGCCGTTCTGGCTGAGTAAGGTTTCATAGCGAATGGGCGGTTCGTGGTCGATTAGCCAGTCGTCGGCGACGGCTTCGCGGTAGGAGTAGGTGTATACCGGTTTGCCGAAAATATCGCTGGTGTGTTTGGCGGGGGTGGCAGTAAGGCCGACCTTGATAGCGTCGAAGTAATCTAATACGCGGCGGTAACTCGACAGGTATTGGCTGGTGTCGCGCAGGGCGAGTTCACCTTCGGTCATCTCCTGATCGAGGGTGTAACCGCGATGCGCTTCGTCAATGATGATGCAGTCGAACTGGTCAACCGGTGGTGGGGTGTCGGACATAAATATCCGTTTCACCATCGCTTGCACCGTAGCTACTTGAATGCGGGTTTCGGCCTCGGCGGCCATGTCACCGAGTTCTTTTATGTTGTAGATTTTGCTGAGCGGCTGGTTCTGTTCCAGCGGCGCTTCATTAAATGCGTCGATGGCTTGCTGACCAAGAGCGCTGCGGTCTACTAAGAACAGAATACGTTTAAAGCGCTCTGCTTTGAGAAAACGGTACATCAGGCCGATGATAGTGCGAGTTTTACCGGTACCGGTCGCCATGGCTAATAGGCATTCGCGCTGGTCGCGCTCGAGGGCAGATTCAACTGCGACAATGGCTTTTTCTTGGTAGTCGCGCAGGCGCAGATAGGTGAAGCCTTCGCCCTGTAATATTTGCTGGGCTTTGTCCTTGTCTCTGGCGAGTAAATCCAAAAGACCTGCGGGGCTGTGGAAACTTTGTAGTGCGCGGCTAAGATTACTGGTTTCTCGCACATCACGAAACCATGTTCCAGACTGCTCCTCCAGTTGTTTTATGTATTCGCGGCCATTGCAGGAGTACACAAAGGGAATTTGATAATGGCCGTCACTCTCGTCTGGCCAGGCTATGGTTCGGCCAGCCATTTGCCATGCTGGCGTTACTGTTGCGTCGGGTTTGAAGCCTTTGGCGTAGCGCTCAGCTTGGGGAATCATGCCCGCGACGTTTTTGTTTTCTCGTTTGGCTTCAACGACCGCGATCGGCGTCAGTCCGGCGAACAGCATGTAGTCAGCGGGGCCTGTCTGGGTTGGCCATTCGGAAATGGCTTTGTTCTTGCCTTTTTCGGGGCGCGCGCCAGATTTGTACGTTAGCTCTTGAGTGTCTGCCTCCCAGCCTGCGTCAATCAGCAACTGGTCGATGAATACGCGGGTGAGCTCTTCATCGAGCACCAATGTTTTACTGGCTGATTGGGTTTTACTTTGAACTGACCGACGCTGTTTTTCTATCGGTGCGGCGTTGGTGGCGAGCTGTTCTTTTAGTGCGGTGATCTGCGCTTCAAGCTTTGTTCTCTGCGAGGTAAGCGCCTGTTCCGCCGCCTGAGCCTGGTGTTTAAACTGCTGGGCTTCTTCGTCCATTAGTTCGGCAAGCTGCTGGTATTCGGTCTTCTCCTGCTCTAGCAGGGCATCACGTTGCTGTTCTACTTCTTGCTGACCAGCTTTGCTGTTTAGTTCAGCATTGAGCTGATCGATGTGTATTTGTAGTTCTCGGAGCTTCAGGCTTGGGTCCTGTGGTGGTAGAAAGGCGCCAGCTTTAAATGTACTGCCCTGCGAGCCAAAGGACTTGTGATACCAAATAGCGAGCTGCCGAGCGACTTTTAAACCCTGAATCGCTTCTTTGTGCTGGGTTTGAAATTGGTGAGTGGCCTTGTTGCCCTCGATGCGCAGTACATGGAAGAGATTGCGTACATCGGGCTCTAGGCTAATGTCGCGATTCAATCGATATAACAGGTCGGCTTGACTGGTGGCGTCGTCAAAGTCGATGCCGGCACGCAGTGACACGTCCTGAGCAAGGGCCTCGCCAAACTGACGTAGTTTAATCAGGGTGGTGTTGGGGTCTGCATAGAAAGCATTTTCAGCGGTGGTGGCGAGCTGAATCAGGATAGGGTCGTGTTCGCTTAAAAAGGCGAAATTGCTTTCCTGTCCTTGGCCGATGTTTGTCGCCATTGTTCCCTCAATGTTTGTGATTATTATGTGCGTCCGTGTTCCCGTTTGGACTAAATATAAGGCCCACTGCTGTAACTAATGTATAGCACTGGCACTTCAGACGGCAAATGCTTATTTTCGTAAGTAGGTGGGCGTGTCGAATCGTTCATAGTCTGGCAGGTCTAGGGACATTGCTTCATTGGGTTTTGTGCTCGCTTGATTGAGCGTTGCACCGGTGATAGCAAGGTAAGTACCTTCAAGTAAATTTCTGGCCGCTTCATTGGTGGTTAAGCCAAGAAAGACACCTGCATGAATAAAACCTTCCAGTCGGTGTCGGTCAACGGCAGAGGTTTTGTAACCTTCTTTTGATGCACGGCATATACGAGTGATTTGTCGTTGGAGTTCTTCTGTGAATTCCATTTTGGATTTCATGAGTACCTCGGATGAGTTGGCTTGCTGTTAACGGTACATCAATACATTGCTTACTGAAACGCAAGTGCGATGAAAAAATTGTACAGGCGATCACTGCGGCTACCCAAGGCCCTTGATGCCTGTAATGGGTGCCATTTTGTTGTTATAAAATTCTAGTGAAATTATAGGTAAAAAAATTGCAGTGTTGGGGCACAAATAAGGGGGTATGTAGTGGCTTCTTATTGTGATCGCGGATTTGAATTGTCACGTAGCTTCTTAGCATCCTGAGGCCAGTCAGCGGCGATACGTACGTATGTTTATTATGCGTTATCGGGAGACTTGCTCTCAGTCTCATACTCAGCAAGCCATTCTTCATGGGTTTGCTTTGTTGGGTCTAAGGTCTTCTGTAGTACAGGTTTAACATCACTTATATACTCGCTTTCTTGATTACTTGGTACTCGGCAAATGGGCCACGCACTTTCATTGGTACAAAAGCCCTGTCCCACGTGGCTTTGCGCGATTTCCTTGTCGGGTGCTGTTGTATGGTGGTTGTCAGGTAGTTGTAGGGAATTTGTCTGGATATTGTCTGATAATCCTAGTGCCCGTCGGAGTTGGTTAGAGGTTATCTCCGCGGGGCGAATGGTATCTTTATTTAATCGCTTTGCTTTTTGGAGTTCACCGGTCATAACGACGTCGCGAAGTTTGCCCATGCAGTCGTGAAAGGACGAGAGTCGTGGCGGTCTTTCGATTCCCGTATTGTCCCAATAGCGGAGAAACTTATGTCGATTGGATACTCTGAACTGCCCGGCTGGGAGTGGGGAGCCTTGCTTGCCTCCTTTTGTTGTTCGCTTGCGATCTAGCTCTGCGTTGAAGGTTGCGGACACAAATTCATCAGATCGTATCGCGTAGTAGCTTAATGTGACTCCAGGAGACTTAACTGAGGATTTTTCGCTAATTGAGTAGCGTCCAGTTGAGTAGCTCTCATATGAAAATAGCCTGGTATCGGTGCAAATGGCAATTTCACGTAGAAGCTGTGC
>JAGPVP010000013.1 GCA_018066965.1 Zhongshania sp. | reverse complement strand
GCACAGGCTTTGCCCAGACTTCGATCCCTTTCCTGCGAACTACCCGTTCAATCTCAAGGCCAGGTATGCCTATAATTCTTCCTGCGTGGGACATCGGTACTCTCCATTAAATTGATCTTCGCAAAATCATTTTAATGAATGCCGGTGTCCCCCGTTAATGATGAAGAGCCTTACTTACTGGCGTGCCGTTTTTTTTCGCCTGTTACTTTTTGACCTCTGTACCCATCCTGTGCCCACAGTGTGCCCAAATTGTATTTCTAGTGAATTTCCAAACTCCATCAGTCGACCTTCGGGCAGCGGTATTCGAGTTCGCCAAAAAATGGCAGCCTCAGGCGCTAAGCTACTTGAGTTGCGGAGAACTATAGAATTTTCTGTTGATGACCTTGTTTGCCTATGACTATTTCGCGGTATGAACAGCGGCCTTGTCCGCGCATAAATATCGTTGTGGCAATGAGCCACACGTTGACGACCCGCTTGGCCGGTCCGTTGATTATGTTTTTATAGTCGCTGTATACGTCGCGCTCCTCGTCTAATTCTTTCCCTAATTCAGCAACACCACTGCGTTGCACTACGTGGGTTTCTACCGCGTTCCAGCCTGGAATCGGACAGGCGAACACTTTGCCCACGGGCAATTGGCTGCTCCACATATAGGTAAGGTCTTTGCCGTCGTCAAACTCTACAGCGATGGATAAATAATCGTGGTTGAGTAATTGATCTTCGCCAACCATCGATGGCAATTTGTCTACCACCCAGCGCCAATTGAGCTTAAGTCCTGCTTCAAGTGGTTGATTGGCCACTGGGTACTGAATAATGCCGACGTTCTTCTGCGCACAGCAATCGATATGGCCCTT
Source organism: Zhongshania sp. (assembly GCA_018066965.1). Lineage (GTDB taxonomy): Bacteria > Pseudomonadota > Gammaproteobacteria > Pseudomonadales > Spongiibacteraceae > Spongiibacter. Next base: position 17,205 of record JAGPVP010000013.1, on the reverse strand, counting down.
GGGCGAGCTGGTGTAAATACTGCCGTCGCCAAAGGCGAAAAAGTTATTCCAGCCTTCGGGCATTAATTTTTCTGTACGTTGGCGCTGCAGCTCAAGACTAAGTAAATTGTCGACGTCGCCGGCGGCTGCCAACTTACTTAAGCCACTGTCGGCGGGTTCATTCCAGATAATGGCAATGCCGGTAATTTGGCCCTGTCCCGCAAGGTAGTGTTCTGTAGGAACCCAAAGGTCTCCTGCGGGACTTGCGAACTCGCCAACTGCCCTCGCAATTTCTAGCCTGCCGTTGCGGTCTGCGATTAAGGTGCCGGTGTTTTGCATGGTGTTATAAATTGGACTGGCGTTTGATTTACCTGCAACGCGTGCAAAAAACACAAAACCCGGTTCAAGCCAGCGATTGTGCTCCTTGCTAAACCACCAGAGTCCGGTGAGAAAGAAAGTGACCTGTTGGCCGGCTTTTAATTGCCCAAGTTTCTGGCTCCAAGGTAGGTTGCTAGGTTTAATGGTAAAGGCTTCGATACTTTGGATGTTGGCGGTACTTTTTTTAGCCAGCACATCGAATTGTGCGTGTAGATCTTTTGCCGCAATTTGGTTTTGCGGTGGTGATGACTGTTGAGCTTGCGCCATGGCGCAGGGCCCCGCAATAAGTGGTGATGCGGCAAGATATTTGATGAATTGACGACGCTTTGGATTCGCTTGAGATGAGTTGTTGGGGGTGAGTTGGTGCTGATTTTTATTAGACATGCTTACTAGCCCTGCTTTCTGGTTTGATGTAAATGCCGACTGAACTACTGGGCTGTGTTAGGGGCCTCAGCCGGCAATGGTATTGCATCTATTTACTTTAATTTGCTGTCTTGTGGTTAAGCTATGATCGCTAATCGATCTTTAATTAAGGTATCAACCACCGTGGGGTCGGCGAGGGTGGAGATGTCACCGAGTGAGTCCATATCGGATTCCGCTATCTTACGTAAAATGCGTCGCATAATTTTGCCTGAGCGCGTTTTTGGCAAACCGGGAGCCCATTGAATAACATCAGGTTTGGCGATGGGGCCGATCTCTTGACTGCATAATGCAATGAGTTCAGCGCGCAAATTATCGTCAACCTCGGCCTTGTCCATCAAGGTAACGTAGCAATAAATGCCCTGACCTTTGATGTCATGAGGAAAACCTACTACGGCGGCTTCAGCCACCTTGGGGTGCAGAACTAAGGCGCTCTCCACTTCTGCGGTGCCCATGCGATGGCCAGACACATTGAGTACATCGTCTACGCGCCCGGTAATCCAGTAGTAGCCATCCGCATCGCGGGTGGCGCCATCACCGGTAAAGTAATAGCCTTTGTAAGTGCTGAAATAGGTGTCGATAAGCCGCTGATGATCACCGTAAATCGTTCGAATTTGGCTGGGCCAAGACGATTTAACCACTAGGTAACCAGATCCCGCACCTTCGACCTCACTGCCATCTTCATTCAGCAAGGCGAGTTGAACGCCAAAGAAGGGGAAGCTTGCCGAGCCGGGTTTTAAATCTGTTGCGCCCGGCAGGGCCGTGATCATGTGGGTGCCGGTTTCAGTCTGCCACCATGTATCAACAATCGGGCAGCGCGAGTCGCCCACCACGCGGTGATACCATTCCCATGCTTCTGGGTTTATTGGCTCGCCAACGGTACCCAGCAGGCGCAAGCTGCTTCGGTCACTGCGGCTTACGTAGTCATCGCCTTGTGCCTGAAGTGCTCTAATCGCAGTGGGAGCCGTGTAAAAAATATTCACCTTATGTTTGTCAATAATCTCCCAGCAGCGGCCTGCATCGGGGTAGGTAGGCACGCCTTCAAACATCAGGCTGGTGGCGCCATTACAGAGCGGCCCGTAAATAATATAAGTGTGCCCTGTTACCCAGCCCACATCCGCAGTACACCAATAAACCTCGCCTTCACGGTAATCGAAGGTGTATTTAAAGGTCATTGCGGCCTGCAATAAATAGCCGGCAGTGGTATGCAACACACCTTTGGGTTTACCGGTTGAACCAGAGGTATACAAAATAAATAGCGGGTCTTCTGCCGCCATCGACTCTGGCGGGCAGTCAGTGCTCATGCTGTTGACCGCACCGTGGTAATCGAGATCGCGGCCTTCAATCCAAGGGATATCTTTATCGCCGCACTTTACAACGAGGCAGGTGTGAACTTGCGGGCAGTGAAGTAGCGCCTTGTCGACATTGGCTTTTAGCGGCGTATTTTTGCCACCACGGGTGCTTTCGTCGGCGGTAATGATTAACTGGCAATCAGAATCTACTATGCGATCTTTCAGTGCTTCTGGTGAGAAGCCGCCAAAGACCACCGAGTGCACCGCACCAATACGTGCGCAGGCCAGCATCGCGTAGGCGGCTTGGGGAATCATGGGTAAATAAATACACACGCGGTCGCCTTTGTTGACGCCACGAGATTTAAGGGTGTTGGCTAATTTACAGACCTCATCTTTAAGCTCAGCGTAACTGATAGAAAGGCTTTCATCGGGATTGTCGCTTTCCCATATTAGAGCTGTTTGGTTTGCCCGTTCGGGTAGGTGCCTGTCAATGCAGTTGTAGCTAGCATTGAGTTCGGCGCCGCTAAACCATTGGGCTTGGCCCTTGCAAAAATTGTAGTCAACCACACGATCCCATGTTTGATTCCAATCTAGAAATTCAGTCGCCATGTCTGCCCAGAAGCCGCTGGGATCATCAATCGAGCGTTTATACATTTCTTGATATTTTTGCGGCGTGATGTGTGCATCATGAAAATTTGCGGGCACATTGTATAAGGGGGATTTAGACATGGTGGGCGTTCCGATTAAAAATTATGCTGCTAAGTGTTACTGTCCAAGCTGCGGATAACAATTCAACTAAAGTCGTAAGCGCTATACGAAATTAGTTGAATCCGTAGTTAAGTGGTGTCCTCAAATGACAGGTCGTTGAAGAAGCTACTTCCCGTGAATGATCCTGACAGGTTCGATAATTTCTGGTGTGTGCCGTTTTGCCTTTTTGTTGGCAGACATCGTTGCCGCGCACTGTTGCGGGTCCTGCAAGATAACCACGCATTCCAGACATTGAATACATTCGTCGTAATCAATGGCGCCGGATTTCTTAATCGCATCAATACCACAGCGGTGTTTGCAAAGCTGGCAGGGACTGCCGCATTCCTGCCGTCTATCTAGCCACTTGAAACGGTGGAACTTACCCATAATGGCCAGTGCTGCCCCCAGTGGGCAAAGGTAGCGGCAGTAAAATTTATGGATGAACAGTCCTAAGCCAAGAATGATTACGGCGTAGATGACAAATGGCCATTCGCGGATAAACGCCAATGTGACGGCTGTTTTGAAGGGTTCGATTTCCGCCATTTTTTCGGCTGCAGTTAGTGAATAGGGCGCAAGCGCCAGCAAGCCAAGTAAAATGAAATACTTTAATTTAAGTAAGCGCTGATGAGCATTTGGGCTGATATTCCATTGTTTAATGTTGAGCTTAGTTGCAATGTTGGCAAGAAACTCTTGCATGACGCCAAAGGGGCATAGCCAGCCACAGAATAAGCCGCGACCCCACAGAATAAGGGAAAAGGCAGTGTAGCTTAAAAGAATAAAAATAATGGGATCGAGCAAAAATACTTGAATATCAAAACCATTTAATACGCCCATGAGTAGCGCGATAAGGTTCACGATTGAGAGCTGGCCCTGGACGTAGAAACCAATATACAAAAGAGTGAAAAGTAAAAACCCCCTTCGAAACCATGTAAAACGTCGGCTATTTGTGACCAGCCTACGCTGCATAATAAACGCGATGCTTAGTATGATTAAGCTCAGCGTGAGAATGGCAATGTGTACCAGGCGGCCCTTCCATATCTTGACCCACATCGCCTCTGGCTTACTGATACTAGCGGTGTCGATTTTATTAAAGAGCTCACTTGGCAGTTGGTAGTCGCTCTTAACAGAAATGCTGTCATGAACTAAATGATTACGATCTAGCTTAATACTTAACACCATTTGCATTGCAGCGCTGGGGTCGAATCCCGCTTGTGGCCGTATTTTAAATACACGTAAATTATCTGAACTAGGGGCGCCCTTTGGTAAGTTTGCCTTGTTGCTATCAAAGAAATTAAGGTCTCGCAGTGTAATTGGTAAATTATGCTGCTCAAGACTGATGCGTTCGGGAATCGTACCCGAACGAAATTCATCACCTAGGTAGTCATAAAAGCCATTCGACATTATCAAAATGGCCTGCTCGCCATCGCGGAGTTTATCCATCAGTCGTGTGTAGTCGGCGTCGCCGAGAAGGTTTCGGCCTATACTCGGTGCGTTTAAATAGGCGTAATAGATGTCGGTATAGTTGTGACTTAATTCTAACTGCTCGGCTGGGTAGCTAGATAATGGCTGACCGAGCTGACCTTCGAAGTCACCTATACTTAAGGTCCAATGTTTTACAAATTCAAGGTCTAACAATTTACGCCAGTTTAGTATGTTAAAAAGCTCCGGGCGCACGGTGGCGGGAGCTTGTTGTGCATAGGCTGGCAGAACGCGTCGTGCGACTTCTCGAGCGGAGGAGAGAATCGTGTCGTTAATGACGATGACCGATACCGTGGCCTTGGTAACACCGTCGAAGTAAGTATTGTGAGCGTCTTCCTTCTGCCCAGTTTTCCGGCCACCAAACATAATACGTTCAGACAGCGTGTGCTGCGGATATTGGTCGATAAATTGCTTTAAGGGTTTAGGGCCAAGACCGTGAAGAAAAATGGGTTCGTGATGATGCAGTATTTTTAAATCAGAAAACCGACCGTCGATATCTAAGCCAATCAGGATATTGATTCGCTCTCCAGAAAATCCTTTAAAGTCTACAAAATCATTAGATTCGTAGGCATAACCAATAATTTCATTAAGTTGGTATACCGACCAAATTTTGGTTTCTGGATCTAGTTCTGGTGCGCGCGTGGCGCGAGGAAAGAGTGTGAGTATCTCATTTTCTACGGTTTGCGTTTCGTCAGCGATCGCATACGCAATATTTGGAAGGCTTGTGAAAAGGGATAAAAAAATAATGACGAATAATGATTTTAATGTATGGCTAATTCGACAGTGATGGAAAGATACGTCGCTATAAATCTGCCGATTGGGGGAGCTGAACTCTGAACATGGCGATAAGTCTTTGCCTGCTTCATACATAACGGCACCAGTTAATATTATGTGTTATTTAGAGGGCGGGCGCTGGAGTTAGTGTCCATTAGGTATAGATGTCGATGAATAGCACTTAACGTGTAATTAGCTACTACTTTGGGTGCAAATAAGACGAAAGTAGTACCTCACAGTAGTATTTAGCCTCTTTGGTTTAATTGTGGCTTAGTGCCCACAGCGTAGGCTAGGTCATTTAGATATTGCGTTGTGGAGAATAATAATGAGTAGATTGTCAGTCAGTAATAAGTGGCCTTTGTGCGGTCTTGTATTAAGTCTGTCTTTTTCGTCATTGTCGGTCGCTGATACAGAATACAAGCTCGTTGAAAATGTCAGGGTAGTCGGCATGTCGCCAATGGGAGTCGGTTCACTTACCGAGCTTTCGCCATTTCAAGTACAAATTTTCTCGGCAGAAGATATCGACAAAGACAAGGCTTACTCCGTAGCAGAATTTTTAAACCAGCATGGCGGCGGAATCTCCGTTAACGACGCGCAGAATAATCCCCTGCAGCCAGATATTCGCTTTCGTGGCTATGCGGCATCGCCGCTATTGGGCTCTTCGCAGGGTTTGGTGGTGTATTACAACGGCGTTCGAGTAAATGAGTTATTTGGCGACACCGTGAATTGGGATTTACTACCGGCTAGCAGTGTGCAAGAGATGGCCTTGATTGCAGGGGTAAACCCCATCTTTGGTCAAAATGCGCTGGGCGGCGCCATCGTTATTAAAAGTAAGACCGGCTTTAGTTCGCCTCAAGGCGCAATAGAATTGAGCGGGGGTTCGTTTGGGCAGCGTTCTATCTCAGTGTCACAGGGTGTACATGGGGAAAATTGGGGCGGGTTTCTGTCTTTAGATAAATATGAGGAAGACGGCTGGCGAGATTATTCACCGACGGAGGCGAGAAATTTATATGCGTCGCTAAGTCGGCATGATGATAGTAGTGAGCTTGATGTATTTTTTAATTTCTCTGATACCTATTTAAAAGGCAACGGTGCCATTCCCGTTGGCTTGTTGGAGACAGATAGAGAGGCGGTTTTTACGCATCCCGATTTAACAGAAAATCAGATGAGTATGACGAATATTGTCTATTCCCGCTGGTTGTCTGATGAGGTAAAGCTTTCCGTGAATGGCTTTTATCGCCAGGTGGATACCCGAAGCTTTAATGGTGATGGCACTGAATTTGAAGAGTGTGATGCACCAAATGATGACTTTTTGTGTGAAGACGACAGCGATGAGCTAGCGCGAGACCAGTTTGATAATGCCGTTAGTGGCGAATTCGATGCGGTCAATAATATCAGCCGCAGGCAGCAGCGAAGCTGGGGTGCTAGTGCGCAGATCTATTGGAATCTTGATGCCGGCTCAGTGAATCATCACATCACGTTAGGCGCAGATTATTTGGCGGGCATTACCGATTTTGATTCTCAGGTCGAATTTGCAAGTTTGACCGATGTTCGGTCGACCACACGATCGGGTCTTTATGACGCTGAGGGTTTCACTTCTTTGCGTGCCAGTACTGATATGGCAGCACTGTATTTTTCAGATACGGTCGAGCTTAGCGATCGACTCAGTCTAACGGGCATTATGCGCTATAACGTGGTAGAGGTTGGCGCAAAGGATTTGAGCGGAGAGCGACCAGAATTGACGGCCAAGCATAGTTACAAGAGCTTAAACGGAGGGCTTGGTGCGCGCTGGGTATTGACCGACGCTCTTAGTGTTTATGCTGGGGTGTATCAATCATCTCGGGCGCCAACGCCGGTAGAGTTGGCGTGCTCGCACCCAGACGCGCCATGTGTCTTGCCAAATACCTTCCTTGCTGATCCGCCATTGAAAGATGTCGTTGCACGCAGTGTTGAATGGGGTTTACGTGGCGAGTTAGCTAATCACAGCGCCGTATTGGCGTGGGATGTCGCCTTATTTACTACGATTAACCAAGATGATATCCATTTCCAAACAGTGGGTGGTGTTTCTTCCAATGAAGGATTTTTTACGAATATTGGTGATACACGACATCAAGGTATCGAGGTCAGCGGTTCGCTCACCACTGGCAAATGGCTTATGGATCTAAGCTATACCTATCTTGATGCCTATTATGAAACCTCGTTCATCTCGTTTTCACCGAATCACCCCAATAGCGTTGACGGTGCTTTGGCGGTAGAAAAAGGCAGTAAAATTCCATCCATACCAGAACATAGCGCAAAGTTATTGCTTGGCTATCAGTGGACTGAAAAAGTGAATAGCAATATTGTAGTTAACACTAGCACCGGTGTGTATTTGCGTGGTGATGAGGCCAATCAAGATAAAAAAACCGCATCGTATAGGGTCGTTAATGCAAATATTGAATACAAGCCAACAAAAAATATCGCACTAAATATTCAGGCAAAGAATATTTTTGATGAAGAATATGAGCGCTTTGGACTTTATGGTGAGCCTGATGAAGTGCTGGAGGATTTAGAAAATGAGAGCCCGCGATTTCTCAGTCCCGCCGCACCGCGCAGCCTTGCGCTAGGTATAAAGTACAGTTGGTAAGCTAGGCCACTCTTCGCCCAGAGATAAATAAATCAGGGCGAGGAGTGGCTGCAATCTAAAACGATATTATTTTATCTCCCTAAAATTAGCCTTCAATACCGTCTTTTTGATTCACGTCATGTTTTATGTCTGGCTGGAATAAATAGTCGTCTCATCCTTTAGGCGTAGCACTTTATTCATTAGGTCTTATATCCATAAGACGTTTTATTGTGGCGCAAGGTGGTATGGGGGAATGACAAAAATTTGCGCATATTAGTTCCGTCGCAACAGATGGTGCGGCGGAGTTAATAGCAGCGTGCAAATTTTTGTGACGCAAAAGATGGCTACAAAAGCCAAAAAATTTTGGGGGAACTCATGAATAAGAAATTAATAATACGGAACATGGTTTCTGGCGCTACCGCGCTGGCATTTAGTATTCCGGCGATGGCGGCTGTAGAAGTTTACAATCAAGAAGACACGACGGTATCGATTGATGCGTCTTTCAATACCTTCTTCGTTCAAAGCGACATCGATAATGATCTTACGGGTGTGGATCGTACACAGTCGAGAATCAAAATGGGTTTGCTGCCTAACTGGGTAGGTTTTAATTTCAGCAAGCAGGTCGGTGACCTGAAAGTGGGTGGGCGCTCCTCGTTTTGGGTAACGATTAATGACAGCGATACCGCAGTGACATCCACGGGTATCGATGTTCGTCAGTTCTACGCGACGATTGATAGCGATTGGGGGCAAGTGTTATTTGGTAAAGATTTTACCTTGTTTAGTCGTTCTAATATTTTTTTAGATGAGATGTTACAGGGCTACGGCGCAGTAAATGACACCTTGGGATTGGTCGATGGGCAGGGTGTCTCTTTTGGGCATATTGGTAGCGGCTACCACTACCCATTCCCACATGCACAGATTACATATCGTACACCAGATTTTGGTGGTGGCTTTAAGTTGGCGATTGGTTTGATTGACCCTGGTAACACCACAACGGATACCGGTGCAGGGCGCAGCAGTGAAGAAAGCTTGCCGCGCTTTGAGGGTGAGCTGACGTACAACACCTCATTTGGCGACGGGAATTCAGTTACCGCATGGTTGGGTTTTTTGCAGCAAAGCTCGGAGAGTGACGCGGCAGGTGTTGATGATGTCGATTCACAAGGGTTTTCCTACGGCGCTAAATTTAAAACTGGCGGCTTTGCAATAAACCTGTCTGGTTTCTCTGGCGAAGGTCTGGGCCTGTTGCTTGGGCCTGCGGTGGACTCAGCGTTAGGTTTACAAAACCTGATTTCTGAAAATGGCAAAGAAGTGGACAGCGATGGCTATGTTGCTCAAGCCTCTTACACCATGGGTGCAGAGCGCTTTGTTATTTCCTACGGTGAAACCACTGTCGAAACCTCGACAGAGTGGAATAACAGTACCAGCCAAGTTGCATGGTTCCACGACATTAACTCGGTGTTGCGCACTGTAGTGGAGTACAACGTAAATACCTTGGAAATTGGCAGCGCTGAAGAAGAAACGAGCACTATTGCTCTGGGTCTTATTGCCAACTTCTAACCACTAATCTCCCCTTGGGTCGATGCTTTCCGGATTCTCCCTGCTAGGGGTGGGGAGAATCCGGATTTTTTGCTTAAGCGTTACCGCGTGTCTGATACTACTTGTACGACTAAGTAACTAAGTTTTGAGAGACCAAAGTACAGTTAATAATTTTTACTAATACACCTAGCATGAAGGTTAAGAGCCCTACTCACTGTTTGGGCTATTTTTAATGTTGATCGTGTTAATAATATATAAAGCGAGGTTGGAAAAATGATATACGCGCAACCAGGTGACGCCGGCTCAGTTATCACATTTAAACCACGGTATGAAAACTTCATTGGTGGTGAATGGGTCACCCCCATTGATGGAAAGTATTTCTCTAATATTACCCCAGTAACGGGTATGCCGTTTTGCGAAGTCCCGCAATCATCGCCCGCAGATATTGAATTGGCCTTGGACGCGGCGCATAAAGCGAAGGACGCTTGGGGTAAAACATCACCCGGCGACCGTGCCAATGTGCTACTTAAAATTGCCGATTGCGTAGAGCGCAATCTAGAAATGCTGGCCGTTGCGGAAAGCTGGGAAAATGGCAAAGGTGTACGTGAAACCTTAAACGCCGATTTACCGCTGGTGGTTGACCACTTCCGCTATTTTGCAGGCTGTATTCGCTCGCAAGAAGGCACGGCGGCAGAGCTAGATGAGACTACTGCAACCTACCATTTCCACGAGCCACTTGGTGTTGTGGGTCAAATCATTCCATGGAATTTCCCGCTGTTAATGGCGGCATGGAAATTAGCGCCTGCACTGGCTGCTGGTAACTGCGTGGTAATGAAGCCAGCCGAGCAAACCCCAGCCAGCATTTTGGTGTTGATGGAGGTGATTGCAGATGTTGTGCCTGCCGGTGTGATTAATATTGTTAATGGCTTCGGCAAAGATGTTGGCTCGGCATTGGCAACTAGTTCTCGCATTGCCAAAATTGCCTTTACTGGTTCTACTGCTGTGGGCGCACAGATTCTGAAAAATGCCGCAGACAGCATGATTCCATCAACCGTTGAGTTAGGTGGTAAGTCGCCTAATATTATCTTTGAAGATGTGATGAATTACGAAGAAGACTACATCAGCAAATGTGTTGAAGGTCTGTTGCTGGGCTTCTTTAATCAGGGTGAAGTGTGTACCTGCCCGTCTCGTGCCTTGATACACGAGAGTATTTTCGACGAATTCATGGAGCGTGTAATGGTGCGCGCCCGTCAGATTAAACAGGGTAATCCCTTGGATACTGACACCATGGTGGGGGCGCAAGCGTCTTTGCAGCAGCTCGAAAAAATCCTCAGCTATATGGATATTGGTCGTGCCGAAGGTGTTGAGATGTTGATTGGTGGTAACCGCAATGTCTTAGAAGGCAATTTGGCTGGAGGCTACTATATGCAGCCTACGCTGATGCGTGGTCACAATAAAATGCGTGTTTTCCAAGAAGAAATTTTTGGACCAACACTGGGTGTAACCAGCTTTAAAAATGAAGCTGAGGCGTTGAGCATTGCCAACGATACTGAGTATGGCTTGGGCGCAGGCGTATGGACCCGCGATATGAACCGTGCCTACCGCATGGGTCGTAGTATCCAAGCGGGTCGAGTGTGGACAAACTGCTACCACGCCTATCCAGCCCACTCGGCCTTCGGCGGTTACAAAAAGTCAGGTATTGGTCGTGAAAACCACAAAATGATGCTGGACCACTACCAGCAAACTAAAAACCTGTTGGTGAGCTACAGCACCAGCCCGCTGGGATTCTTTTGAGTCTCGGGCCGCATTACGCGGTTTAAATGACCCAAGTAGTTTGTGTGCAGCCTGTCCCCGGTGCGAGTACACAAGCAATTTACAGGCTCTAAGTTTGCAAGCTGCAGAAGTGAAGGCTGTAGTAAGCGCTAGTACTGGAGAGCTTGTTTGGGTTGGTGCAGCCTAAGTCAGTGGGGTGTACCAAACATTTGTAGGACGTTGTGTTTGCCGCGACTTTGGGTCGCGGCTTTTTTTGCTCTGCGTTTTGCAATGTCGTCTTAATGTCGTTTTTAGCCAGCATGGAATTAACGATTCGCCTTGCCAATGACGTAACACCAAAGGGGGCTCGGTATAGGCCTAAAGTACAGTATTAGCATTGAGGTGTGGTGCTTACTATTTAAGCGTAGTAGGGGAAGTTTGACCGTTAGCTAATGTTCTACACGGCAAACTCAATAATTAGCTAAATAAAAGAGGAAAGTCTTATGTGGATAAAACCAGCATACCAAGATCTGAGGTTAGGTTTTGAAGTCACTATGTATTTCGCTAACCGTTAAATTTGCTGGCTGCCTGGACTGTGTTTGGGTGGCCGCGTCAGAGAAGTAGATCGCAATGAGAGTTCATGTATTAGGTTCTGCCGCAGGCGGTGGATTTCCACAATGGAACTGCAATTGCCAGAATTGTTATGGCGTTCGCAATGGCAAAATACGAGCTGTGCCGCGAACCCAATCATCGATTGCTGTCAGTTTAGATGGTATTCGGTGGCTATTAATTAACGCCTCGCCAGATATCCGTGCGCAGTTAGAAGCCAGTGTGGCGCTGCAGCCCAAGCGTGGCTTGCGGGACACCGGCATTGGCGCAGTAGTCTTAGTAGACAGCCAAATTGACCACAGCAGTGGTTTATTAATGTTGCGCGAGGGCTGCCCCTTTGATGTTTATGCCAGCCGCATGGTGCATCAAGATTTAAGTAGCGGATTTCCAATTTTTACCATGCTTGAAAGTTGGAATGGCGGCATTAACTATTGCGAGCTAGCCATCGACGGCAGCCCAATGACCCCCGCCGGATTTGAAGGCTTGCAGATCACTGCAGTGCCTATTTGTGGCAAAGCACCACCGTACTCCCCCCATCGTAACGACCCGCATCCCGGCGATAATGTCGCGCTTTACATTCAAGATATCCGCAGCGGAAAAAGTGTATTTTATGCGCCCGGCTTAGGCGGTCTAGACGAATCGGTAATCGATTATATGATTCGCAGTGACTGCTTATTAGTAGACGGAACCTTTTGGCGCGAAGACGAAATGATCTTTGCCGGCGTGGGAACCAAGCTCGCTAGAGAGATGGGACATCTGCCACAGTCTGGCCGTGGCGGTATGATCGATATGCTGCGCTGTTTTCCGGAGCAGCGGAAAATCCTCATTCATATCAACAACACCAACCCCATACTCGATGAAGATTCGCCTGAGCGTGCGCAGCTGAGCAAAGAAAATATTGAAGTGGCGTATGACGGTATGGAGATAGGTCTTGATGCTAGCGAAAGCCTGCTTACCGACGCTAATGTGCTCGCTGCAGATATTGCCACTAAGCTTGAAAACCAGAGGGCAGGGCAGTGACATCTGCCTTGCAGGAAAGAGGCTTCACCGAGGCCCTGTCGATAGCGGACTTTGAGCAAAGACTGCGCGATAAGGGGCGTCTATACCATATTCACCATCCCTTTCATGTTGCCATGCATCAGGGCCAGTGTAGCAAGACTCAAATTCAAGCGTGGGTGGCTAACCGCTTTTACTACCAAAGCAATATTCCTATTAAAGATGCCGCGGTGTTGGCCAACTGCCCCGATCAGGCGACGCGTCGTGAGTGGGTGCAGCGAATCATTGATCACGATGGCCGTGGTGACGACCTTGGTGGTATAGAGGCGTGGTTATATCTGGGCGAGGCCTGCGGTCTAAGTCGCGAGGATTTGCTGAACCATCGTCATGTGCTGCCCGGCGTCCGTTTTGCTGTCGATGCCTATGTGAACTTTGCGCGCCGAGCTAGCTGGCAAGAGGCGGCGTGCTCGTCACTGACAGAAATGTTTGCGCCAGAAATTCATCAGCGTCGCTTAGATACATGGCCACAGTACTATCCATGGATCGATGCCGAGGCGCTAGGCTATTTTCGCAAGCGCTTGAGTGAAGCGCGCCGAGATGTTGATCACGGCCTAAGTGTGACCCTAGATTACTTTCGCAGTGCGGAGCAGCAACAACATGCACTGAATATTCTGCAGTTTAAATTAGACATACTGTGGTGTTTGCTCGATGCCATTAGCATGGCTTATGTCTATGATCGCCCACCCTATCATCATCTCAAGAATGAGCAGATTTTATGGAGTAGCGTATGATGCACGCAGATAGAGTTACTAGTGTAGTACCGATATTGAGTCGTCACTTTCGTCTGCAGTGGGAGCCTGTGCAAGACTGCTTTGTGTTGCTGTATCCAGAGGGTATGGTAAAGCTAAATGCCAGCGCGGGTGAAATTTTAAATGCCTGTGATGGTAAAAGATCAGTAATTGAAATCAGTGAATTTCTTGAAAACAAATATCCCGATGCTGACGGTATTTCCGGCGATGTAATAGATTTTTTTTCGGCAGCAGAAGATAAAGGCTGGACACATTTTGTCTAGCCGGATTGGACCACCGCTATGGTTGCTTGCCGAGCTAACCTATCGTTGCCCTTTGCAGTGTCCCTACTGCTCGAATCCCCTTGAGTTCGCGCAGATTAAAAACGAATTAAGCACCGACGAATGGCTGCAGGTATTACGACAAGGTCGTGAGCTTGGTGCGGCGCAGTTGGGGTTTTCTGGCGGTGAACCATTATTACGGCAAGACCTAGAAGAGCTAGCGGGCGAAGCTCGCGGATTGGGCTATTACAGTAATTTGATTACCTCGGGAATGGGCTTAAATTATGATCGCGTTAGCGCATTAAAAACGGCGGGACTAGATCATATTCAGTTAAGTTTTCAAGACAGTGAAAAAGAACTCAACGACCAAATCGCCGGTAGCCATAAAGCCTTTAATAAAAAATTAGAAATGGCGCAAGTGGTAAAAGAATTTGATTACCCCATGGTAATTAATTTTGTGTTACATCGACATAATATTGACCATATAGAATCAATACTGGATCTCTGTTTACAACTCGGTGCTGACTACGTCGAATTGGCCAATGTGCAATATTACGGCTGGGGTTTGCACAACCGAGACGATTTAATGCCGTCGGCGGAACAACTCCGTCTTGCTGAGAAAGTCACCCAGCGCTACCGCAAGCAGTATCAAAATAAAATGCAGCTCATTTTTGTGGTGCCAGATTATTATGAAACACGGCCAAAAGGCTGCATGAATGGTTGGGGCTCAGTGTTTCTCACTGTAGCACCAGATGGTTTGGCGCTGCCCTGCCATAGCGCCAGAGATCTACCTATCACCTTCCCCAATGTGAAAACCACAGCCTTAAGAGACATTTGGTATGGCTCAGACGGCTTTAATCGCTACCGTGGCGATGAATGGATGGCCGAGCCCTGCCGAAGCTGCCCAGAGAAAGAAAAAGACTTTGGTGGCTGCCGGTGTCAGGCGTATTTACTGACTGGGCAAGCAGAGAATGCAGACCCGGTATGTGACAAGTCTCCTCATCATCATGTGATTCAAGCGGCGGTGATGCGGGCCCAGCATCGTGAAGGGGATGTTCAGCCGTTGCTGTTCCGAAATACTAAAAATTCTAAACAATTGGCGGAGCGATGATGTTGATATATCCGCGCCTCATTAAGGCAATAATGTCTCGGGTTTTTAGTATAAAAATCTCTGTGTTGTTGTTCGGTATGACTTTAATTAGTTTTTCTAGTATCAGCTCGGCAGAGGTGTTGCGGGTGGGTGCGTTGAAATATGGCACGGTGAACTGGGAACTAGATGTTATCAAGCGTCATGGCTTAGATAAAAAACACGGCTTCCAATTAGAGGTGCTTGAGCTGGGTTCGCCGCACGCAACGGTCGTGGCCCTACAAGGCGGTCGCGTAGACCTAATTGTGAATGATTGGGTATGGGTGAATAAGCAAAAAAATACCCAACGTGACTATGGCTATTCCCCGTACTCAACGGAGATTGGCGGCATGGTAGTCGCGGCTGATTCAGATATACATTCCTTAGCTGATTTGCGCGGCAAGCGTATTGGTGTAGCAGGCGGCCCAGTAGATAAGGGATGGTTGTTATTTCGGGCCTATGCCACAGAAAAACTCGGCGTCGATCTTGCTGACATAAATAACGTGAAATATGCGGCTCCGCCCTTGTTAAATCATCTCTTATTAAACGGCCAGCTAGATGCGGTTATAAATTATTGGCATTACAACGCCCGTTTATTGGGCGAGGGAATGCGTAGCTTAGTGAGTACAGAGCAGCTTTTAAGTGCATTAGGATTTGATAAAAAAGTACCTATGCTCGGTTGGGTATTTGACCGGCGCCAAGCCGAGAGTCGGCCTGAATTAATGAACGCATTTTTTGCGGCTTCCTTCGAGGCGAAGGCCTTGCTAACAAGTTCAGATACGGAGTGGGAGACCATTCGGCCTTTATTAAAGGCTGACAACGATCAAGTTTTTCTAGCGCTAAGAGACGCGTATCGTGCAGGTGTTCCTGATCCCTTGAGTCATGATGACGCCGCGGCGATACGCAAAATCTACGATATTTTATATCCGCCCATGAATCAGGGCGTAGCGGCTGAGTCCGATACGCCGGTCATGATGCGTGTAAAAAACTCAGAGCCCAATAAGCGTAACAACAATAATAAGTTCGACGAGGGGATGTTCTGGTGGCAGTTTTTGCGGCACCAGGAGTCCTAATGTGAGCTAATTGGCAGCGGCAAAGTGGCGATTAATATCATTTATAGGTTTGCTAGCGTGCTGGCAGGTCATCGTCATGTATTGTCAGCCAGAGTTGCTGCCAAGCCCCACCGAGATTGCTGCGCGAGTTTGGCTGGAAGGAATTAGCGGGAGTTTATTAGCGAATCTGCAGGCGACTATGCAGAGGGTAGGATTAAGCTTTCTATTTGCGATGTTGCTGGGCGTGCCACTTGGCTTGTGGATGGCCTACTCGCGTCGAGCAGACTTGTTGCTAGACGGCATTAATACAATATTTATGAATATCCCGGCATTAGTTGTGATTATTCTCTGTTTTTTATGGCTTGGTTTAAACGAAATGGCGGCGGTGGCCGCGGTCGTTATTAATAAAATCCCCGTCATTGTGGTGACCATGCGTGAGGGCGGGAAAGCGATTGATTTTAAGCTGATGGCGGTGGCTAAGGCCTTTAATATATCCCGTCGGCGCACGCTTATTGATGTGTACTTCCCGCAGCTCTACCCCTACCTATTGGCCGCGACCCGCGCCGGTTTGGCTTTGGTCTGGAAGATAGTGTTGGTAGCCGAGCTTATCGGTTGCAGTGATGGCGTTGGATTCCAGCTGGGTATCTATTTTCAGTACTTCGACATACCGGGTATTCTGGCTTACACCTTCGCCTTTGTTGGCATCGTCTTAATACTGGAGGCAGGATTTATTCGGCGTTGGGAAAATTCGGTAATGCGGTGGCGGCCATGATGCAGGTGCATATTGCAAACAAAAGCTATTGCAAGGGCGGCACGTCAGTTATCCAAGATCTCGATTTTGACGTAAAAGCCGGGGAGTTTTTGGCTATTGTCGGCCCCTCTGGGGCTGGGAAGAGTACCTTGCTTAACCTCATTGCTGGCGTGGATACTACATTTGATGGTCACATTACCACCAGTATTGGCGGTACAGGGCCTCAAAATCTGGGAATTATGTTCCAAGAACCCCGTTTAATGCCGTGGCTTACACTGCTGGAAAATGTCTGCTTGGTGTCCGATTCGCCAAAGAGTACACTGGCTATTGCAAAGGCCACGGCCCTGTTAGAAACAGTAGGTATTACCGCTTCTTCTGCCCAGTATCCAGGTCAGCTTTCTGGTGGTATGCAACGCAGAGTGGCATTGGCTAGAGCGCTGATGTCAGAGCCAGATATCTTACTGCTAGATGAGCCCTTGGTGTCATTAGACCAGCCTGCTGCAACGGAGCTACGGCAGTTACTACTTAAGGTGTGGCGAGAGCACAAGTTTACAATTGTTTACGTTACCCATCAGCTAGATGAAGCGATTACCATGGCGGATAGGATTTTATTTTTGTCTACCTCGCCAACTAAAATTAT
>JAGPVP010000059.1 GCA_018066965.1 Zhongshania sp. | reverse complement strand
GGAAACAAATGAGAATTCTTCACCTTCGTCGGTTTCACCCATAATCATGAAACCGTTATTTTCCATGTAGGGCATGCCCTTAGGTAGTTTATCTACATAGCTCAGTTGATCCGCCAATGTGACATTTGTGTGCGCTTTTATTTCAGTCATCAGTTTAGCTCGCCTTTAAGAGTATAAAAATGACATTGTATCAGTTATGTTTGGTTTTACAATATGCTTGGATTGGTAGCATGCTTAATTTTGACTCTGAATATCTGAGGATATATGGCTGCGTCATAGTCTATAGTTGATTCCCTTCAAGCTGCGATATTACTGTTACCACGACCGACGCCAGTAAGTATGGCGAATCTAAGTTGTTAAACAAATGTAGCTTGCCTCTTAATCGTGCCGGCAGTATCAAAAAAAGTGGTAATTGCCTTGGTTTGTATCGAAAATGCCGACAATAAATTTTGGCTCAAAGAGCGCGGCCCCCGTCTTAGTGTCGGCTCTCCGAGGGAGAGCTTGTGGTGCCCGAAGTTGTAGCTGGGATGATTTTTTCACGGCAAGAAGCGCGATCATTCATCTGTTGATTTGTATTTAAAACTGATCCCCTTTTGCGGGTTTATACAGCCCTAATCAAAACTACAGCGGAAATACCATCGTCCGCAATCCAGGGCTGACGGCGAGCTTTGGTGCTAACTGGCATCGTGCAGTACCGGGTGGCGAACTAGATTTTAGCGCCGATTATTATTACAACGATGGTTTCTACTACGATGCCGCGAATCAACTTGAGCAGGAGTCATATACTGTTTTAAACGCGCGAGTTACTTACTCTCATGAGAGTTCGAATATTGATGTGTCACTGTTTGGTAGTAACCTTGAGGATAACAAGTATTTTATCTACCAATTTCAAACGGATTTTGGTGTGGTTGGTAAATTGGCGCAGCCCGCTAGTTATGGTGTGAGTGTGAAGTGGGTGTGATGGTGCTGAATAAATGGTTATGGTAGTTAACACACATAAAAGCACCACTAGCAGGAGGCTACTACCTAGGCTGTGATACAGTATTGCCAAGCTATATGATAGGCAGAAAATTCACGTTTGTAGTTTGACGGAAAATGCGTGGTTTCTTGCTTGAATCTCTTACTAAGCCTTGGCGGGCATTTCGATGATTGTACTTAAAAGAATTCTACTTCTCTGTGTATTTTTAAGCTCGGGCTTTGCTTTTGCCGAATCCGCAGCGTCAGCCGCAACTGCGCTAGAGGTGTTTAAAAGTCCTTCCTGTGGCTGTTGCGGTAAGTGGGTTAAGCACCTTGAAGATAATGGTTTTACTGCAAGTGTTCAGCATCCAGCGAATTTGAATGAGACCAAGGCCGCATTAGGTATTCCAGCCAAGTTAAGTTCATGCCATACCGGCGTCAGTGCCGAGGGCTACTTCTTTGAAGGTCATGTTCCCGCCAGTGTGGTCGCAAAATTTTTAGCGCAGCCCCCGGCCGACGCTGCAGGTTTAGCAGTGCCGGGTATGCCTGCGGGTAGTCCAGGTATGGAGATGGGTGGCCAGTTCACTCCCTACAACGTCATGCTTGTGAAGAAGGACGGCTCCAGTGAAATCTTTGCCAGCATGATGTCTTACAGCGATCAGTTTTAGTTATTCCGAACGCTGGTTTGTGGCGATTAAAAGGGACAGGGGCTAGTGACGGACATTCGCTGCCCCGTCGAAGGGTGGTCAAATTCTAGCGAAGCCGCATGCAAAAGTAGTCTCGGTGCGAGTTCCGTCGAATTATCGCAATGATATAAATCGCAGCCTAAAATGGGGTGGCCAATCGCAAGGCTGTGGATTCTTAGTTGATGAGTCCGGCCTGTTAGTGGAGTAAAAAGCACGCGGCTGCGTTTTGGATTAGTTAGCCGAGAAATAACGTCAAATTGACTTTGAGCTGATTTACCCCATTTTTCACATAGCTTAAGTACCGGAAAGTTTTCTGGATCTTTAGCTATTGCGGCATCAATGATGCCGCTGTCTTCCGTAATATGACCCAGTAATTCACTAATATAGGTTTTTTTGACGCTACGATTTTGAAACTGTTTGGTCAGATTGGCATTGGCGTCTTTGTTAAGTGCTAAAAGCATAATACCCGATGTGCCAAAATCTAAGCGATGGGCTAGGGTAATGCTCGGAAATTTCTGAACCATACGAAAATGCACTGAGTCTTTATTTAAAGGGTTTTTCCCAGAAAGACTCAGTAAGCCACTTGGCTTGCTGATTAGCAGAATGTCACCGTCTTGGTAGAGGATGTCGATCTTATCTGCGCAGTGTGGCGCGATAAAATCGTCAATGAGCTTATTCAAAGATAAATACGGGGTTAATGATATCAGCCCCTGATTTTTGAAAATTCGTCGTCCATGCGCATAAACATATACACACCCATTTTATTTTCATCGTCAGAAAAATTTTCGGTAATGCGCTTAATCACGTTGCAGGCACTGGCAATCATTTCGTTGCAGTGCTGCTCACCGGCAGGTGTGAGGGTGATCAGCTTCTCTCTTCCTGAATTAGGGTCTTCTTCTAGCTCAATATAATGTAGCGGCGATTTAGACAGTGCGCGGAGGGCTTTAGACACACTGCTGCTGGTAATGTCATACCAGTTGGTCATTAATTTAACGATATCTTTACGGCTGATAGCGGTTTCGCCACTGCGCTGAGTTTCGGAGCGAAGTATCCACATAATGACGGTTTGATGGCGATCAAGTCGTCCGCACTCCATTAATCCGGCTTCTATCTTCATCCCAATGGAAAAGTGAATGGGGTAAAAATAGTCCAAAAACATATTTGGCGCAGATTCCGCATTGACAGGCACGTCGCCGTGCTTTTTCCAGTTATTACTCAATTTTCTTCCCAATATACTGATTTATATGTGAATTTAGGGTTGATTCGCTGCAGTGTCAAGATATTTGAATTTCGACATTGTGATAATATAGAAACTATTTCTTGTTGACACTATTTCTTTTGGCTTGTATTCTTTTTCGAAACAATAACGAGTCGAAATAGTTTATGTCTGTTAGTAGCAATAACTTAGAGCTTCAGTTCAAGGCCTTGCGCAACGCCTATTATTTGGAGCGCTTTCCTTCTCTGGCGACTCGTTTAGATCGTTTACGTCGCATTCGGGCGATGTTGTCTGAAAATGAAGCCGCGTGGTGTGACGCCTTGTCACAAGATTTTGGCTATCGATCTGTAGACCAAAGCTCTTTTGCGGACATTACTACCAGTATTAAATCGGTTAATCATGCTTTAAAGAATTTGAAGTTTTGGATGAAGGCCGAACGCCGCACGCCCGATTTGAGCTTGAGAATGAGTGGCGCCAAAACGTATGTTGAAGCTTTTCCAAAGGGCGTAGTTGGCATTGTTAGCCCTTGGAACTTCCCAATAAATTTGGCCCTTTCACCATTGGTATCGGTATTGGCAGCGGGAAATCGTGCGTTTATTAAACCATCTGAAGCAACGCCTGCGACCTCGGCACTGCTAGAGACGTTAATACGTCAGTATTTTGCTGCTGATGAAGTATCTGTCGCCTGTGGTGACGTAGATGTGGCGCAAGCCTTTGTGAAACTTCCCTTTGACCACATTATTTACACCGGCGGCGAAGCTGTGGCTAAGCATATTATGCGCGATGCCGCCGAAAACCTTGTGCCGCTCACTTTAGAGTTGGGTGGTAAGTCACCGGTCATTGTAAGTAGCTCCGCCGATTTGAAATTGACCGCGAAGCGGGTTGCCTTCGGTAAATACTTTAATGCGGGGCAAATCTGTATTGCGCCGGATTACCTCTTGATTGCATCAGAAAGATTAGACGAGTTTTTGAAACAACTGAAAGACGCTGTTGAGAGTGCCGATTCATCTCAAGGTTCGGCTGATTCAGTATCGATTGTTAATGATCGTCATCGCCAGCGCTTAGAGAGCTTAGTCGCTGAGGGTGAGAGTGAAAACGGCCGAGTTATACATTTTTCTGGGATTAATCAGTCTGCTTACCAGCTTACTGTTGTGATAAATCCATCGAATGATGCGGTAATTAATAGCAGCGAAATATTTGGCCCAGTTCTGCTAATCAAGACCATAGGCGATCTTTCTGAGCAAATCGCCTATATCAATCAATCGTCCCATCCCTTGGTAATTTATTACTTCGGCCGCAGCGAAGCTGAGTTTCGGCGTGTCGCCTGCGAAACAAGCTCGGGCGGCTTAGTGAAAAACGATGTCATTTTTCAATACGCCAATGACGATCTGCCCTTTGGTGGCGTTGGCGGTAGTGGCATGGGTAAGTACCGTGGTGAGTACGGCTTTAAAGAATTTTCAAATATTAGAGCGGTGTATAAATCTGGATTTATCGATGTGTCCGGCTTTGTTACACCGCCATATTCGGATGTGTTCAGAATGGTTAATAAATTAATGAGGAAAATATGAATAATAATGCTATGAGAAGTACAGATACCGACATTGAACTCCTTATTAAAAATATGTTGTCGCCGGAGTGCATTAGCAATCCATATCCAGTTTATAAGCAACTGCGCAATCATGCGCCGGTAAATGGTTTACTAGATTATCCGCCGGGTACGGTGCCAGGAGTCGATACGCCATACCCAGCGTGGGTAGTGACTCGCTATGACGACGTGGACTATGTATTGCGTAATCCGGAGATATTTTCTTCAGAAGATCCGATGCAGGCTAACTCTAGCGCGCCTAGTTTGATGTTGGTAAACCACGATCGTCCTCGTCATACCGCATTAAGAAATTTGGCAAAAATGGCGTTTACGCCAAAGCGAATTCACGACGATATAGTCGATCGTTTACGTATTGATATTAATAAAATAGTGGACCGTAAACTCGACGCCGAAATGGATTTTATGGTGGATGTGGCTGGCGTTATTCCCGCATTAGTAATGACCTATTTAATGGGCTTGCCGCCAGAAGACTATAAGCTATTAGTGCGTTGGGCCAACGCATTTATGGTGTCGTCAGACTTTACTCCAGAAGAGCGCCAGTCTTGTAATGTCGAGCTGTTTCACTATTTTGTGGCTGCGGTAGAAAAACGCTACGCGGATATTGACGCAGGCAGAAAAGTGTCGGATGACCTTATGACAGCATTTATCAATGCCGAATACGAAGGTGACACTTTATCAAAAGAAGAGGTGGTTTTGTTCTGTATCACCTTGGTTGTCGCGGGTGCCGAAACAACGACCTACTTCTTAGGTAATTTGATGGGTGTCATGCTCGAAGATGCTGACTGGTTTTCTAAGTTAAAAGACGATCGCAGTCTGATTCGGCCCTTTATGGAAGAGTGCCTACGCCGTGACGGCCCGCCGCAACGCCTATTTCGCCTTGTACTTCAAGATTGTGAAATTTCTGGTCAAGCTATTAAAGCTGGTGATTGGATCGCATTTTTCATGGCTGCGGCTAATCATGATGAAGGCGTATTCCCTGAACCAGAAAAATTTATAATTGGTCGTAAGAATATTGCCAAACATGTCACCTTTGGGCGTGGCATACATCATTGTTTAGGTGCACCTTTGGCCCGTGTTGAAGCTGAAATTATGTTGAACGTTATTCTTGATAAATGCGATGGAATAAACGGAAGTATTGCTAATTCAAAACGCCAATCCGGTGGCTTGCTGGCCTATGGTTTTTCTACCTTGCCTCTCGAACTTGTAGCTAAACACACGTAATCGAATTTTATTAACGGAAGTAAGGCGTTTCTTGTGCAAGTAATAGTAACGGATAGATCAGGCGATGTAGCGGAGTATAGCGTGTCGGAGTTTTCCGACCTTTTTACACAGCTCAGCGATGAAATGAAAATAGACGCTTTATGTGGGGGATGTTGTTCTTGCGCAACGTGCCATATCTACACAGATGAGAGCGACGCGATGTATTTGTCAGATTGCGATGAAAGTGAACGGGATGTGTTAGATGGCTTATTACATGTTCGCGACGGTAGTCGTCTTCTGTGCCAGCTTAGCCTTAAAGAGAAAATGAAGACCTTAAAAATCACAATAGCTCAATCCGAATAGGGGAATAATAATGAGTGATACCGAAGCAAAGAAACTAGAAGAAGCGAATTTGGCTTTAACCAAAGAGGTTTTTTTTCGATTTGGTAGCCATGATGTAGATGGCATAGTCGAGTTGTTGCATGAAGACGCCCACATCGAATTCTATGGGCCTAGCGAAATACCCTATGCCGGAGATTATAACGGGTTAACCGAATGCCGGGAATTTTTTAGAACCGTGCTTTCCTCGGTTGATATTCATGTATTTGAAGCCGACGAGTTTATTTGTGAAAACGACAAAGTCATTGTTGTGGGGCACTTGCGCTTAACGACGAAGATTAACGGCAATGAAATTAAGTCGCCATTTGTTCACGTTATCACTTGCAAAGATGGGAAGTGGCTGTGGTTCCGTGACTTTATGAATACCACGGTAGCTTACAAGGCGTTTACTAACAATGCTGCCTAGTCACCGTAGTTTCTATGTGTCGGATGTGGGCTTGTTTCTACTCTTGGCAGTTCCATTCCTTAACGAGTATGTGATCAGCCTAGTACTTTCCTTTGGCGATGTTGATTTCTATGTCGGCTCGGCGAAGACAGCCCTAAATACCTTTGTTGGTATTGCTGGTGTGCTTGGGCTTGGCTTTTCTTTACTTAGATTACGGATTGCCGATAGCAGAGATCTGGTGTTCATTAGTTTTCTGGTGAAGTTATTTGCTGGTGGATGGTTGCTGTTTGGTTATATGCAGGGAGTATCTTCTGCGCTACTGGTATTGGCATTAGCAGACTTTGGTGCAGCAGTGGTTTTCGGTGCAGCATTAGTAAAAAGAACTTAAAAAAATAGACCTGGAAGTGGCAGTGCTAAGCAGGTGTGAATAAAAGCCTGCGTCGCTGCTTAATAAAAATAGATAATAATGGTGTGTAAAACATGAATTACCTTTATCGAATGATGGCCTTGGCTATTGGTGGTGGCGCGGCGATGTCCATTCCGACTACGGTGCTAGCGGCTGGTCAGGGAAGTCGCCTAATTGAGGAGGTCATGGTCACGGCTCAAAAGCGTGAAGAAGATTCTCAAGATATTCCTATAATGATTAGTGCTTTTAGCGGCGAAAAGCTAGATGCTATGGGTGTGGATTCGACGGCAGATCTACAAAAAATTACTCCTGGCCTGACGTTTACCTACGCCTACGGTTACACCGTAATTTACTTGCGCGGTATTGGTACAGATGCATTTCTACCCAATGCTGATCCAAGTATAGCCACCTACATTGATGGTATGAATATTGGCCCGAGTCAGGGTAAGCAAGACACCTTGGGCGCGGTAAAACGTGTAGAGGTCTTGAAAGGGCCACAAGGTACACTGTTTGGTCGCAATGCCACCGGCGGTGCGATTAGTATCATTACGGAAGATCCGCCAGAAGAGTTTACGGGCTATTTAAAAACGGAGATCGGCAATTACAACGCCAAGGCTAGCCAGCTCTATTTAGGTTTGCCAGTGACCGACACCCTTGGTTTTACAGTTTCGTTATTTAATAGTTCACAAGATTTATATGGTCGCAACGAGGTGTTTGGCAAGCCAGGCCCAATGAAAGATGAGTTTGCTGAAGGTGCCCGCGTTAAAATGCGCTGGGATCCGTGGGATAGCTTCTCAATGACTTTAATTGCGGCTTACGGTAACCAATTTACCAGTAACTCTTTATCGCAAGAAAACACAAGGCCGTCTCCAGTATTATTAGCTGGTGTTGAAGCCGACGAGCCAGATCGCGTTTGGCACAATAATGATCTTGGTGGTAACTCCACCATGAACGAGCTATACGGTGGCATATTTGAGTGGCACCCTGGCCCGGTAGATGTGAAATTCATCTATTCTGAAAACTACGCCGTTGTTGATGAAGCGCATTACGACTTAGATTCAACGGAGCAGGCGGAAGCTTATTTTTACAGTGCCGACCAATTTAATGAGCAAAAAACCTATGAACTACAGGTTTTGTCAAACGAGGATACCTGGCTTTCTGATGATCTGCAGTGGGTTGCTGGTTTGTATCGCCTTGAGGGTGAGGGCGGCTTTGGAAGTTTATATCTAACTCTAAATCCTGTTGGCTTGGCTGCTAATTTGGCAGGTTTACCGAGTATTTTGGCGCCGATCTTGGGGCCAATCCTGAACTCGACGCCTGACGTGGTACTCGGCAACGGCGGTATTCTTACTACCGAGTCTAACTCTGCTTACGCGCAGGCAACGTGGTTTACAACGGATTGGTTTAATGTAACCGCTGGTGTTCGTTACCAAGAAGAAGTTCGTGGTATTACTAATAGCTACTTGGATGTCGTTTTACCAACTGCTGGTGACCCACCAAATGAGTATTACCGTTCTGGTGATCGTTCGCAGAATGTGCGTATATCCGATTTCGAGGCGCCGGATCTTGAAGAAAAAACGGTATCGCCACGTATAGCGCTTCAGTTTTTTCCTACAGATTACCTGCAAATATTTGCGTCGGCTCAGCGTGGTTATAAAAGTCCGACTTATAATATCGTTAACTTCTTCACTAACCCTGATCCAGTGGATAAGGAAGAAGCGACGGCATTTGAAATTGGCTTTAAGTCGGATTTGTTTGATAACAGTTTACGACTCAATGGCGCCATTTTTAAAACCAAAATTGATGGCTTGTTGACGGCGTTGGTAGCGATACCATCCGGCGGTATTGTTAGTTTTAAAAATGCGGGTACGGCGGAAATTGAGGGTGCTGAAATCGACTTCCAATGGCAACCAATGGCGGATCTAAACCCTGGTTTGGTATTCAGTGGCGGCGCTACTTACCTTGACGCTTTCTATACCGATTATAAAAACGGCGCCGGCTTTGATGACGACACCGGCTTATATTTTGGTGACGACAGTTTAACAGGCGACCCAGCGCGGGACTTTAGCGGTAATCGTATTGTAAGAACGCCGCGCTTTAGCTCGAGCGTTTCCGCTAACCAATTCGTGAGTTTAGGTGATATTGGTAATCTTGAGTTTGGTGTGGATTATTACTACAACGGCGGATACAACACTACGCCGCAAGCGTCGCCTTTCTATGTGCAAGATCAGTATGAAACTTGGGCTGGACGGATCTCGTATTTTTACGATCCGCTTGGTTTACAGCTAACGGCATTTGTTAATAACGCTAAGGACAAAGATTATACCCAAGCTATGGTGCAGCAGGACTTTGGTCGCACAGTGACCTTGGCGCCTCCGCGTACCTACGGTCTGAAGTTGAAGTGGGATTTCGATACCTTGTTCTGAGCTAAGCAATCACCCTTGCGGAGGATGTGTGGACGGCGCGTCCTCCGCTTTTTTAATTTTTAGAATAAAAAGGAAATACGTATGAAACTGAACTTTATATTTTCTAAATCTATAGTCGCAGCAGTATTGCTGGTAGCACTGCCATTGCTTAGCACTAACGCTTTTTCGCAGGCAGAATTGGCTAATTTGTTGTCCCTTAGTGACGGCCCTGGCGCGGTACTTTATGCCCCTATTAGTAGTTTGGGTTTGCTGCCAGGCTCGCTTGAGAGTGGCGGCGCATTTTTTAATGCGGGCAGCGATATATTGCTGAGCGGGCGAAATCCGGTAGATATCGTACTTAGCTTGGGTGGGCCTTTGAAGGTACAGTTAGTGCCCATACTGGGTGTGTTGATGAACGACCCACTGTCGACCGGAGATTTTATTCTTGGCGGTGGTACGATTATCTCAGAAGGCTTGACCATCATTCCGTCAATCCCCATATTAAATTCGCCGCTGCTGGGTTTGTAAAAAAGATATTTAGCGCAGTAATGGCCTTAACATGTTTTCTAGGCCATTGAGTTTTATCTCGTACATCAGTGCTAATTGATCGCCGAGTGTACCTGTCGGAAATCCCTGTTTGTGAAACCACACTAAATAGGGTTCCGGCAGTTCTAATAATTTCCTTCCCTTATATTTTCCGAAAGGCATAACTTGATTTACTGCATCTATTAATAGTTGTGGATCTTGGTCAAGCGTCATTATTCATCTCTTTGCTGTGCCAAGCATTTGCGCCAAGTGCAATGAGTCGGAGTTGCTTTTCTGCTTTTTTAATTAGCTCGGCATCGTCTTCACCACGTGGCCTGCCCATTAGCTGTTGGGTGACGATTTGGATCATTGAACCGATCATCAAACTCGCCAACATTTGTAAGTCTTCTTCGCTCCAATTATCGCTACTTACCAATCTGGCCAAATCGCTAGCGAGTTCGACTTCTAGTTGTTTGAACTCAGCGTTAATCGCATTGCGGATGACCGCTACGCCGCCAGAAGCCTCTCTACTTATAAACTGAAACTGACGCCGATGAGCGCGCACATAAGTGACAAAGGTTTCTACCGAGCGGCGAATAATGAGCTCTTCAGGTATGGGATTGGCTCGCACGGTAATGAGCATGGCGCGTAGCGTGCTGAAGGAAGAGGTTACTAACTCTAGACCAAGGCTATCCATGTCGGGAAAGTGCCGATAAAACGCACCTGGGGTAATGCCTACTTCACGGGTCACTTCACGCAAGCTAATGCCGTCAAAACTTTTGTCGCGGCTTATTAGCTCAAGCACGGCTTCGAGCAGTGCCTGCCGAGTATTAATTAGGGTATCGCCGTGGCTGCGATGGCGCTTTTGGGGACGACTCATATTGCTACTGGGCTCTTGCTCGAAAAAATTGCATCGCGATGACTGTGGGCTTGGCTAACTTCTAAGGTCTAGCCAGTGGCAGCGAGGCGCTACGTCGAATATAGGCGGCAAGTTTACAAGCCCCCGCCGGATGTGGCCAGCGGAGGATGGTGTGAATAGCTTTTCGAGATACTGCGACTTATGCGGTAATGGCAGTGGGGGTATTGCGGGTGGGTAAGGAGAGTTTAAATATTTTGGCCCATACCGAGGCATATTGGCGCCATAGCGGGCCAGTGTTATAAGGGATACCGTATTTCTCGCAAACCTGTCGAACTGCCACTGACATTTCAGCGTAGCGATGTGCGGGTACATCTGGAAATAGGTGGTGCTCAATTTGATGAGATAAATTGCCGCTCATGATATGGAATAGCTTGCCGCCTTCTAAATTGGCGGAACCAAGCAACTGACGGTAGTACCAATGCCCCTGGGTTTCGTTTTCGCAAACATGGGCGGGAAAGGTATGCACTTCTGCAGGGAAGTGTCCGCAGAAAATAATGGTGAAGGTCCAGATATTTCTAATGAGATTGGCTACCGCATTCGCAGCCATAACAATCGGGAATAGTGGGCCAGCAAGGGCGGGAAATAGAACGAAGTCTTTTCCCCAAATTTGCGCAGTTTTACGCAATGACTGTTTTAGTTTGGGCCAAGTTTCACGAAATGTTTTTCTGCCTGAGCGCAGGCTGTCCACTTCTACATCGTGCAATGCCACGCCCATATCGAAAAATAGCATAAGCAATGTTGCGTGAATTGGGTTGGCCAAATATGTCGGATGCCATTTCTGTGCAGGATCCATGCGTAAAATTCCGTAGCCAATATCACGGTCTTTACCAAGTACATTGGTGTAGGTGTGATGTTCGTAGTTATGGGAATGTGCCCACTGTTCGCTGGGGCAGTTGGTGTCCCAGTCGTAGTGTTTGGAGTGAAAGCGCGGGTCGCCCATCCAATCGTATTGGCCATGAATAATATTATGGCCAATTTCCATATTGTCGAGAATTTTGGCAATACCAAGACCAATGCTACCGGCGCAAATTAATACCCAGAATACTGCCCAGCTGGCTAGCGAGAGGCCTAATGAGGGTAGAAATGGCAGGGCGGCATAAATGCTAATTCTAGCGCCGATAGCGAGGCCGCGCTGAATTGCCACTATGCGCTTTATATAATTGGCATCTCTAGCGCCGCGCTGGTTTAAGGCGTTGTGCTTTATGGTATTTATCTCGTCGCCAAAGGCGGCGAGCTGTTCTTCATTGAGTGTCATTCTAGTCATGTTTTACCCCTTGAATGAAGTGGTAGTAATGTTTGTTGTCCGTTACAGCGAAAGGATGACATCACCCAGTGCCTGAGTTACGCACAGCCTTATATGTTCTTCTCCGTGGCTTACTTCGCCGGTGCTCATGTTTCGCACTGTGCCACTGGTTTTTAAGCAGGTGCAGGTATGACAAATCCCCATTCGGCAGCCAGACTGTGGATTTAAGCCAGCATCCTCGGCTTGGTCTAATAGAGTACGACCGTCGTTGTCGACAGCGTGCTGGCTTTGTCTGAAAGAGATGCTGCCTTGAGCTTCGCCACGGACTTGTGAGCTAGGTGCTTTGAAACGTTCGCTGCGGAGTTTGTCGCTATGCCCGAGTAATTCGTATTCAGCGCTGACTTTGTCAATTAGGGATTCAGGCCCGCAAACATAGGTCAGGGGTAGGGTGATCGCGCCAGTGTGACCGGATAAACCATTTTCGGAACTTATCGCCTTTAGCAAATGGCTTTGATCAAAATGGTCGCTTAATACTTGCGTTGCTTCGCTGGTGCTATACACCATAAATAGCGAAAAGTTACTGTGCTTCTGTGCTAACGCTTCCAGACGTTGGCGAAATATGCAGCTTGCGCTATTTCGGCTGTAATACAGCAAGGTGATTGCGCCGCTATGCTGGTGTTCAAGCAAGGTCTCTAGCATCGCCATCATTGGTGTTATGCCGCTGCCGGCTGCGATAAATAACAGAGCGGAGGGAACGTGCTCCGGAAGAATAAAATCGCCTAGCGCAGGGGATAGGCTAATACGGTCGCCGACTTTTAAGTGGCTGTGAATATGTTTAGAAACAAAGCCATCGTGGTGTGCTTTCACAGTGATGCGAGGTTTTCGGCTGTAAGCGCTATTGCTAATGGAGTAGCTACGACTGTGTTGGCGACCGTCTATCTCTATATATACTTGTACAAACTGACCCGGTACAAAGTGTGTCCACTCTCCATTGGGTGACAGCTCTATACTTATGGCATCGTCGGTTTCCGCGGTAATTGCAGTAACACGGGCAGTGATACGGCTTTTATCCAACGACCACATCGGGTTGATCACTTCAAGGTAGCGGCCAATACCATGCGGCGCGGCGAGTGCGTTGATTAACGGGGTATCGACAATACGACGCCATGCGCTTCGCGTTGTTGTTGTGGCTAGGCTCATATCTTCTCCTTTTACTACCTTGAGTCACTGCTGAATTGATGATTATCGGTTGCAGTAATTATTTAGTGAACAACTGTTTAGTTAACGAGTGTGCACATTAGCTCTCCTGGCGCTGTTTGTCAACATGTGTCTACTTAGTGTTATTGCTCTTAATGTGGTCGTGTGCTTTCCACTAAAATTTTATAAGCTATTGATATTGTTGTACTTATTATTTATTTCTTATAAGTGGTTATGGTTTGAACATATTCGAACTGTGAAAATGTGAATTTTAGCTAACAGCATATTCTGCAGTTTGTAGTGGGCTGATATCGGCAAAGTCCTTAGCACTGGGATTGCATCAATCAATTCTGTTAAACTTCGCGACCCCAGTATCCGTACAAAGAGATAGAGTTATGGCGGAACAAGCTTCAGCGCAACAGGTGGTTCGCGAACATTTGGCGCAGTTGCATGAGCAGCCCAAAGTCCCTGCAAATGAGCGGGCGGCTTTGCGCGACAAAATTAAGCGTCTTTTAATTGAGCGTAATGCGGTCTTAGTGGCGCATTACTACACCGATCCTGAAATTCAGGCGCTTGCTGAAGAGACGGGTGGCTGTGTATCTGACTCTTTAGAAATGGCGCGGTTTGGTCGCGATCATGATGCCTCGACGTTAGTAGTTGCCGGCGTTAAATTTATGGGCGAAACCGCCAAGATATTATCGCCTGAAAAGCGCGTATTAATGCCCACCTTAGAAGCAACATGCTCTTTGGATCTTGGCTGTCCGATCGACGAATTCTCTGCCTTCTGCGATGCAAACCCCG
The DNA here is from genome assembly GCA_018066965.1 of Zhongshania sp. Taxonomy (GTDB): domain Bacteria; phylum Pseudomonadota; class Gammaproteobacteria; order Pseudomonadales; family Spongiibacteraceae; genus Spongiibacter. Next base: position 13,876 of record JAGPVP010000059.1, on the reverse strand, counting down.
ACCGCACCGTGGTGGTCTATGCCAATACCTCTGCGGCGGTAAAAGCCCGTGCCGACTGGGTTGTTACTTCTAGCATTGCGTTAGATGTCGTGGATTATTTAGACAGCGAAGGCGAGAAAATTTTATGGGCGCCAGATAAACATTTGGGTGACTATGTTCGCAGAGAGACCGGCGCCGATGTCTTACTCTGGGACGGTGCCTGTATTGTTCACGAAGAATTCAAAGCCCAGGGCATTCTCGATCTGAAAAAGGTCTACCCAGATGCGGCGGTGTTGGTGCATCCAGAGTCTCCCGCGAGTGTGGTTGCCTTGGCCGATATGGTAGGTTCGACAACTCAAATTATTAATGCCGCCCGTGACTTGCCGAATAAGCAAATGATAGTGGCGACCGATCAGGGGATTTTTTATAAGCTGCAGCAATTGGTGCCAGATAAAGAATTTATCATTGCACCCACGGCGGGCAGCGGCGCCACCTGTCGCAGCTGTGCGAATTGCCCATGGATGGCAATGAATGCCTTGGATAACTTGGCAGCGGTGTTAGAAAGTGGTTCAAACGAAGTGTTTGTAGATGCAGACTTAGGTATTCAGGCCATGAAGCCCTTAACTCGTATGTTGGATTTTGCCGCCGGTAAGCGGTAGTTAGTAGCTTTATATAGAGTGCAAAAACGCCGCTTAAATAGCGGCGTTTTTATTACAAAGCTGGTTTAAAGGGCGGTTTGCTCTTTATAGTTGTTTCAGTTTTTCTTCCATGTCGGCAATGTCTTTTAAGCGCTGCCGAATTCGGCTTTGCTCAATATGATTGTTGCCCGTGCGTTCATGGGCATAACGCAGCTGTTGCTTGGCGCGATCAAATTGGGCGACCAGAATAAAATACTCGGCGCGGGCGAGGTGTACGCCAAGAATGTTGCCGGCCAAGCCGCGAACCTCTGCTAATTGATACCACAAATTAGGATCGTCTGGCCGCTGCTGTGATTGCTTGCTGAGAAGTATGTCGGCTTCGTTGAAGCGATTGGCATCCTGAAAGGCGTCCGCAAGTTCGATGGTGTAGGGGTTGTTGCCTGGGCTAATCGCTAATTGATTGCTCAGCATCGCTATCGCCTTGTCGAATTCTTTTTTACCAATAAGAATGTCTGCTTCAGCGATGCGGTAGGCGATCCGTCCGCCATCGTCTTTCAGCAAGGGGGCGAGTTTTTCCTGCGCCTCGTCCCAGCGTTCCAGTTTAATTAAGGCAATCACGACGCCGTAGCGATGCGCCTCGCCGTTAACCCCGGTATTGTTCGACCAGTTTTTGAGTTGATCCTCGGCACTATTGCTGTGGAACAGCGTGGCGCGCATCTTCATCAGCTGATAGTTAAGGTTGTCGGTATATACCTTGCGCGGATACTGGCGTGCGCGGTTTTTACTGTCGCTAACACGGCTGTCGGTTAGTGGGTGAGTTAATAGAAACTCTGGTGGCTTAGAGCGAGCATAGCGCAGGTTTTTGCCCATATTTTCAAACATGGCGGGTACCGCATTGGGGTCCATTCCGGATTTAGACAGTGTTTCCATACCAAGGCGGTCAGCTTCTTGTTCGTTTTGGCGACTGAAGCGCAGTTGGCTGTCTAGCGCTGCGGCTTGGGTGGCGGTAATGGCGGCTATACCGGCGTCGGCGCCAGCCGTGGCGGCGAGTACCACGCCAGCCAGCAAGCCCGCCAAGGTGGGAATGGTGTTTTGGGCAGACTTGTCTAGCGAGCGGGTGAAGTGGCGTTGGCTAATATGCGCGATTTCGTGGGCGAGTACGCCGGCAAGTTGTGCTTCATTGTCGGTGTTTAGGAACAAGCCGCTATGCACACCAATAACGCCACCGGGCACAGCAAAGGCGTTGATGGTCGGATTGTCGACGACGACGGTTTCTAAGCGTCGATCTTTGAGTTCGCTGTTAGAGACTAGGCGGTATAGCAGTGACTCTATATAGTCCTGCATCAGCGGGTCATTAATAGTTTTTACGCTGTTGCGGAACATTTTCAACCACATCCTGCCCAAGTCGTGCTCTTGCTGGGCAGAATAGCGCGATGCGGTGACATCCCCGAGGTCGGGTAAATTATTTGACGGGCTATTGTCTGCAAGGCTAAGGCCTGCAGTGAGTAATAAACCAATACCGAGCAGATGTTTAAACACTGTCAATCTTATATACCTTGCATCGCTGAATTATGAGCGGTCCTTTATCATACAAGAGCGCTTAGCCTATGACCTTCTTATTTGTTAAAAGTGCTAGGCTGTGTTGCTGCAACAGTTGTGAAAATGATGCGTGAACAGACCTTGGCTTGGGGCCGTTGGCGTCGCAGGCTATACTAGCGTTTTATTGTGTTATGCACTGGGATTATGACTGATATTAATGTCTTTTTGGACGCAGCCGGACTAGATTGCCCGCTGCCATTGTTAAAAGCGAAGCAGGCACTAAATCGTATGGCCAGTGGCGAGGTGCTAGAAGTCGTCGCGACCGACGCTGGTTCCGTGCGCGATTTCGATGTATTTGCCAAACAAAGTGGCAATACTTTACTACTAAGTGAAGACAACGCCGGCAGCTATCGCTACTTGTTGAAAAAGAAGTAACACCGCCCAACATATACCACCCATCTCATAGGAATTTCAGTCATGCTGGGTATTGTTCGTTCATGGTTTGATCGTCTGTTCGCAGAAGAAGAAACCGTCGTTCTGCTGCTGATAATCGCGGCCTGCTTCTTGCTCATGCTGACTTTGGGTAATGTGTTGGTGCCCATTATCGCCAGTATTGTGCTGGCGTTTATGATGCAGGGCATTATTGCGCGCCTCAGTAATATGGGCATGTCCCGCTGGATGACGATTGCCATCACTTATTTTGTGTTTGTCAGTATTTTCTTTGGCGTGCTGGTGGTTTTACTGCCATTGGTTTGGCAGCAGCTGACGAATCTATTTCAAGAATTGCCCACCATGTTGCGTAAATTACAGCATGTACTATTACTGCTTCCGCAGCGTTCGGAGATATTTACTGAGCAGCAAATTCGGGACTGGATGGCGTTGGCGAGTAAGGAGTTGGGTTCGGTGGGGCAGTATTTATTGTCCTTCTCGATTGCCCAGCTGCCCAATGTAGTGGGCTTAATCATTAATATTGTGCTTATCCCAATTTTGGTATTTTTCTTCTTAAAGGATAAAGAGGCCATATTGGGTTGGCTGGCGAGCTTTCTTCCCAACCGGCGGCCGCTATTGAGCGCGGTATGGGGCGAGATGAATGTGCAGGTTGCCAACTATGTGCGCGGCAAAGCGGTTGAAATTGTTATTGTTGGCTTTGTTTCGTATATCGCCTTTGTGGTGATTGGTTTGAATTATCCGGCGCTGCTGGCGCTGGCGGTGGGGCTGTCAGTGGTTATTCCCTACGTTGGTGCGGCGGTGGTGACCTTGCCGGTATTGCTGGTTGGCTTCATTCAGTGGGGTTGGGGCGGGGAGTTTTTTACCCTGTTCATTGTCTACAGCGTGATCCAAGCGCTCGATGGCAATGTATTAGTGCCGCTGCTGTTTTCAGAAGCGGTGAATATGCACCCCGTCGCCATTATTGTTGCGGTGCTAGTGTTTGGCGGATTCTGGGGAATTTGGGGCGTGTTTTTTGCGATCCCTTTGGCGACCCTAGTAAAGGCAATTTTATATGCATGGCCGCGTCCCAAATCTAGGACAGAAGAAGTAAATTCGACAGATGTACTTGTCGGCGAATAACACGGTCTACATGGCCTAAACGTGGTGAAGGAAGGTTTGTGAGATATCTGAAATCAGCAGTTTTTTTTGTTTTTACTTTTCAGTTGGCGGCCTGCAGCTGGCTAAATCTAGAACCGGATACCGACGCCGTTTTAAAGCCGCTTAGCGATCAGCGGGAATACCGGTATACCCAACTTGAGAACGGCTTAAAAGTCGTACTGATTTCAGATGCCGGCGCTGATAAAGCGGCGGCGTCCTTGGATGTCAATGTGGGCAGTCGCCAAGACCCGCAAGACTACCAAGGCTTGGCGCATTTTCTAGAGCATATGCTGTTTCTGGGTACCGAAAAATACCCCGATGCCGGCGCCTATCAGGCTTTTATTACTGCCCACGGCGGCAGCCACAATGCTTTCACCAGCTTTGAACACACCAATTATTTCTTTGATATTAGCGCCGATTCATTAGAGCCAGCACTAGATCAGTTCGCCCAGTTTTTTGTGGCGCCGCTATTTAATGCCGAATATGTGCAGCGTGAAGTGAATGCCGTGAACTCGGAATATCGCGCCCGTATTCGCGATGATCAGCGCAGAGAGCTGGCGGTGTTTAAGGCGCAGGTCAATCAAAATCACCCCTTTGCTAAATTCTCGGTAGGTAATCTCGATACCTTGCAGGTCAGCAACGAGGCGGCGTTACGTGAACAGCTACTAGCCTTTTATCGTAAGAATTATTCCGCCAATATCATGACCCTAACTGTTATAGGTCGTGAATCTCTCGACGAGTTAGAGGCGTTGGTACTGCCTAAATTTAGCGGTGTTGAAAACCGCAGTCGTCATCTCGCGCCCATTGAAGCGCCGCTATTCAATGCCGGCGATTTGCCGCGTTGGATCAATATTCAGCCGGTGCAAAATCGCCGCTCACTGTCGGTTAATTTCCCTGTGCCAGACGCCGAGAAATATTGGCATAGCAAACCGCTAAACTATATCGGCAATATTCTGGGGCATGAGGGCAGTGGCAGCTTGTTGTCGGTGCTAAAAGCGCGGGGCTGGGCAGACAGCTTGAGCGCGGGACAGAGTTTCGATTATCAAGGTGGTGCTTTGTTTGGTGTTGATGTTGCTTTGACTGAGTCGGGTCTCAAGCATGTAGACGAGATTACTGGCCTCATCTACGAAAACATCGCCAAGCTGCGTAATAAGGGTATCGATGCCTGGCGTTTCGAAGAGCAGGCAGGTTTGGCCAAGCAGGAGTTTATGTTCCGAGCGCAACCAGCGGCAATCAACGAAGTCGTGCAGCTGTCGATGGGCCTGCAGAAATTTCCTGCCCAAGAGTTGTTGCGCGGCCCGTATTTAATGGATGAGTATCGGCCCGAATTATTAGGCGAATTCCTCGCTGCAATGACGCCAGAAAACAGTTTTATCAGTTTGGTGGCGCCTGATGTAAAAGTGGATATTGAAATACCGCGTTATCAGGTTAGCTATGGTGTGCGTGACATTAACGCCGAGCAATTGGCGGCGTTCTCGCCGACAGACACTGCGGGTTTAGATTTGCCCGCCAAGAATAACTTTATTGCTTCAGATTTTAGTCTTAAAAAAGCCAAGAGCGCGGCTGGCCCAAGCTTGGTGTCTAGTTCGCCGCTTGAGTTGTGGCTGAATACCGACGATGTGTTTGAGCTACCAAAGGGCCGTCTGTATTTACTGCTCGAATCTGACAAGGCGGTGGCCGACGCTGAGCACCGTGCAAAAAGCGATTTGTGGTTGCGCATGGTGAAAGATCAGCTCAATGAGCTGGCTTATCCCGCGCAGTTGGCGGGTTTAGATTTTGATGTGTCGGTAGGTTGGCGTGGTATTGAAATCAACATTGGCGGTTTCAACCAGAAACAAGATGAGCTGCTGCGGGAGTTGCTGGCGGTACTCAAAAATCCTGAATGGCAGCAAAGCCGTTTTACCCGCTTGAAAGAACAACGTTTGCGCCAGTTTGAAAATGCGCGTCGGCAGTCGCCGTATCAGCAGGTGGTCGCTGAGTTACCGCGCATGCTGAACCGCGAAACGCCAGGTTTGAGTGCCCATGAGGCTGCCACCAAAACGGCAGATATGGCTGCGGTCGCTGCGCACGTGAAGGAAGTAATGAGCGGCCTGCATTTACGTATGTTGGTTGATGGTAACTTTAGCGAGGCTGATGCGAAATCACTGGCCGAGGTAGTGACCACGGCATTGCCAACGGCAGTGGAAACCCGCTCGCCTGCGCAATTTATCAGCCATTTGCCTGAAGGTACGGCGCTGCGCCAAATTGCTGCGGAGCACGACGACAGTGCAGTGCTGCTGTATGTGCAAAGTGCTGTTAAAGGTCTGCAGGCGAGGGTGGCGATGGGGCTAACTGCACAAATGATGAGCGCGGATTTTTATCATCAGCTGCGTACTGAAAAGCAATTAGGCTATGTGGTCAGCGCCAGTGTTTATCCCCAGCGCGAAGTGGCGGGCATGATCTTTTTGGTGCAGTCGCCGGTATTAGATCCCGCGTCGGTGCAAGGCGAGATTAATAACTATATTCAGCAGTGGCTGAAGAACGGGGTAGATCAAGCTAGCTTTGAAAAACACAAAGCAGGATTGTTGTTACGTCTTGCGGAACAGCCAGAGAACCTGTGGGATGCAGCCAACCGACACTGGCAGGACTTGCTCGACGACTATCTAAAGTTCAATAGCCGCGAATTGCTGGTGGGCGCGTTGGAAGAGCTGACTTACGCCGATTGGTTGGCCGTGACCCAGCGTGATCTTGGTTCGGCTGAGCAGCGCGCATTATTGGTATATAACGCTGGAAAATGGCCGGAGTCTACGCCAAAGGGTAAGCCCAGTGCTGAGCCTGATGAGTTCAAAGCGGCGTTGCCAACGTATCGATTTGAATGAGAATGTCGTGCGCTTACTGACCATAAGCGCTTGTTTTTGATACATTCTATGATGGCGCTTTAATAATTTATTCATATAAAAAATAGTTACATTTAGTTGATTTATGGATAAAAAGCTGTGAGAATTTCCGTCGCCCAAAGCCTGTAAACCAGCATTTGGGCGAAGGTAGTAACTCCTGTATTCGGGTGCTCGCAGGCTCAAAAGGCCAGCGTTTAGCCCAAACTGGGCCAGGTGATAACCGTCACTCACAGGCTGATTCCAAGCACTCGGAGCTGATCGCTCTCCGGTGAGTCAGTTGTAAGCGGAACACATCCAAGCACAATGCTTGCTGGTCTGGACAGCCCACTGTATTGGTAAAGGACTGTGTATGTATCAAGACCACGATTTAAGCGAAGATCTCGATCCTCAAGAAACCCAAGAGTGGCTAGAAGCTCTTGATGGTGTATTAAAAAATGGGGGCCGGGCGCGCACTGCATTTCTAATGAAAAGGCTGGCTAAGCACGCAACGCGAGCCGGTACCGAACTTCCCGCTGCTATTACCACCTCATTTCGCAACACCATCGAGCCCAATAACGAGCGCCGCATGCCTGGCGATTTGTTCATGGAGCGAAAAATTCGCTCGATGATTCGCTGGAATGCCTTGGCGATGGTCATGCGCGCCAACAACAATAACGAAGGCTTGGGTGGTCATATTTCGAGCTTTTCTTCGTCGGCGACCTTGTACGATGTGGGTTTTAACTACTTTTTCCGTGGCGGCGAAAAGGCCGATTTAATCTATTATCAGGGCCACAGCTCGCCGGGTATGTATGCGCGTTCTTATCTTGAAGGGCGTATTGACGAAACTCAGCTAGATAATTTCCGTCGAGAAGTAGACGGCAATGGTTTGTCGTCGTATCCGCATCCTTGGTTAATGCCAGATTACTGGCAGTTTCCTACTGTGAGTATGGGTTTAGGGCCGATTCAGGCGATATACCAAGCGCATGTAATGAAGTACCAACAAAGCCGTGGTCTGGTTGATCATGGCGACCGCAAGGTGTGGTGCTTTATGGGCGATGGCGAGAGTGACGAGCCGGAATCACTGGGCTCTATCGCGCTGGCCGGTCGTGAAAGTCTGGATAATTTAATCTTTGTTGTTAACTGTAACTTACAGCGGCTTGATGGGCCGGTGCGTGGCAACGGTAAAATCATTCAGGAATTGGAAGGTGTCTTCCGTGGCGCCGGTTGGAATGTCGTCAAAGTTATTTGGGGGCGGCACTGGGATAAATTATTAGAAAAAGACACCACCGGTTTATTGCGTCGCCGAATGAATGAAGTGGTTGATGGCGAGCTACAAAACTACAAAGCCAATGGCGGCGCCTACACCCGCAAACATTTCTTCGGTAAATATCCAGAGCTACTAGAGTTGGTAAAAGACCTGTCTGATGAAGATATTATGTATCTCAACCGTGGCGGTCACGATCCTTATAAAGTTTACGCGGCTTACGCGCAGGCGATGGAAACCAAGGGTCGTCCTACCGTGGTCTTGGCAATGACCGTAAAAGGTTATGGCTTGGGCGAAGGCGGCGAAGCCCAAAATGAAGCGCACTCGGTTAAAAAGCTCGATTTAGAAGAACTGAAGAAATTCCGCGATCGCTTTGGTGTGCCGATCAGCGACGAAGATTTGAAATCTGTACCGTATTATCGCCCCGCCGAAGATAGTCCTGAAATGGTCTATATGCGTAAGCGACGTGAAAAACTGGGCGGATTTTTACCCGCTCGCCAGGCAGAATTTGACGCGGTAACAACGCCCAGTTTAGATACCTTTAGCGCCCAGCTTAAAGCGACCGGCAAGCGCGAAGTGTCGTCTACTATGGCCTTTGTGCGTATTTTATCTAGCCTAGTGAAAGATAAAGAGGTGGGTTCAAGAATAGTGCCGATTGTGCCGGATGAAGCTCGTACCTTCGGTATGGAGGGCATGTTCCGTCAGCTTGGTATTTACTCGTCGCAGGGCCAGCGTTACACCCCGCACGATTCTGACCAGGTAATGTATTACAAAGAAGACAAGCAGGGTCAGATTTTAGAAGAAGGCATTACTGAGGCTGGCGCCTTTTCTGCGTGGCTGGCGGCGGCGACCTCGTATAGCAACCATCATTACCCGATGATTCCGTTTTACATATTTTATTCTATGTTTGGTTTTCAGCGGATTATGGATTTGGCATGGGCCGCGGGTGACTCGCAGGCGCGGGGCTTCTTAATTGGCGCTACTGCCGGCCGCACCACGCTCAATGGCGAGGGTTTGCAGCATCAGGATGGTCATAGTCATTTGATGGCGAATATGATTCCCAATTGCGTGTCTTACGACCCGACATACTCTCACGAGCTTGCCGTCATTATTCAAGATGGCATGCGTCGCATGTACCAAGACAAAGAAAATGTTTATTACTATGTCACGGTAATGAACGAAAACTACGCGCATCCAGATATGCCCGAAGGCTGCGCCGACGGTATTATTAAAGGCCTGTATTGTCTTACGCCATCGGCCGTTAAAAAGCCAAAACTGAAAGTTCAGTTGATGGGCAGCGGGACTATTTTGCGGGAAGTGGAAGCCGCAGCAAATATTCTAAAAGCAGATTATAAAGTCGATGCCGATATTTGGAGCGCGACCAGTATTAACCTGCTGCGCCGCGATGGTTTGGACTGCGAGCGCTGGAATATGCTGCACCCAGAAAGTGATGCCCGTGTACCGTATGTGACTGAACAACTGCGTGGTAAGCAGGGGCCGGTGATTTGCGCAACGGATTATATTAAGTCTTATGCTGAACAGCTGCGTCCTTATATTGAAGCCCGTTATGTGGTGCTGGGCACCGACGGTTATGGTCGCTCTGACACTAGAGCTAAACTGCGACAGCACTTTGAGGTAGATCGGCAGTACATAGTGGTTGCGGCCTTAAAAGCCTTGGCCGATGACGGTCAGCTTGCCGTAAGCGAAGTAACAAAAGCCATTAAGGCTTTTGGCTTAGACGTGGATAAAATTAATCCGCTTTATCGCTAATAGTTTATAAGGATTTTTTTTGTGGCAAAAGAAACGGTAAAAATTCCTGACTTGGGTGGCGGTGATGTCGATGTCATCGAGGTGTGTGTGAAAGTCGGTGACGTGGTCGCTAAAGAAGACTCTTTAGTGGTTTTGGAATCGGATAAAGCGTCGATGGAAATCCCCTCGCCGCAGGCCGGCAAAGTGCTAAGTATTAGCATTAAAGAAGGCGCGACGGTCAGTGAAGGTGATGTGATTCTTGAATTGGAAGTAGAGGGTGACACCGCTGCTGATAATAGCGAGGAGCCAGCACCGGCGAAGGCGGAGCCTGCCGAAGCTGCGGCGCCAGTTGCGACGGAAACTGAAACTGAGACCGCATCGAGCAAGGGCGAAAAGCCTGCTTCTGGTGGCCTAAAGCGTGAAACGATCAAAGTGCCCGATATCGGTGGTGGTGATGGTATTGAGGTTATTGAGGTTTGTATTGCAGAAGGTGATGAAGTCAGTGAAGGCGATTCGCTGGTGGTCTTGGAATCTGACAAAGCCTCAATGGAAATTCCGTCACCGCACAGCGGCAAAATTGTGTCGGTGGCCATTAAAGTCGGTGACAACGCCAAGCAAGGTACAGTGATCGCAGAAATTGAATATCAATCGTCTGCTGCGCAATCTGCACCTGAGGACGCAGTAGCGGCACCAGAAAAGCCTGCTCAAACTGCTGAAAAGCCAGCTGCTGCTGCGTCTTCACCGGCGCCAGCGACGAAGCCATCTGAGCAGCGGGTTGCGCCCACCGTAGTGAGTCATGCGGATGTTTATGCTGGCCCCGCCGTGAGAAAACTGGCGCGAGAATTTGGTTTGGAGCTAGAGCAGCTCAGTGGTACTGGGCCGCGTGGCAGAATTCTAAAAGAAGATTTACAGCAGTATGTAAAGGATCTTGCCGCAGGTAAATCGAGCGGCAAGGCCGCAACGATTTCCGCCATTCCCGATATCGATTTTAGCCAGTTTGGTGAAATAGATGTGCAGGCCACGACTAAACTGCACAAGCTAACAGCCGCCAATATGCATCGCAGCTGGGTGAATCTGCCGCATGTGACGCAGTTTGATGAGGTCGATATTAGCGAGCTAGAAGACTTCCGTGCCAACCTTAAAAAAGAAGGCGAACAGCGTGGCGTTAAGCTCACGCCGCTACCGTTTTTACTGAAAGCAGCGGCATTGGCTCTGCGTAACTACCCTAAGGTTAACGCCTCGCTAAGTGGTGATGGCGAGAGCATGATCTTCAAAAAATACATCAATATTGGTATTGCTGTTGATACACCTGCAGGATTGGTTGTACCGGTTATTCGCGATGTTGATAAAAAATCGCTGTGGGAATTGGCGGCTGAATCAGCAGAGCTGGCGCAAAAAGCGAAAGATCGAAAGCTGAAACCTGCCGACATGCAAGGCGGCTGCTTCACTATTTCTAGCTTGGGCAGCATTGGCGGCATGGGTTTTACACCGATTATTAATGCGCCAGAAGTGGCGATTATGGGAGTCTCAAAACTCGCGGTGAAACCGCAGTGGAATGGCAGCGAATTTATTCCGCGTAAAATGCTGCCGGTGTCCTTGTCATACGATCACCGCGCTTTAAATGGTGTCGATGCGGGACAGTTCTTTACCTTTATGGGTGAGCTGTTAACTGATATACGACGTTTGCTATTGTAATTTGCCTTCCTTAAATCTCCAGGGTGCTTGTGTTTCGCGCCCTGTGTTCCTTTGCTACGTGTAGCTCAATTTTTGCACACTTTCTTCATTACCTAGTACGTCTACACATAAATTTTGCGGCGGCCCTTTCACTATCTCAGCGATAAATAAGGTATTCGGCGTTGCCGAGATTAATAGCGGCGCGGCGAGTGTTGAATATCAATGTCCTGAAGGCAGAACCTCGGTATTGGAAGGGAATTACAATTTGTAGGCCGGTTCAATTAATTGGCTGTTGGCGCCACCTAGTTATAAAAAAGAGCAAGTTCGCGATACGAACGGTAGATCCCGTGGCGTTCGCGGATCTTGGCGTGCCTGCTGTTTGTGGTATCACTGGCCCCAATAACGCGGTAAGTAATCAGCAGTAGGGGGAGGTGGCGGCCTTATACTAAGCCACCAATTTAAGCGCCTTTCTACAGACTGGAATTTTGGAGGATTGATTTTGACCTCTACCGACTACCTATTAGTTCTTGGGTCGTTGCGTAATCGTATTTCCGGCGTCCCCCCTATATAGGGGAGGCCAACTCTTCGATTATTCGTTAAATTATGTTCGGAGCTCCGGCGCTACGCCCGCTAGTGATTAATTGTGTCAATGTAATTAGTTAGGTTTGTGATTAAATATGTCGCTTGTGTTTAGCCCCCAATACACCGACAACAATGTTGTCGGTGTATTGGGGGCACAGGAATGTGTCACCTTAAGGCATTTCCTAACGTCCAGATTATATCTTAGTGCGTGACTTTCTTTGGGGTTTTTATCAGGCGCTGTTATAACAAGGTTAGTCTGCTTGAATATAAATCGACGTGTATTGAAATGGGTTTATTAATGTTAGTAAACGAGCTATTAAAAAAGTGCAGTATCACCATTGTTTTTTCTCTATTTACAATTTCATATGCTAGCGCGGAATCTGTATTGCGCGTTACTTGCAAGGATTCTGCTAGAGATGCCGCTGTTTTTATCAACGGTAAATCGTACGGCAAATGTCCTGCGGATATATTCTTAGACGCCGGTGAGATTTCGCTCCGAGTCGTTAAAACGGTCGACGCTGAGCGTGAGCGAGTTTTCGAAACCACATTGACGCTAAGAGATAACAGGCCGGAAAAAGTTAATGTGGTACTGGCATCTCCACAGTTAAACCAAAAAGCGGCAAATGCGAGGGCTCAAGAAGCGTTACAGAAGGCCAAGGAGGGTGATATCGCTGCCATGCAGCAAGTGTCTGACTTCTACGAGAAAGGATTAGGCTTGGTTAAAAGTGCAGAGAATGCGGAATATTGGTCTCGTCAAGCCATAGATAAACAACATGAAAATGCGGCGAAAGCGATTTTGACACGCGCGGAGGCAGGCGATATTGACGCCATGGCTCAATTAGCAACTCTTTATGAGCAAGGCCAGGGCGTAGAGAGAAGTGAGGCCGATGCGCAATTTTGGCAACAAAAGCGTGAGCAGGCGATTGCTGTATTAGAAAACCAAGAAACCAGTCGCGTATTAGCGTTAGCTAAAAAAGGTGATATCGCTGCTATGCAACAAATGGCAGAGTTTTACCGTGAGGGTAAAGGTGTAGATAAAAGTAGTAGTGAAGCCTCTGCATGGGAGCAAAAAGCGAGCGACATCCAAAAACAACGAGCGCAGGCGGCGGAAGATGAAAAAGTAAAAGTAGCTCTTCAAGAAAGGCTTGCGAATTATAACTCAGGGAAGACCTATTTTACTGGTGCAGCAGGTGGAATTGGCTTTTTTACGGATGGCCGGGAGAAAGGAGATTCGTCAATCGTACTTTCTATGTCTGTAGGAATTACTGTGTTCGCGGCGATCGGTCTAGTGAGTGATATTACTTCAGCACCTTTCCACACGACGGCCCACGTTCAATTACAAAATGAATTGAACGCTCGTGCAGCGGTATGGGATAAACCCAACTCAATGGTAGCCAAAGCCTACGCACAGCAGTAATTTTTATGTCTTATATCTACCTGAAAGCGCGATTGCTGATCGCGGTTTCCCTAGTGGCTCTGTTCAGTGCGGCCTGCTCGGTATCGCCGCAGATAGCCCAAGAGCGACCGCATATCATTCTGTCCACTGAGAATGGTATGCCGATTATTCAATTCGATCGCAATCTTTCTACCCTTTCTGTTGATCGCCAAAACTTAATAAAAACAGCGGCCGCAGAAGACCTAAATGCAGAACAATGGCTGTTGGAAAATTTTGATAAGGCTGATTTGAAAGGCTTGTCAGAAGATACTGGATTTCAAAAATTAGCAGATATTGTTAGTGATAATGATCTAGATGCTAAAGATGTGTATTGGTCAGTATTAGCTCGATATATCTCCAAAACTGACTTTGCATGCAAAGAACCACTGTATTATCAATATTTTCAGGCGCGCTATAATTTATACGAAAAAGAGGTAAGTTGCGAAACGGCAATCCTGTTCAATGTGTTATCGCGTTACACCGCGAATAATATTGTTTATGTTGACCCAAAGCGGCTGCGAGATATTCACGTCGTATTCGCCAGCAAAGATGATAATATGATGTCCAAATTTGG
>JAGPVP010000009.1 GCA_018066965.1 Zhongshania sp. | reverse complement strand
TCACATCACACTTCGTAAAAACAAAAGGCATTCACTTCGTTCACCTGGATACTCGGTCGTGGCCGAGTATGACGTGAGGTTTGTAACGGAGCCTGTGTATGATCCGAGGTTTGTAATTGAGCCTGAGCTCATCGGAAAATTACGTGGGATTTGTAACGGAACCTGAACTCAACAAAGTATGACGCGGGGTCTGGAACGGAGCCTGAGTCCATCCGAAAATCACGCTGTTTTTTCACAAGCAGCCACGTGTCACTATGCATAACGAAAGCCGATAGACGCACCTCCCAACCGTCATCCCCGACCCCGATCGGGGATCCATATACCACGGGTTATGGATCACATCATACTTCGTAAAAACAAAAGGCATTCACTTCGTTCACCTGGATACTCGGTCGTGGCCGAGTATGACGTGAGGTTTGTAATAGAGTCTGAGCTCAGCCGAAAATCACGTTGCTTTTTTGCATAAGGAGCCACACTCGCTTAAGCCCTAGCTACAAATCCACCCCAAACAAACCAACAAGCACTTCCCGCCCTTGGGGAATATGATCAGCAAAGCTGCAAAAGCCGTGGATTTGACCCGCTACACAGCGATACTCAACGGCGTTACCCGCTGCTTTTAATCTATCTGCGTACAACTTTCCCTCGTCGCAAAGGGGATCATATTCCGCCGTCACAATCACCGCCGGCGGTAAGCTGCTAACATCCGCCGCGAGTAGATCTACATAGGGCGTTGATGCCGTCGCTTTATCACCGAGATAATGCTGCCAAAACCACTGCATTTGTTCACGGCCTAAAAAATATCCCTCGGCAAATTTATGATGTGATTCAGTATCACAACTCGGCGACGTCACCGGATATAACAGCAGTTGTTTTTGTATCGCAGGACCTTGCCGGTCACGCGTCAGCAGGCACAAAACCGCAGCGAGATTGCCGCCCGCACTATCACCACATACTGATATAACGCTCGAATTGACACCTAATGCACCGGCCTCTTGATGCAGCCATAACAAGGCGCGGTATGCGTCTTCTGGCGCCGCAGGAAAACGGGCTTCTGGCGCCAGCCGATAGTCCACTGACACCACGACTGAGCCACTGGCGTTGCACAATGTTCTGCACATGCCATCGTGGGTATCGAGGTCACACGCGACGAAACCGCCGCCATGAAAAAACAGTATCGCCGGTGATCCGCCGTCAACTTCCTCATAACCTTGAGGATAATATATGCGCGCTGGCAGGGGATCACTGCTACCTAATTCGTTATCCTGCGCAACAAGCGGTATTACAGTGTCGACCACTTTCAATACTGCTTCTATATTTTCAGGCGGTGGCATGGTGCGATCGCGCATCATCTCGGGAGTGAGGTCCGCAATCGCAACACTAGGCTGGCTGTTCATAAACTCTAGTAAGGCTTTCACTTCTGGGGCTAGCATCGTTGCTCCTTTATTTCTCTTATAACAAGCACCACATTACTTAATCGCAGATTACTTGCTCAAAAGCCGGATTACGCTCATTGACCAATCCATCTGCCTTAGCATTGTAAGCTGGCTTAAAATCAGGATGAGTAAATATCCAAAATGCCTTTCGCTCTATCGCATCAAACACCATGTCGGCCACATCACTCGGCGCCATACCCTCGCTAATACCCTGACGTAAAAAATCATTTAGTTGTTCGGCATTATGCTGAGCAGAATCTCCGCCATCAATGGCGTCCATAATATTACTCGCAACCTGCGCAGGGCAGAGTACCGACACGCCAATATCCGAGCCCATCGCCTGCAAATCATAAAGCAGGGTTTCAGACAGGGACACCAGCGCATGCTTGCTCGCGCTATACGGGCCCATCATTGGCGAACTTAGCAAACCAGCCAAAGACGAGGTATTCACAATATGAGCAGGCGATGCTTGCTCTAACATACGCGGGACAAATTCCTGTATGCCATAAACAGTGCCCATAAAATTCACATTTATGACTTTCTGCCAATCGGCGACACTACACTGCCAGCTCACACCATTAATCATAATACCCGCATTATTAAACAAGGCATTCACAACGCCGTACTGGCGATAGGCCAAATCAGCAAGTGCTTTTACTTGCGCCGGATCAGCCACATCACAGACCATAATGTGATGTTCAATATTGCGTTGCTGTAAATCCTGACTCAAGGATTCTAGCCGCGACAGACTAATATCCGCCGCGATAATACGCATATTTCTGGCCGCGCAAGCATTCACAATACCCAAGCCAATCCCACTTGCCGCACCCGTGATAACCGCAACTTGCCGTTCTATTATTTTCATTTAACTCCCCCACCACTGCTGTACCAAGCGACTTTCCGTGGCCTAAATTTGCAGCTATTCAGCCGAAATATCATCGTCAAGATGGACTAGTACAAAACAGCAAGATAACGCTATGCTGGAATCCTAATCTGCAATTGCAGCATAACAATAATGACAATGCACCCACTGGACGAGCTCCCATGGCACATGACCACATCGCCGCATTTAGCTTAAAGACGTTTAGTGAGCTATTAGAAAGTATTTACCATGGACTGGACGAGGCGCCACTATGGCAGGGCTTTCTAAATCAGCTGCGCAATGAAATGGATGCCAGTATCTGTTTTCTTATTTTGCGTACCCCGAACCCCGGCGACGCCGGCTTACTACTCAGCGACGGCCTGCCATCACCCATCTCGGACACGCCCAACAATGTTTATAGCGATGGCCTCTATGCCCTAGATCCCTTTGTAAACCTACCTGCGGGCAAGGTGGTGTCACTAGAGGAGTTTTTACCTGCAACGCAGCTTTTAAATAGCGAGTTTTATCAGCGCTGCATGAAGCCCTTTGATTTACTTCATATTCTTGGCGTAGATATGCAACTGGCCAACGGCCTTCGAGCAAGTTTGCGCATTACCCGCAGCCCAAACGCATCGTCATTCACACCCCAAGATAAGGAAAAAATTGCCTTAATACTTCCTCATCTGGAGCGCGCCATCCCCTTGTATGCCCGACTCCAACAAATGGAAACCGAAAGAACCCTGCTTGACCGTACCGTCTCGCAATTATCATTGGGGACTATCATCCTAGATGACAACCGCCACCTAATGCACTGCAATGCGATTGCAGACCGCATTCTCGCGGAGAAAAATGGCATTAGCAGTAAAGATCGGCAATTACTGATCACCCAAGGCAGCGAAGCCAGCCACTTTCGGCAATTAATAAACAACGCCATCGACGCTCATCGCCACAGCAAGCCTCACATTGTGCAAGCCATGGCGATCACCCGCAGCGCTGGTCACTTGCCGCTTAATATTGTGGTGCGCTCTATGCCGCAAATCAGTCAAATGGACGGCCAAACGGTGCCATCTGTTGCAGTATTTATTAGCGACCCCGAATATAAATCGCAGACCTCCGCAGAAGTACTAGGTCAGCTCTACGGCTTAACACCGGCGGAGTCACGGCTAGCAATGGCGCTAGCCGATGGCCAAAGTTTAGAAGACGCCAGTAATAGTTTACATATTAGCCGCAACACCGCCCGCGCTCATCTGCGCGCCATTTTTGCTAAAACCGGCGTTACCCAGCAAACCATGTTGGTCAGCTTATTGTTAAAGAGTGTAGCGGCGTTTATAGCCAACCCCCGTTGACAAAAAAACCTCTACTATTTTCTCTACATAGTTTATCTGGACGATTTAAGCTCAACCAAAGCCGCATAGGATAAAACCCATAGCGCAACATGCGCGGCAATATTAGCCATTCAGGGTGCAGTCCACATGAACAATAAAAATCAACATCGCTACGTGATTATTGGCGCAGGTATGGCGGGCATTTTAGCCGCCATCAAGTTGCGTGAAGCAGGCAAACACAATGTTCGCATTTACGAAAAAGCCGATCGTATCGGCGGCACGTGGCGCGATAACAGCTACCCCGGTTTAACATGTGATGTGCCCTCGCACTCATACACCTACTCCTTTGAACCCAATCCTGAATGGAGCCGCCATCTACCACCAGGGGCAGAAGTGCAGGCCTATTTTGAGTCTGTAGTTGCCAAGTATCAGCTTGAGGAAATTATTTCTTTTAATGAAGAAATTACCGACTGTAAGTTTATTAATGGGCAATGGCAGATCACAAGCTCGCGCGGCAACAGCGATTACGCTGATTTTGTTATTGCCGCTACCGGCGTATTACACCACCCGCGCATACCCAATATAAAAGGTATGAGTAGCTTTAAAGGTAAGCTATTTCATAGCGCCCGCTGGGATCATTCAGTGGAACTAGATAATCAGCGCATCGCCGTCATTGGCACCGGTTCAACCGGCGTACAAATTGTTACTGCCCTCTCAGATCGGGCGGCTAACTTATGCCATTACCAACGCACCCCGCAATGGATAATGCCCGTGGTCAATGCCGAGTTCAGCGAAGCTGAAAAAGCGGTTTTTCGCAACGACCCTGCCGCACTAAAGCGTATCCAAAATGACCCCGAACTAGAAGCGAACATTGAGCGCTTCTCGGTTGCGATCACCGAACCCGACTCCATAGCCATGCACGAAATTGAAAATATTGTGGCACAAAACTTAGAGCAATCAGTGACCGACCCAGACTTACGGGAACGCCTGCGTCCGCAGTATCGCGCGGCCTGTAAGCGGCTTATTTACTCAGAAGAATTTTACCGTGCGGCACAAAGTCCCAATGTGGAAATTATAGTGGAGGGTGTCGACTCTATCGAAGAGAACGGCATACGCAGCGCCGACGGCACGCTGCGAGAATTCGATATTATTGTGCTCGCCACCGGATTTGAAGCTGACCGCTTTATGCGGCCCATGACAATCACCGGCGAGAACGAAACAACGCTTGAGCAAGCCTGGGCCAAGCGACCCAGCGCTTATATGTCGGTGTCTATTCCCCAATTCCCCAATCTCTTTATGCTGAATGGCCCCAATGGCCCAGTGGGAAATTTTTCTCTTATCGAAATTGCCGAGCAGCAGTGGCACTACATTAGCCAGCTTATGGCGCTAGTCGAAAACGGTGAATATAAAAAAGTAAGCGTCAAGCAATCTGCGCTGGATGAGTTTGATAAAGCCAGAGTCGCCGCCGCCCAAAAATCTATTTTTGGATCAGGCTGCCAAAGCTGGTACTTAGATTCACAAGGTATACCCGCCACCTGGCCGTGGACCCGCGCTCAGTTTAAAGAAGCCATGCAGACACCAAAGTTATCATCATATGATTTTAGTTGAATTTATTAATTAGCACTTTTTACCAACAATAAAACCATGAGAATTCAAGCATGAGAAATGTTGCCCTTATTACCGGTGCTTGTTCCGGAATCGGATTCGCCACAGTCACCACCTTACTCGCCGGTGGTGCCACCGTTATCGCCTGCGATATCAATTCACCCTCAGCGACCATTGCTAAACAATGGGAATCTGAAAGCGTGCATTTTCTTCACCTCAATGTCGAAATTGAAACCGCCATTCGCACAGCAGTAAATCAACTTGCTGATGAATTCGCCGGAATAGACACCTTAGTAAATTGCGCAGGCATTAGTGGCTGGGGTGGCGTCAACGAAGTCGACTTAAGCCAGTGGCAAAAAGTGTTAAATATCAACCTCACCGGCACCATGTTGATGTGCAAATATGTGCTGCCAATTATGCTCGCACAGGGCGCGGGTAGCATCATTAACGTTGCAAGTATCTTCGGCCTAGAGGCCTGCGACAACAATGTTGCTTATAACGTATCTAAGGGCGGCATTATTCAACTTACCCGCAGCATTACTGCGGACTACGCCAGCCAGGGTATTCGCTGCAATAGTGTTGCTCCCGGCCTAATCGAAACCGCCATGACCAAGGACATCGCCTTAGATCCGCAACTGCACGAAAAATTTATTAGCTGGCATTTGCAAGGCCGGGCGGGTCGCGCCGACGAAGTGGCCAATGTGATCGGCTTTCTTGCGTCAAGCGCGGCGTCTTTTGTAAATGGTCAAACCATTGCCGTTGACGGCGGCTTTAGTGCTGGCCGCAAATTCGCTCCACATCCCATGTGAGTGCTTTGGGCTGTCGCTTGCGGCAGCCCCTTTTTCAATTATTTTCACTGCAGCGCAAGATCCCTTCGCGAATAGTCCAAGTCAACGATGCCCACGGTGATTTCTCATGGCATAAATAGTGTTATGAAAAATGCTGCCTAAGCTATCTAGCTTTGAGTCTCATTTTGCTGCAGTAAAAATAAATAATAACGTTTTATTTGGAGTAAATTATGTCGTTATTTCGATCCTATGCAATGTCTGCCAGCACGCTGCTTTTAGCGATAACCGTGGTGAACACCAGCTACGCAGAGCAATCTGCCAATGGTTTAACACTAGAAGAAGTGGTGGTTACGGCGCAGAAAAAATCTGAATCCTTACAAGATGCCCCCATTTCTCTGCTCGCCTTCGACAGCGAGAAATTAGAAAAACTCGGCATCAGTGACGTCGGTGATATTCAAAGCGCCGTGCCAAACTTATCCACCGCGCCACACCCCACCAATCGCAACTCACTCACCGCCTTTATTCGCGGCGTCGGTAATGCTGATTTGCAAATCACTAAAGACCCCGCTGTCGGCGTGTATTTAGATGGCGTATATCTTGGCCGCTCTGCCGGTCTCACCGCCGACATTGCCGATGTACAAGCAATTGAAGTATTGCGTGGCCCGCAAGGCACTCTTTACGGGCGCAACACCACCGGCGGTGCCATTGCTATTCGCAGCGCGCAACCCGATGAAGAATTTAGCCTTAAACAAAAACTAAGCAAGGGCAATCGCGGCTACTGGCGCACACTGACCCAAGCAAACCTTCCGGTAAGCGACACATTGATGTTACGTGCCGCGTTTAGCCGCAGCGCCGAAGATGGCTGGGTAGAAAACGCTGGTGCAGGTAAAGATTTTGGTGAACAACAAAAGCAGGCAATGCGTATTGCCGCTCGCTGGTTAGCCAACGACGATTTAACACTGGATTACGCCTACGACCAATCTGAGATTAACGGCGGCCAACTCGCCTACCAACTAACTCGCGTTACCAATGCCAATGGCGCTGGCTTTACACCGTTTGCCCGCGAAACACGCCAATCCACTTTATCCGTCAATAATTTAGAAAGTAGCAGCGACGACGTTAGCGGCCACAGCCTGACCGCGACGTGGTTTGTTAATGATGAGCTCACCATTAAATCGATTACCGCGTATCGCGAACTCGATGAATTTGCCTACCAAGATTATTCTGCCAGCGCTCACCACTTTAGCGGAGGAACATTCCCATCACTGGTCGCCAGTGGCGCCGAAATTCTCGACACTCGCACCGACAAAGTGCAAGACCAAATATCTCAAGAGATTCAGTTCTTGGGCACCCTAGCTGACGGCAAAATCGACTATGTTGGCGGCCTATATTATTTCAAAGAAGAAGGTAGCGAAGACCAACTCGCGTCACTCAATTTGCTTGCGCTAGGGGGATTTCCTCAAATAGCCGAAGAGTATTATGAGATAGACGCCAGCGCTGAGTCCCTCGCGGCCTTCTCGCAACTGGAATACACCCCGGAGATCCTGGAGCAGCGCCTGCACTTAACACTGGGCATGCGCTATACCAGCGACAAACGCGACGCGACTAAATACGATAATTTATACGACAATCTAAACGGCGCGACAGTAAGCGGCGATCAGACCTCCAGTAAATTCACCCCGAGCTTTACCGTTGCCTACGATATCAGCGATGACGTCAACGCCTACGCCAAGATTGCCACCGCCTATCGTGCGGGCGGTTTTAATATTCGCGGCACCGAGGCGCGCTTTGCTGACGGCTTTGAGCCCGAGGAATTGCTAGCTTACGAAATTGGCAGCAAAGCAGAACTGCTGAATCGCCGAGTAAGGCTTAACCTCGCCGCCTTCTGGTATGAATACACCGACTTACAGGTAGACCAAAGCGATCCAGTGAACATTATTGCCACCGACACCTTTAATGCCGGTGAAGCAAAAATGTCTGGCGCCGAGATGGACTTAACAGCGCTCATCACCCGCGATTTACAGCTGAATATTAGCTACGGCTATCTCGATGCCAGTTACGAGTCCTTCATACAATACGGTCAGGAAGTGTCTAAATCTAAAAATGTACCGTCGGCGCCTCAACACAGCTACAACATCAGCTTAGATTACGCACGCCCAATCTCCGTGGGTGAGCTCAATGCCGCGCTAAACTATAGCTGGGAAGATGAATACTACTTCAGCACCCAAGGCATCGCCCGCAAAGACGACGTTGGCCTGCTAGGCGCGACACTCGGCGTCAGCAATATCGCCATTGGTGACGCCGAACTTAGTGTGCAGCTGTGGGGCCGAAACCTAGAAAACAAAACATACGCAGCCCACGAAATCGACTGGGCAGCCAGCGGCTTCGTCACCACCATTTTTGGTGAACCACGCAGCTACGGCATCGACCTGACCTTGTCGTTTTAAATAAGAGCATATCGTTAGGTAGTCAGGCGCTACTGGACTTTGTGGATATAGCAGTTGCTGCCAACGTCGATGAGGCGGCAACACTTTTTACATCTGCCATGATACCGTTGGGGCGCGTAGGTAATGTGTATGCCATAGCCAAACTTAGCAAATTCAACAGCACTGTGCTTAGTCAAAGCCCGCACTGCGCCTTTAGTTGCGCAGTATATACTGTGACCCGGCACACCAACTAAGCCAGCGATAGAAGAAACATTAATAATAGAACCACCATTGCCAAACATTGCGTCGGGTTTCATACAGTCGGCCCCAGCCCGAGTGCCAAGAAACACCGATTCAATATTTGGCTGATTGATATTACTCACCTGCGCAATTGTATTATCTACCAGCATACCGCCAATATAAGTACCGGCATTGTTAAGCAATACATCCCAACGCTGCCGCCATGCTAGTAGGGTTTGCTTTAATGTATCCCAGTCACCCTCAGACCTTACATCTAAATATACAGCTTTTGCCTCGCATCCCTGATCATTAAGCTCTTCGGCAATTAGCTCACATGCGGATAGATTTATATCAGCCAGTATTACCGCGGCACCTGCCTTCGCAAACATTCGAGCACAGGCCTCGCCAATACCCGTGCCGGCACCCGTGACCACGGCTACCTTACCGTCCAAACGAAAAACAGATAGTTCACTATTCATATTAGCTTCCTTATTATTGTTAATACCATCAAAGCAATAGTACGCAGGAAATTCGAACACCATCGCCCGCCTAAATCGCTCAATGAAATGCGGTACATCGCCGCAAGCCATTTATGAATTTTAATTATTAATGGCTAACAAACTTGCTTAAACGGTCATGCCGCCATCTGCCACCAAAGCCTGACCGGTAATATATGAAGCACGATTTGAGGCCAAAAAAACTGCCGCTTCTGCAATCTCTCGGCCTTCTGCTCGCCGGCCCAACGGCGTAATGCTGTCGGCGAATTCCAGCATATCCTTGCCAGGCCCTTCAAAACCGCCAACCGCACCAGTAACCAGCCCAACATTAGTTATTCCCGGCGCCACTGTATTTGCACGAATTCCGTAACAAGCTTCCTCACAGGCAATGTATTTTGTCATCTGAGTTACAGCCGCCTTTGGGATAGCTGACATAGCATCGTATTGCAATACTCGGCCAATCACTGGCGTGGTAATAGCGGTAAGTGACCCGCCGCCGCTATCACGCATCACACGCACAGAAGCCTGAGAGATATTGAAAAAACCGATAATATCCGCCTCAACAATAAAGCGAAAATGCTGTTCACTGGCCTCAGAAAAAGGACCAATCTCTAATACTGGCCCAATAGCAGAAATCACAGAATGTACTCGACCGTACTTAGCCTTGGCTTTCTGGAAGACTGAATCGACACTATTGCGATCACGCACATCACATTCTAATGCCATCGCAGAACCGCCACCGTCATTCAGGGACTGACACAGCGCCGCGGCCTTTTCTCCATTAGATCGATAACACGCGATAACCGAAGTACCCCGCTCACTTAGCAACGCCACAATCGCCTCGCCTATTCCGCCGTTAGCGCCAAACACCACAGCACAACCGCTGGGGAAATCTTCGTGTTTTTGAAACATCATAAAAAATCCTCTCGTTATTATTCTATGGGCCTACTAACACAACACATCGTTAGCGTGCATGGTGTCTAGGTACTCCTTCACCTTAATGATTTTTCCGTCGCGAATAAGAATTAAAAAATGATACAAATTATTGTAGATTTTTCCAGCCACTTCCGCATACGACTCCGCCTCTACGGCGACACGCTCGCCCTCTGCGGTCGTTGCAAGCACCTTAATCTTGATACCGTCCTTACAGTTTTCAACAACACCGTTTAGCAACTGGCCAAAACCTGCCTTGTCTCTGCTACCAGCTAGCGGAAAGACTGCCGGATTACCTGATATCCACCACTCAAATTCGTGGTCGCTTAAAAATGCCATCGTCCGCTCAACATCACCACTGGAAAATGCCTCAAAAAAATTCATAACTACCATTTTATTATCATTCATAAACTTTACCCTATTATTTGATTACACTTAGACAAAATCGATCTACTGCTATCGTCACATTACTGCAAGAGCTGCATCACTTGGCCATCATCAACTGGAATAACAACGCCATTCATAAATGACGATGCATTGCTGACCAAGAGCAGCAATGCGCCATCCAGCTCATCAACAGTGCCGGCCCGTTTAGAAGGCAAATTATTGACAATCGCCTTTCCCTCATCAGTACTCAGCAGATCACCCGACATTTCTGTTATAAAATACCCGGGCGCAATAGCATTACAACGAATACCCGTGCCAAATAACTCCATTGCTATCAGCTTAGTCAGGTGATTTACGGCGGCCTTGGTACTGGCATAGAGCGACAAATACTTTGTTGCCTGAATACCTGTAATTGAGGTGATATTAACAATATTTCCCGGTTTGTTTACCGCCAATAGTCGATTTATAAATTCTCGCGACATCCGCATAACACCGGTGTAATTCACATTCACTATATTGTCCCACGCTGCTTCGTTGGTTTCCGCAAAGGGCATAAATGTAAGCTGGCCGGCGCAGTTAATAAGCACGTCAACATCGCCATACTTCTCATTTGCTTGATCAAATGCCTGCTTAACACTGTCTGTAGAGCCAACATCGAGCGCAATAGCGACTGCATCACCACCCTGTGCGCGAATCTCTGCTGCAAGCGCTTCAATATTTTCAATACGCCTAGCTGAGCAAATTACCTTCGCGCCCATGGCCGACAAGGTTAACGCGAACCGGCGTCCCATTCCGCTAGCCGCACCTGTCACCAAGGCCACCCGGCCTTTCATAGAGAATAATTCTTGAACTTCAAACATAGGAAAACTCCAATAGTTGTTTTATTACACCCAATTTCTATTCATAACTGCACTATAGCGATCTTTCAAAATTTGCTGACGCGTATCCAGGTCAATCTGCTTGGTTGTCGTAGGCAAAGTACTTTTCAATTGTGAGAACGGGATTCGCTTTAAGGTGGGTACCGGCTGTGTGTCTGCCAAGTAGTATCGAACGGCTACCAAGCCTTGCGTATGGCCTCCAGCGTCTAGCCAATTAGCAACACCAGGGTCTTTATGCGCAATAACAATGCGCAATATGCCATCGTCATCAAGTACAGCTTGATGGCCATTCAGCGATGTCTGCCGCAACTGATAATCTCGCGCTTCCCAAAAATGATTACTTAGCTGTAAACTCCAGTAATAGGCATCTGGGGGAGTAAATTCGAGAATAACGGCTTCATCAACTTCGCACTCATAAATTCCTTTGCCGTATTGCAAATCCTTCCAGCCAAAACTGATGGCGTCAAAATACAATGCGTCTTTTGGCGCATCGTAGTAACTTCGCGCTACCTGGCCAAACTGCTGCGGCGCGTTGCGAAACCAGTCTATGAACATCTCAGTACGACGATGTATATCAGCGGCTGATAGCGGAGCCGGAGGCAAGGACGCGCCCACACACTCAATACGCACATTGGCCGGACGTTCATTAGTCCAGTCATAAAAATACTGGCGGAAAACCAAGTTACAATCACCCTCAGGCAATTTCAGCCAGTTCCCGTCTCTCTCCTCCCTACTTAAGTAAATTTCAATCTGGCCATCTGGCCCCACTTCAAAGTCTGAGCGTCGATCTAATAGTTGCCAGTCCGCAATATGGGCGATATGGTCATTGCGAATTTCCATATCAAACAAATGCGCGCTGCCTTTGTCGCCAACAATCCGGTAAACATGATCACCGTGAATTGGTGCCCAGAGATAAAAGCAATCTGGCGCGGGTAAGCCAAAGTGAGCACGCGGATTTATAAAATTGAGAAACTGAGGATGCTGAACAGAAGGCGCTTCAATCGTAAGCGGTAATGCCGCACCAATAAGTCGCATTAAATAGCGCAAGCCCTCGGCTCGAGTAAGCTCATCCTTTACTAAAGGGTCACCCCAAACAAGGGCCTCCATTTCAGACATTGCGTCCAACGCGGCGTGCCACAATGCCGGTGATTCAAAACCAGTTGAGGACAAGTTTTCTCTAAAAGCCGCTGTAGTTTGATTACTCATTTCTGTAAATACCTCTGCTGATAAGACTCAGTCTGCGTATTAATGTCGTCAGCAGTTAAGCCATATTGTTCAGGGGTATAGCTATAATTACCCCAATGTCCTTTGGGACGACGCGCTTCATAGTTATCAAATGCCTGCATAGCCTCGTCTTCCAATGCTAGGTTTGAATGCACATAAATTTTTTCGATAACAGAAAACACATCACTGACAATATCTTTGTAATCAACATCTAGAATGCGATCGCTGGCCATTTTTTTTCGATCCAACAAGTACTTTTCCATTTCTGTAGACCAATGTTTGAGCTGCTCTCGACCAATTTGATGTTCGTCAATCTGCTTACAACCTATCCGCCGCGCCTCCGCGATCATGGATGCAAAAGACGGAATCACATCAACTGGATCCCTGTGGCAATGAATAAGATTTGCATCCGGAAAGGTGTGAAGCAGCGCGGGTAATTGCCCTAAATGTACAGGTGTTTTCAATACCCAATGACGCGCGCCCGCGCCACCATCTTGCCATTGCAGATATTGCAACATGGCATAGAGCTCTTTATACATAGGCTGCGCGTCACAATGCTGCATGTGCTGGTAGTAACTAGGAATATCGGCAAATACCCAAGGCAGATATGAGTCGAAGGACATATCCATTAAATGCAATTCTTCATCCGGCTCGGTAGCCTCCATAGGGTGACGTGCCATAAAGTCTGGGAAGGCCGTTGCCATCAACTTTTCCTCTTCTACAGCCTGCGCTATTCTTGCGGCTGGGTTTCCAAATTCTTCATTAGGAAACGGGGCAGGATTATTTAACCGCCAGAAATCCAAGCGCTGCGCCTTAGGACTTGCCGATAACACGCGCTGTAATTTAGACGTACCCGTGCGCGGCAAGCCAAGAATAATGATAGGAGCCAAAATTTTTTCATTGAGGATTTCAGGATGCTTCTTTAGATCATCTTGATAACGCAAACGATTAACCAGCCGGCGAATAATGCCGTCATAGTTCATTTGTTCGCCGATCTCGTTTAATTCGGCCTCGCGCTGAAGTGCGGTTAGTAGAATATTAAGCCCTGTCGTAAAGCTCATGGAACCAAAATCGTCTAGACCTGCTTTTGTGCGTGCCGCGCGAAGAACAGACTCCATCGACGCAGAACGTAATGGACCCGCAGATACTGCTGATTGCATAGCCATTGGTATCGCCCTTTATTTATTATCATTTTCAAAATTGGGTATACAGAAAAAATGAACTCGCGAAATGAAAATATCACTTAGCGAAATTCGATAAGCCTAGGCCAGCCACACTAAAAAATAGACCTTAAGGAAAATCGTAGAAGGAGTATAAGAAGCATATATCGCCGCGAGAAGGGTGTTTTGTGCCTCGGCTACACAATAGGTGACAATCGCATTATCACTATGTAATGGAGAGCTTATTTTCGTGCCCATCGAGCGGACAGATTTTTCTTCGCATTTCACTAGGATTACTCCCAGTCCAGCGCGAAAAAGCCCTAGCAAAGGTCGTGTAATCTGAAAAGCCAAGCCGCAACGCAACTTCTTTAAAGGGCATATCAACTACGGCAATATATTTCATTGCCAGCTCTTCCCTAAACTGATTAACGATGCCGTTATAAGTGACTCCCTCACTTTTCAAACGCCGCAAAAGCGTACGGGAAGTCATATTAAGCATTTTGGCGGTACGTTCTTTTGAACACGCCCCTTCAGCAAATTGCTTCAGTAATGAATCAGTGATTCGAGTTGAGAATCGACCTTCCATTCGTAGTGCCAAATCTTTTTTTGCAAGCTCATCCAGCAAAGCGGCTAACCGCTCATCGGCTCCCAAAATATCTTCATCTAAATCAGCTTTACTAAAAACAATAGAGCTATGCCCAGCGACGTAGTGAATCGGGCAGGAAAAAAACTGTTGATACGGCTCCGCTAACGTTTTTGTTTGGCTAGAAAAATACACTTTCGTAGGAGTTATAGGTCTACCGCTAATCTCGCGCGCAAAGTTCAACACCATTGCCAAAACAACATCATAAGAATGATGCGTTGGTGGTTTTTTTTCTGGATCAAAATAGAATTCCAATGCAACCCACTGATCCCCGTGCACCAATGTTGCTGTAGCCGACTGAGAAATTAGCCTGCAAAATTGGGAAAATCGGCTTAGTGATCGATAGAGATTTGCACTACAACTCATGGCATGCCCGACGACATGAAAGCTTGCGGGCCTCACATGCTTAGCGACCGTTAAGCCAAACGCAGGATCTTTTATATGTTCCGCTGCGTAACTCCAAAGTCGATCCACATACTCTTGATCTAAACGCTGAGCACCATTTCGTAAAACACAAATATCGAGGTTTAACTCAACTACCAGCGTTTCTAGGCTAACTCCATGCGACTGCATCGCGCGAATTATGGCCAGCGCCCACCCCACCAAGACGTTTCCTTGGTTAGCCGAAGTATGGACTGCTTTAATCCTTTTCATAAATATCCAATAGCGCGACTATTTAGCAGGTCAGAATTTCATGGCGCAATTTTAACTCAGAGTTGCTTGATATCGGTAAGAGGTACTGCGACTTAGTGCGAATTCGAAAATTCCGTAGCCAACCTTCCCGTCACAACGGAAACAAGTAAGGCGATCTGTTAAAGAAGTATCTACAGTTCTTTGTGTAACTGATCCGTCCAGTGGATAAATATCGTGCTCAATATAATCTTTGCCACGGACTTTGCCGTGGTGGCCGCCGTACCCAGCTCCGGCCATCAATCCGCCACCAGCGGATGCATCGGCCTCTATGGTGTAGTGGCTGCCAGATTCAGTGACTATTTCTACCACACCGCCGATCAAGTCCAGGTCATTAAAAATCAGGCGGTGTTGCCCCTCTACCACATTATCAACTCGCCCGTCTTCCGTTAACACGGCGCCCTCTAGGAGAATACGTGCACCGTCACGGCTTTCTACTAACAGAAAGCCAATGGATTTATCCTCAAATTGCGCCTGACACCAAACATGAAGCCCTTGTCCCCCTCGCATAGTGCGCATACCCCGAGAGCGATCTCGTTGACCATACCAGTCGTCAACGGATTGCTGCTGGCCGTCTATTTTGATCCACCCTTGATAGCGGCCGGATTGAACCAAATGCTCAAAGTTGGTAGGGGCTACATTGGCGTTTTTGAGCTGAACTACATCCAACCAATAGGGTGTTCGCGCGCGCCAGATAACGTCGTACTCTACCCCAGTGGGGTTTGCTCTTAATGTTAACTGCCAAGACTTGTTCGCCTCAATGCACTTAAAGCGTAAAGGCCCAGCGCCGTCGCCGCGGGTGTCATTTAGCTCGGTAGAAAATCTAACATTACGTTGCTGCTTGGGTAAACTGATGATGGCGTAACCATCGGCAACATTGCGACTCGGGTAATGACCGTAGCCCATAATCACTGAGGGTGCATTAGCATTGTTAGGGTGCATATTAAACATAAAGCGATCAAAGAAGCGCTCTGACTTACCTGTCGTGTTTGGAGGGATCAGTTCGTCGTGAAACTTTTGCTGGATATTGCTCATAATTCTTCCTTTGTCGAAAATAGTGTGGGTGATAAAGGCAGTTGGGCGGCGTTATGGGCCGCCACAATAAATGCTTGAACCATCTTCGGATCCTTAAAATAAGGATCACCAATACCCTCTGCAGCCCGTCGACGACCGTATTCATACAATACCGCTAACTTCCAAAGTGCCAGAGTTGTATACCAATTTAATTGATTTAGATCTGCACCAGTGCGTTTCGCATAGCGCTCAGCCAGCTCGGCACGGGACGGGTAACCTTCCTCTAGCAGGGCAGTACCAAGTGCTTCGGTAGGATTCAAATTCGTTTTCGACTCAGGGATGCTCGCCAAAAAGTAGCCTAGATCAAACAGCGGATCACCTAGCGTTGCTAACTCCCAGTCTAGTACAGCCTCGATATTTCCTAGACGTTCTAGCGACAAAATGACGTTACCAATTCTGAAGTCATTGTGAATAATTGAGGCCCCAGACTCCTCTGGTACATGGTCTCCTAACCATTTATCGATTTCTGCAAAATGTACAGGTGGTTGGCCGTGCTCGTCGGCAATAAGACGTGCCATGCTTTTACGGTGTCTAGCATTGAAACCTTCCGGCTTTCCAATATCAGTCAAACCAGCCTTGCGCCAGTCGACCTGATGTAGATCTGCTAGGGTATCCACCAAGTTGAAAGCAATAGCGCGGCGAATATCTGGGGTAGCCAATATCTCAGGGGTTTGCGTTGTTATTACCGCACCCCTAGCAAAACTCATCACATAAAAATGTACATCAATAACATCATTAGCTTCCGCCGTGGCTAAACACTTAGCGACGGGTATCGCAGTAGCCTCCAATGCTAAAATTATGCGAGCTTCACGCAACATATCATGCGCGCCAGGTGGGGTGGGGGGTGGTGGCGGCCGTCTTACGATAACTTGATTGCCTAAGGCATCAGTTACGAGAAAGGTAAGATTTGAATGGCCATCACCAATCGCCATTGTGCTGATATTGCCAACGGCAAGCCCTTTTCTTTGTAGAAAACGGGTCAAGCATCCGCGGGTTTTTTCATCCCAGTCCCAATCTGACATTAGCAACTCCGAAAATAATTTTTAGCATCTACAATTATCAGGATGCCTATAGACTAGCTTTATAGTTTGCCAACCTTTATCAAGAGAGTGCGCACTCTCTCTTAACAATCGCCATTAAATAATTAGTTATAACGACATACGTTACCGTCAAAAATATGGTCGCCACACAGCGTCTGCCAGTAAAGAATACAGGCACAGACTACAGGCGTTCTTTAAAACGTGATCAACTTAAAAAGCTAAATACGATCGATTATTCGTTTTCACTTTACAATCTTATACAAGCTGTGGAAAGATACTTCATCGCTGAATTATCTGTAAAACAGATATGAAGCACAAGTGAAGCAAAGAAAAATCAGGAGATACGTATGCGTGGTCGTGAAAAGTTAACCCACCTAGATAGCTGCACTCCAGGTATGGCTCAGGCACTCCCAGACTTGCCTATGGATAAAACTATCATGGTGCGGCTTTTGCGCATTGGCTTCTTTGGTATGGCCAGCTATTTTGAACAGGTATTTCGAGATGCTGATATCAGTGAAAACGGCTTCCACGTTCTATGCCTGCTGGCAGCTACCGAAAGTGGTTCTGAGTCTCCCACTGAACTGGCTGAAATGGTGGGCACCAGCCGATCAAACACCACTAGACTGCTCAACGAGCTAGCTGCCAGCGGCTATGTCGAAAGAACGGCAGGCTGTCGAGATGCGCGTAGACAGCTCGTTAGCATTCTGCCGACCGGTCGTGAAAAAGTTGACGAGACAGTATTACGCGTTTCCGAGCCCCTTGAGAATGCATTTTCTGACTTGAGCAAAAATGAGCTTGCCCAACTCGACCTTCTTCTTAGGAAAATGATTGTGTCCTTTGATAAGAGCGCTCGGGCACTGCGCATTGTGGCTTGAGCGAGGCGGACAATGATTTTTACTGAAGATCAAGAAGCACTGCGGAACGCAGCTCGGCGCTTTTCACGGGAGCGTCTTTTACCTGCCTATCAACAACGGGAGCGTGATGGCTGCATTGAAATGGGCTTGTTAGCCGAAATGGGGCAACTAGGCATGCTGGGTGTCGATGTGCCGGTAGAATATGGAGGCATGGGTGCAGATAGTCTAACCACGGGCTTAATTGTCGAGGAGCTGGCCTACGGTGATTTTAATATTGCAGCTGTTGTTCTAGTGATGTCTCTGTGCGGCGCTATTATCCAGCGCAATGCCTCCCCGGAATTGGCTGCCCACTGGTTGGCCCGCATTCCCAAAGGAGAGGCGATTTTAGCGCTATCTATAACCGAACCTAAATGCGGCTCGGATGCTGGCGCGCTGTCCCTGCGAGCCCGCCGTGACGGCGACGTATATGTACTTAATGGTGAAAAAACTTCCACCACCTATTGTGATACCGCTGACGCTTTTATCGTCTTTGCCCGCACCGGCAGCCCAGAGGATGGCCCCCACGGCGTATCAGCTTTTCTAGTGCCTTCGAGTATACCCGGTATCACCACCACTCTATTTGATGATCTCGGCAGTCGCTGCTCAGGCCGTGGCTCGGTGTTCTTTGATGAGGTTCGCGTTCCGGCTGACCATCGTCTTGGTGACGAAAACAAAGGATTTAGTCAAGTGATGGCGGGCTTCGATTTCAGCCGCGCGCTAATTGCTCTGCAATGTCTAGGCGCTGCTCAGGCATCCCTAGACGAGGCTTGGGCTTATGCCAAGGAGCGCGAAGCTTTCGGCGGCCCCATTGCACGCTTCCAAGGTGTTAGTTTTCCACTGGTTGAAGGCGAAACCCAGATTGCCGCTGCCCGACAACTTTCTTACCACACCTTAGCACTGCGAGACGCAGGGCGCCCCCATACTTCTGAAGCCGCTATGGTCAAGTGGATGGCGCCGAAAACGTCATTTGATGTTATTCACCAGTGCGCCCTAACCTTGGGCCATTACGGCTGGTCGATGGATGCGCCACACCAGCAGCGTATGCGCGATGTAATGGGGCTTGAAATTGGCGATGGTACTGCGGGAATCATGAAAATGGTCATTGCCCGAGCCCGCGCCGGGCGGGCGGCAACGGAAGAAAGAGGCGCAACTGCAGAGTAGGTAAATTAACTTGAACGATCACCAGCATATCTACGTGTTTGCAGGTGAGTAACAGACGGTTTCTACATATCAATAATTAAGGAGAAGCGTAATGTCGGATTATCTGAAATTCTGGCTTATTCCCAGCGGTATCGTTGCAATCGGCATTGCCGGTTTTATTCTTGGCGGCAATTGGGTTTGGCTCGGCATTGCCACCTTCCCCGTACTCGCCTTCATCGACAGTTTTATTCCGCGCAACATGAAGCCGCGGCAGATGGCAAACAGCTTCATGTCAACAGCGCCGGTCTGGATAGCATCAATTGGCTCCTTGGTAATTTACCTGTTTGCCGCCCACTATATAGCGACTGGCAACCCAACTCTTTGGCAAATCGTAGGTAGCTTTGCCTCGGTAATGTGGATATCGGTGGTACCAGGTGGGCCAGCATCTCATGAGCTGTGGCACCGCCGCCATACCCCTTCACGGATGCTGGGACAAATAACGCAAATCTGTATGTTTGATGGTATTCGTGACATCGGTCACGTTGCTGGCCACCATATTGAAGTGTGTACTCCCGCAGATGGCGATACCGCGCCCCGAGGGCAAAACCTGTACTGGTTCGCCCTGCACGAGCTATACGTAAGCTTTCGAATTGGCATTGAACTCGAATGCAACTCTCTGAGAAAGCGCGGTTTAAGTGTTTGGCACTGGCGCAATCGAGTTTGGGCCTGGCTATTGGTACAAGTCTTATTTCAATCACTTGTTTATATGGTTGGCGGCTGGGCTGGGGTCGCACTTGCTCTTAGCGGTATGCTCGCGGCGAGACTTTGGGTTGAGTCATTCAATTATTTTCAGCACTACGGCCTAATTCGCCTGCCTGGCGCTCGGATCGGTCATCGTCATGTTTGGAACCATATGAGCGAACTATCTCGCATCGTCTCATTTGAGATTACCAATCATGCGGGTCACCACCAAGACTCCCATATGCCGTATCAAAAACTAATGCCCCACCAAGATCAAATACCGATGCCCAGCCTATTTGTGTGCTTTTTTGCCGCACTGATTCCGCCAATTTGGCATGAATGGATTATCAAGCCGGCTTTAAAGCGCTGGGATATTGAATACGCCACGGAAGAAGAACAAACACTGGCACGCGAATCCAATCGCGCGACGGGTTGGGAGGATTGGCTGGCAAACGATGATCCAGCGACACGCACCACCCGATTTACCACCGTTGGTTGCTAAATAGTTATAAAAGAAGGAAACAAAATGATGACCGAAAAAGTACTCTACGAAAAAGACGGCGAGATTGCCTTGATTACCTTTAATCGTCCAGAAAAAAAGAATGCGATTGATATGGACGTACACAACCGTTTAGGTGAAATCTGGCGGGACTTCCGCGATGACGATAACTTGCGAATTGCGATCATCACCGGTAAAGGCGACGCCTTTTGCGCAGGTGCCGATCTGCAAACCCACGTACCTGAATGGGATGGCGTAGGCCCTAGCCTAGGTCGCGACAAATTATCAGATGGCTTCGCTGGTGGCATTACTCGGGGAGTGCATCGGATTTATAAGCCTATTATTGCGGCTTGTAACGGCTGGGTATTGGGTGGCGGTCTTGAATTAGCCATGGCCTGCGACATTCGCATTGCCTCGGAGCACGCCCAGTTTGGTTCATTTGAATTGCGCCGAGGAATGCACCCCGCAGATGGCGGAATTGTACGACTGGTAAATACCTGTGGCACTGGCATTGCCCTAGAGATGGAGCTAACAGGCGAGCCAATTGATGCGATGCGAGCCTACCATGCCAATATGGTATCCAAGGTCGTGCCGCATGATGAGCTGATGGCCACAGCCTATGACTATGCCAAGAAAATTCTGCGCAATGACCGACGAGCAGTAGAAAGCGCTAAAGAAACTATCTTTGAAGTGATTGGCAGAACCCTCGATGAGCAATTGAAGATGGAGTGCCTGTACGGCTATGCCCTGTGCGGCGGCAACCCCGAACTAGTCCGGCGCTCCGAAGAATTTTTGAATAAGCAAGACCGCGGCCGAGTAGGTAAAAATGCCACAGCACTTTGATGACCCGTTTGATAATCCCGAACGCTTGGGCCGAAGGTGTTATCCGCACTGGTTAAATGAGCAAATTCGTTGGTCCGATACCGATATGGCGGGACATGCCAATAACTTAACCTTTGCTGCGTTTTGCGAGGCCGGTCGAGCCTTGATACTCAAGGACATAATTCATCCCGATGCGAAAAATCGCAGCTTATTGGTAGTAGCGGAGTTTCGGCTACGGCTTTTAAGTGAAATGCATTGGCCCGATGTTATTGACATTGGCACGGGCATTTCAGCTATTGGTAATAGTTCATGCGTTTTTGCTCAGGCTTTATTTCAAGATGGACACTGCGTCGCAGTAGCTGATTCCCGCTTGGTATTGATTGACGACAATACGCGTCAGAGCCGGCCATTAACGACAGAAATCCTAAATGTACTCGCGAGTTGGAAATTAGAATTACTTAAAGGAGAGTCAGCGCAATGAAAGAGCAAGACAATAATAATACACAGCAGCTTGCCAGACCGATCTCCGGCAGCGGAGTTGTGGTGCTAGGTGGTACGGCTGGCGTGGGTTTTGAAGCGGCAGCTCAGTTTGCCGAGCAGGGTGCCCGGGTGTTGATATTAGGTCGCAATGATGAGCGCGGAGCGGCGGCTTGTGAAAAGCTGCGCCAGCGCGTACCAAAATCCGAAATTGGGTTTGTGCGGGTTGACGCCACTAATGCCTCCGATGCAGTTCGTGCAGAGGCTGAATGCCGAGAGCGATTGGGCGCTATTGATATTCTCGCCTGCACTACTGGGCCCAGTGCGCCACCGCGTTTGATGCATAACATCGCAATTGAAGATCTTCAACAGCGCATTGAGGAAATCATGCTGCCGCCGCTGCATATGGTTCACGCTACCTTGCCAGCCATGCGCAAACAGCGCAGCGGTGCCATTGTGGTAGTGGCCTCCGACGCAGGCAAAATTCCCACGCCAGGAGAGACCATGGTCGGTTCGGCAATGGGAGCCATCTTGATCTACTGCAAAACCGCGGCGTTGGAAGTCAAACGCGAAAATGTGCGCATCAACCTGCTAACGCCTTCACTTATTGCCGGCACGCCCGGGGCTGAACTCATTTTTAACGAATCCTTCAGCGCAAAAATGTTTGAGAAAGCATCGGCGATGGCACATTTAGGTGTGGCGGACTCTGCCGATCAAGCCGCGATGATTTTATATCTGGCCAGTCCTGCGGCGCAGCGCATGACCGGTCAGGCTATCAGCATCAACGGCGGCATATCGGTGATCTAATGACCTATGAATCGTTTGAACTGTCTTTTGATAAAGGTCTCGCTCGCCTAACTCTCAATCTGCCGCAGCTCGGAAATGCTTTAACTGAAACGACCTGCCGAGAGCTTGCTCTAGTGGCTGATGAACTCGGTCAACGTGAGGATCTTCGCGCCGTGTTGCTATCTGGTAAGGGCAAGCACTTTTGCGTGGGTGGTGATCTCAGTATGTTTACTCGCGACCTTGATCAGGCCCACTCGGCAGTATTGCGCGGCACCAGCGGTCTACATATGGGCCTGACTCGGTTGCGACGCTTAAATGCTCCCATTATTGCCTGCGTACAAGGTGCTGCAGCAGGAGGCGGAGTGGCTCTACTGTCCCATTGCGACTTTGTGGTGGCGGCACGATCAGCCAGTTTTAGCCCCGCTTATATCCACATAGGATTTAGTTGCGATTTAGGTGCTACCACAGGCTTGGTGTCGCGCATGGGCCTACCAGCTGCGCGTCGTTTTCTGATGCTCGGCGAGACACTGGGCGCAGAAGCGGCATTTAAGGTGGGCTTGGTAGATGAATTATGCGAGGACACTGAACTTGTTGCACGGACTGAAGCTCTAGCGATAAAACTTAACTGTGGCCCCACCCGTGCCTATGCGGCTCTGCGGCAATTACTAGCCGCGGCGAGCTGTACACCCTTTGAAACTCAATTGGAGGACGAGGCTCAAGCACTCCGTGCTATAGCATCTTCTGACGACGCTAAAGAAGGTATTCGCGCATTTACGGAAAAGCGGTCACCGGACTTCCGAGGCCGCTAGGTTTCCTTCATCCGAATCAACAAGCCTCGCTGAGGCGCCGACCAATGTATCAAGCAAAGACAGCTTGAACCTCACCTGAGCGGAAAAAGCGGCGCTTATAAAAAGTAAATGAGCATTGAGAGCACCCACTAACGCTTAGAATTCGGCGCGCGGTAATTACTCACGGCTTCACGAATAATAATCAAGAGGAAAAGCAATATGTGGCTGTTTAATGAAATTCAATCGCTGGGTGACATCCCCCTCCATTACGCTGGGCACACACCGGACGCCCCAGCTTTAATCGGTATGTCGGGGACCGTTACCTGGCGAGCGCTGAATGCGCGCGCCAACCAAATGAGTCATGTGCTTGCGGAGTTGGGTATTCAATCTCAGGACCGGATGGCGATTTTGGGGGGCAATTCGGTTCAGTACTTTGAATTACTGTTTGGGGCTAGCAAGCTGGACGCCACCTTCCTGCCATTAAACTGGCGTCTGGCGGTACCGGAGTTGCAGGACGTGGTGGAAGATGCGGCTCCACGCCTGCTGTTCGCCGACAGTGACTTTGCCGAAATTGCAGCGAAGATTGCCTCCTCGTCGCCTACGGCCTGCCGAGTAGTGGTATATAACAGCAATAAGCCCGATGAGGGCGAGTTAGCAACGCTGGCCACTAGGGCCTCGGAGGCCGACCCCGAAATAGATGTTAACCCTCTACATACGTGTATTCTGATGTACACCTCAGGTACTACTGGGCGGCCCAAAGGGGTGCAGCAATCCCACCAAAACCACCTGTATTTGCGGCTTTGCGAACACCTAGAGCCGTCTTTTCAGTATCGCGCCAGCGATTGCATGCTCACTGTTATGCCCTTATTTCACGCAATGGGACTGAGCCTTTCTTTGCAGGCACTATATAATGGGGCCAGCGTGGCGGTTTATCCGATGCCCGACCCAGTGATCTTGGCGGGCTTGATTACTCAAATACGGCCGACAGTACTCCCCTTGATTCCCACTGCAGTGCAGATGTTGATTGACCATCCGGACAATGCTGAGGCCGATCTATCTTCGGTTCGACTGGTAGTTTATGCGGGGTCGTCCATCACTGTCCCGGTGCTTAAACGCGCCATACAGCGTCTAGGATGCGAGTTCATTCAATTTTATGGTGCCACCGAAACCTGTTCTGGAGTCACCTTTCTACGCCCTGCAGATCATCGCCTAGATGATGAAGCTCGCTTGAAATCTTGCGGCGCGCCGCTGCCGTTGATGGAAATTCGGGTTGCTAATGAACAAGGTGAAGAGCTCCCTAATGGGCAGGTTGGCGAGTTCCTGATTCGCTCACCGTCATTGTGCGAAGGCTATCGCGGTCAGCCGGTGGCAACAGCAGCGGCCTTTCGCGATGGCTGGTACCGTTCTGGGGATGCGGGCTATCGAGATGAAGCTGGGCTGCTGTACATCGTTGACCGAGTCAAAGATATGATTATTAGTGGCGGCGAAAATGTCTATTCCACTGAGGTTGAACAGGCCGTACAAAAACTTGCAGAGGTTGCATTATGCGCTGCGGTGGGAGTGCCGGACCCCAAGTGGGGCGAGCGTGTCACGGTCGCAGTAGTGCGCCAGCTTGGCACCGAGTTAGATGAAGCGAAGGTAATAGAGCACTGCAGAGGATTAATCGCGGGTTATAAAGTGCCCAAACGGGTCGTTTTTTTAGAGAGTCTACCGATGACGCCTAGTGGCAAAGTCATGAAGAAAATTCTGCGTGAAGACCTGCAGAAAATTACGTGTAAATAAACTTGGCTAGCTAGGTGCCGACGTTTTCGCAGCGCATTGATACTGAATAGATAGGAAGCAACGCAATGAACTACAACTCAATTTACCGAGCAAACCTGTTCGAAAATCAAGTCATGATTGTCACCGGCGGTGGTAGTGGTATTGGCCGCTGCACGGCCCATGAGCTTGCTTCCCTCGGCGCAACAGTGGCAATCGTCGGCCGCCAATTAGAAAAACTGGAGGCGGTTCAGGCAGAGATTGAAGCCACTGGTGGCAAGGTTTCCACCCACGTGTGCGATATTCGGGAAGAGGACAGTGTTATTGCAACTATTGACGCAGTACTTGCACAGCATGGCAAGATCAACGGCCTAGTTAATAACGCCGGTGGCCAATACCGTATGCCCGCTGAGGACATCTCCACCAAGGGCTTTGAGGCGGTGGTAAGGAATAACTTGGTGGGCGGCTTTATCTTTATGCGGGAAACCTACAAGCGCTGGATGAAAGCAAATGGCGGCGCCATTGTGAATATGATTGCCGACATATGGAATGGCTGGCCTAACTACTCTCATTCCGCAGCGGCTCGTGGAGGTATGTGGACGCTAACCGAGAGTGTCGCGTCAGAATGGGCCAGCTATGGCGTGCGCGTAAACGCAGTTGCCCCCGGATGTATTGCCAGCAGTGGCTTAGATACCTACGAGCCGGAAGCGCAAGCCTTTTTTGCTGAAATACCCAAAACTATTCCATTACAGCGCTGGGGAAATGCGGCGGAAATATCCAGTGCCATTGCTTATCTACTGTCTCCGGGAGCTGCCTATATTACTGGGGCCTGTATTCGCGTTGATGGCGGCTCCCCCAATGCCCGCATTTGTTGGGGGCCCCTCAGGCCGGAGTGCAACTCAGAGGCCTTTGACGGTTTTCCTTTGGAGGCGCCGCCAAAGGTATTGTTAGAGGGGCCAAAGAAGCATTCCACTCGAAGCGGGAAAGCATGAGGCGTCAGTAGATATTTCTTAACAACGAATAATATCAACCTGTAAATAAAAAGGATTAATGACCATGAAAATTACTGCCGCCGTAGCTCGTTCCGCGCAATCAGACTTCACCATTGAGGAGCTTGAATTAGAAGAGCCCCGCGACAATGAAGTGTTAGTAAAAATCGTCGGTGTTGGCATCTGCCACTCCGATATTTCTGCCCGGGATGGCCAGATTCCCACCGAACTACCTGTGGTGTTAGGCCACGAAGGAGCAGGTATCGTGGAGCGGGTTGGTGCGGCAGTGACCAGAGTGAAGCCGGGTGATCATGTAGTAATTTCCTTTGCTACTTGCGGTGATTGCGCGCCTTGCCATAACGATCAAAAGAATTATTGCGAAGCCTTTCCTTCACTGAATATGCTCGGCATTCGCCTTGATGGTAGCAAGGCGATCAATAAAGGCGACGAGATTATTTCCAGCCATTTTTTCGGCCAATCATCGTTTGCAAATTACGCCCTAACTTACGAAAGCAACGTTGTAAAAGTACGCAGTGACGCGCCGCTTGAAATTCTCGGTCCACTAGGGTGCGGAATACAGACTGGTGCAGGCACGTTTATGCGAGCGTTTAAGTGTGAGGCAGGATCTGCTGTTGCCGTGGCTGGTGGTGGTGCGGTTGGTTTGAGCGGTGTTCTAGGTGCCGTCGTTCAGGGGTGTCATCCAATTATTGTGATAGAGCCGCATAGCGAGCGACGAAAGCTAGCATTGGAACTGGGTGCCACTCACACTATTGACCCTGTTGCGGTCGATGATCTTTCGACAGCAATCCGCGAGATCGCTACTAACGGTGTCAAATATGTACTGGATACCACTAGCATTCAATCTGTACTCGATGGTCTTTTCCCTGCGTTGGCAGCTGGCGGAAAACTAGGTATTGTGGGTATACCGAAAGATCCCGCTATGAAGGCAGAATTCAGCATATTAAGCTTTTTACTCGGAGGTTATACAGTTAAAGGCATTTGTGAAGGTGACGCTGATCCGCAAGAATTCATACCTTTTATGGTGGATTTATATATGGACGGAAAATTCCCCTATGACAAAATGTGTAAGATATATGATCTAGCAGACATTAATGAGGCCGTGGCAGCAAACAGTGATGGCTCCTGTGTGAAGGCAATACTAAGGTTTTAGGGCAGCAAGTTCGCTAAAGTAAAAATATGGCACGGTACTCATATTTCTACTCTAGTGCAGCGAGTCTACATTCGGCTCGCTTGTTACAAAGAGCTTGGTCTATTCCCAAATATTGGCTGCGCCAACACGGTAATTTGCCCCATTTTATTTCCGCGTCAATCCATCAGATCATTTATAGCGTTTTTATATACACCATTAGTGCTGACGTCACCTACTCGAATACCTGTGGCTGTATTTAAAACTAACAGGGCTCTATTTCTAATACCTCAATTTTTATACGTCTAAATTACTGAGCTAA
Source organism: Zhongshania sp. (assembly GCA_018066965.1). Lineage (GTDB taxonomy): Bacteria > Pseudomonadota > Gammaproteobacteria > Pseudomonadales > Spongiibacteraceae > Spongiibacter. The sequence continues at coordinate 47,537 of JAGPVP010000009.1, read as the reverse complement.
CGGCTCCCCCGCCTCGGTACACCTTAGCTTCTGACAGCTTGCGGTTGAATCCTTGGGTCGGTATATCACTGGGGCTGACAGCGTTATTGCAAATTTGGAGCGCCGCAGGGGAAGCCGAGCTAATCAAATCGCTGAGACGGAGTATTTTCCGGTTTTGATATCGCGTCGGCCGCTTATAAATACGCCATGACTTTATCGGTATTTACCATACTCGCCCACCTAATCATCGCAGAGAAATACTAGCTCTTTGACCCTGAAATACAAAGAGGTCGCCACAAATAAGACAGATGTGCATGCTACGACTGTTGTGGACTCGCCCAACCCCCCCTCTTAAAGCCATGATAACTAAGACCGGCGTGCCCTAATCCACTTTAAGAGCAACAGAATGTTACCCATTTACATCACTTTATCCGAATTTCTAGCTTACAGACAAAATCGTTTGCACGCTAACTTTATCCTTGACAAAAAATCGGTGTCGTCGTTAAATAGTTTTATATGAAATTATATTGTAACTAAAAATCACAGCATTCAAAGTTTCGCACGCGACCCCACTCGCACGCGATTTGGCTGTTTCGACGAACAGCCTTTTTTAATAAATATAAGTAGGCTCTGAACCCAATCAATACAAACTTGGTTAAACCTTACTTAGATAGATTAGCAAGCTAACTACTTGACTGAGCAATGACCGCGCCAATACTATCTCCTGCTACCTTTTTTGGAGATAGATTAATGAGAGGAATTGAAAGACTTAGGTCCATTGAACGCTCCACAGAGCCATTGGCAAAAGCTTTACCGGCGCTACCAAAGCAGCAAACGATGCTAATTCGCTTGGTACGGGTCGCAGCATATGGTTTAGGTGATTATTTCACTAGCGTATTCAATGAATTAGGGCTTACCGAGCACAGCTATCACGCCTTATGCGTATTGGTGTCTAGCGACAAAGGCCGAGCGTCGCCAAGTGAATTAAGCGAGCTAGTGGGCACCAGCCGGCCCAATATGTCTAGGGTGATTGTTGAACTAGAAAAGGAAGGCTATGCCAGCCGCGAAGCGGGCGCATTAGATGGCCGCCGAAGTGTTATTACCATCACTAAACGCGGAAGAGATGTCGTTAAAAAATTAACGCCGTCTGTTGCCGGACCAGCAGCCAACGCATTTGCTGACTTAGATGAAGAAGAGCAAGCAGTTTTAGATCGACTACTAAGAAAGGCAATAGTGTCTTTCGATGAAGCCAAGTTTCGCTAGCAAAAGCTGAGCTTGGTGTTTTTACAACAAGCGAGGTATATAGCGATGGATGAGAAAACTGCCTTTCGGCATGAATTAATTAGCGCATGGTGTGGTCCGGCTTTCTTAGTGACCTTTGTCGTTTTTTGGGGCATTATTGGGCAGAACTTGCCAAACCCCTCAGCTGCTTTGACCGCTGAGGCATTACAAGCTCGCTACGCAGAGCACCTTGGCTCAATACGTTTCGGCTTTATCATTTCATTGATTTGCGTAACGTTATACCTACCGTGGACGGCGCTACTTAGCACCCAGATGGCACGAATTGAAGGCCGCGTACCCGTCATGGCCTACCTGCAGCTACTTGGCGGCGGCTTAACCGTGATGGTGGTGTCTTTCAGCGCATTCTTCTGGGTAGCCGCTGCTTTCCGTCCTGATCAAGACCCCGCAACAACGCAAATGCTAACCGACCTTGGTTGGCTGTGCATCGATCTGCAGTACGCCTGCACAACCTTACAGATGGTTGCCGCCGCGATGGTTGGTCTAGCCGACAAGCGTGAAGTACCGTTATTCCCGCGCTGGGTGTGCTACGTCACAATCTGGTGTGGTCTTAGCTTCCTGCCTGCAAGCTTTACCGGTGTGGTTAAAACCGGTCCATTTGCCTGGGACGGCATGCTCAGCTACTACATTCCTTACGCGTGCTGGTTAGGTTGGTACACCATCGCGAGTACCTACATGATTAAAGAAGTGAAGCGTCGCCAGAAGGCTAGCGAAGCCACCCCTGAATACAATCCCAGTTTGTCGAAAGCATAAAATAATAACTGCACAACCATCACTGACCAAGGCTCTAGGGTTAAGGTCGGTGATGGCTGTTATGTGGCGAAGGAGTGAGTATGAATACCTCAGTTAGTAAAGAAAAAACGAAATCACCTGCAGTAGAAGAAGGCATTCTGATCTTCATCTTTGCGGACATGTGCTTTTTTGCATTAATTTTTATATCGTATTTGATGGAGCGTAATGCCAACTCTGAACTGTATATTTCATCACAAACCGAGCTCAATCAAACCTTGGGTGCAGTTAACACATTAATACTCTTACTCAGCTCTTGGTTCGTTGTATTAGCAGTGAGAGCCATCAAGAAAAATGCGCATCAGATCAGCGCCGTGTTCATCGCCCTAGCGTTTACCTGTGGCGGGCTTTTTATCGTTAATAAGATCATTGAATACAGCGCCAAGGTAAAGGACGGCATTACCCTGCTGAGCAATGATTTCTTTATGTTCTACTACATCATTACCGGTATACACATGGCACACGTGGTAGGCGGCATGATTATTTTGTTAGTCCTTTTTATGAACACAAAAAAGGGAAAATACTCTGCTAACAACTTCTCTGGATTAGAGAGCGGTGGCGTATATTGGCATATGGTCGACCTACTTTGGGTGTTTATTTTTCCGCTAATTTATTTCTTGGGGGCATAAAGATGGACTGGATAATAAATAAGAAAAGCGCTGTAGCAATCGGCTTATTACTAGCAACCGTTGCCTCTTGGTTCACATTCGAGGAGTTTCACGGTTACGTACAAGCCTCCGTCGTAATTGTCCTAATATCTACAGTTAAAGTGCAGGCGATCATGAGCTCGTTCATGGAGGTCGACGAAATGGGGGGGGCATGGAAATATTTAATGGCTGGCTGGCTGGCTGTGGTGAGCTCATCAATGATAATTGCTGAATTTTACTAGCCAAAAAAAAACAATACATATCAAATAGTTGGAGCAGTGTTACCACTGCTCACTTCAAGCGCACTCTGCTTCACGCACCAAATTCTGTCTCGCGCTTGTAGTGAGCTAGCTCACAAATAATCAATTCGATGATTGACATAAACTGGTTTCATGCTAAATTACTTATAAAATAGTACGCACACAAAACATAATGTAGCGTAGCATTGACAAAAATAACTTAGGGTCTATACCGAGGTATCAAACATGAGGAAAGTCGCCACCCTTATCGGGGTTTCGTTGCTAAGTAGCGGGGTTGTCTATGGGCAAGATGTTGAATCTCCCGCACCGACTATCAAGAAAAGCAGTAACCGTTTACTCGAAGAAGTTACGGTTACAGCACAAAAACGAGAAGAAAATTCGCAAGATGTCCCTATCAGTATCGCAGCCTTTAGTGCTGAAAAACTGGATGCATTTGGCATTGAAAGTACGGCAGATTTAGCGCGTATTACCCCCGGTTTAACCTTCACATTCACCTACGGCTACACCTTGATTTACTTGCGTGGCGTAGGTACGGATGCTTTCTTACCATCTGCCGACCCGAGTGTTGCAACCTATATTGATGGCGTCAACATTCCATCTAGCCAAGGTAAAAACGACACTCTAGGTCCTGTTGAACGGGTTGAGGTACTCAAAGGACCGCAAGGCACACTGTTTGGTCGCAACTCCACCGGCGGCGCAATCAATATTGTTACAGCAAACCCGCCCGAAGAATTTGTGGGCACATTAAGCGCGGATTATGGGCGTTACGATTTAGATTCGATAAATGAAACAGTCGATAAGAAGTCGTACAGCCTGTACTTGGGCAGCCCTATTACCGAGGATATCGGCTTTACCTTGGCGTATTTTGAAGAATTACCCATGCTCATGGGTAAAAACACCACAGACAGCGGTTCTCCTGCCCCTGAGCGCGAAGACTTCACCAAGGGTGGTCGTTTAAAGTTGCGCTGGGATATAAGCGACACCTTTAGCGCTACGTTAATTGGTTCTTATATTCATCAGTTTAATGGCAATTCACTAATTAACGAAAATACTCGCCCCTCTGGACTAGTTACTGGGGCGTATCAGCCAGATGTGGCTGACCGCAATTGGCATAATAATATACAAGGCGGCAACGAAACGGAAAACACCATGTACGCGGCTATTCTGGAATGGAGCCCAGGGCCAATTGACATGAAGTTTATCTATGCGGATAACTCTGTCGCACTGCCCTATGGCGCGTATGATTACGATTCGACAGAAAACAGCCAAGTAACGTTCTTTTTCGTTGATGGCCAGTTTAACGAGCAGAAGACCTACGAACTTCAGTTTACCTCCAATGCTGAAACACCGGGCAGCGATAAGTTTGAATGGGTAACGGGATTATACCGACTTGAAGCTGAAGGCGGCTTTGATAGTTTATTCTTTACCGTCGGCGGTGGTGGCTTTGCAGAAAATATTTTACCCATCGACTCGTTGCTGCAAGCTGTTCCGCTGTTAAACACCATATTGTCAGATCCAGCGCTCAATGTGACACTAGAAGCTGGCTCAGTCTTGTATACCGACTCCAATTCTGCGTTCTTCCAAGGTACCTATAGATTCAATGAAGAGTGGAACATGACGCTTGGCGCTCGCTACCAATCGGAGACTCGCGGGGTTCGTGACGCGTTTCTGGACGCGGTCTTGCTGACCAGTGGCGACCAGAATGACCCTTATTACGTTAGTGGCCGCGATAGAACCAATAACGTAAGAGTTAGCACTTTTGACGTACCCGATGTTAAAACAATCACTATGTCGCCAAGGATAGCGGTGCAATACCTGCCTAACGACACAACCCAGATTTATGCATCAGCATCTCAAGGTTTCAAAAGTCCAACGTATAACACTATTAACTTCTTTTCCGACCCGGATCTCGTAGAGAAAGAAACAGCAACCGCAGTCGAACTTGGTATTAAGACTGATTTATTTGACGACACTTTACGCCTAAATGCCGCTGTGTTTAAAACGAGAATAAAGGACGTGTTGACGGCGATTGTATCGCTAACATCCGGTGGTATTGTACGTTTCCAAAATGCGGGTCAATCTGACATTGAAGGCGCCGAAATGGACTTCCAATGGCAACCCATGTCAGAAATTAACCCAGGCTTAGCCCTGACTGGATCCGTTACGCTCCTAGATGCTAAATATACCGAGTACACAAATGGTGCGGGCTTTGATGATGACAGCGGCTTGTATTTTGGGCCAGACGGTCTTACAGGGGATACTGCGCGGGACTTTTCTGGGAATGATGTAGTACGTACACCTGATCTTAGCTACACCTTGGCAGCGAACCAACGCATCTCTATGGGCAATGCCGGTGATCTCGAATTGGGCGTAGATTATTACTACAACAGCGGTTACAACACGACCCCACAAAACTCGCCATTCTTTGAGCAAGAGGGTTACGGCCTATGGAATGCGCGACTCAGCTATTTTTACGATCCGTACGGACTGCAGCTAACCGCCTATGTAAATAATGCCTTAGATGAAGAGTATTTTGGCACCATATTGCAGCAAGACTTTGGCCGCACAGTCGTGTTGGCACCACCGCGCTTAATGGGCATGAGAGTGAAGTGGAACTTTGATCAGATGTTCTATTAATAGAACATCTTTATACGAAATTAATATGCGGTTTTTTGTTCAGGGATTTAGAGCGACAGAAACATAACTGCAGTGTTAGAAGTGGTACAGACTTCACAGAAACCACTATTAGATAAGCGTATATTTTGACTGTCAGCGTTGAGTTATTGAACAAAATCAATTGTATTTAGGGGTATGAAATGAAAATAAAATCTATGGCAGCAGCAACCATGATCGCGATATCTGGTTTATATGCGGGATCGGCGTTTGCGCAGGTTCAAGGTTTACCTGTTATTGGCGGCTTACTTTCTGGTGGATTAGGCGGTGGTGGTATTCCCGTGTTAGGTTCACTTAGCGGTGGCGGTATTCCGTTATTAGGTTCGCTTGGTGGTGGAAGCCTTCCCGGTTTGGATTTACTGGGCGGGATTCCTTTTTTGGGTAACATCGACGGCGTACTGCCCCCCATGCCGGCGGGCTTGGACGAAATAATCGATATCGCCGCCGTACCGGCGATAATTCCGGGTCTTCTTGCAGATCTGCCACGCAGTTTAAGTCGAAATGCGGGCGCGCTTCCCGGCGTGCTCTCGCTGGGCACCCAGCTTAGCCCTTTAGGGGCTGCCAGCACAGTAGCGGGTATTGGCGGAAATTTGGGTGTTGGTGCGTTATATAGCTTTGTGCCATTGATAGAAGTGGTTACCACTGACCCATCAAATATTGTGGAATATCTTCTGGGTAGTGGCACCATTCTTACTCAGTTTGGCGCACTAGGTGATCTACCGGCTATTCCCCTTGTTACGGCACCGCTTGGCCTAGGCCTTGCGGAAGGTATCCCTGTCCTCGGTGGCTTAGGTACTTTGACCGGAGGCGGATTTGGGCTGTAAGCCTTTTTAGCGGCTTATTTCCAAAAGCGTATACTCAAACGGTATACGCTTTTTTTATGTCTTTTTTTTAATAAAAAGTAGTTTACCCGCAACAAAGTTCAGGTTTTTAATATGAGTGCTTCTATAAATAATAATACGGCATCAACTAAGCAGATTATTGATAAAAAGATATTCTGTGGCGTGTGTGAATCCTCTTGCGGATTAGTAGCCACCGTTCAAGGTGACGAATTACTTAAATTGCGCCCCGATCCAGACCACCCTAACTCGAAAGGCTTCGCCTGCTCTAAAGGTCTTGCGTTTGGTGCGGTTCGAGATGATAGCGATCGCGTATTACAACCCTTAAAGAAATCTGAAGACGGTTCTTTTGTCGCAGTTTCTTGGCAGCAAGCACTGGATGAAATTGGCGAGCGCTTAAACGCAATTATTAAGCAACATGGTCGCGATTCTATCGGGCTATATCAAGGCAACTCTGTCGCATGGAATTTTGGCGCCTTCCTTAATTTATTTGGTATGGCAGGAGCATTAAAAACTAAGCATCTTTATAGCGCTGCCTCTATCGACATTAATGGCTATTGGCTGGTGAGCCAACTGCTCTACGGCAGTAATTTTTTAAACCCTATTCCCGATGTAAGCCGCACTGACTTTATGCTGTGTATCGGCGCCAACCCTGCCGTCTCTCACGGTAGTATGGCAAATATTGGCCGCTTCCGAGACACCATGCTGGGTGTGACCCAACGCGGCGGCAGAGTGGTGGTCATAGATCCTCGGCGCTCAGAAACAGCTGAACTTTTTGAGCATTTGCCTATTCGCCCCAATGGCGACGTATGGTTATTAGCCGCCATGCTAAAAGTAATTTTTGATGAAGGTTTGGCTGACCTTGAGGCGCTAGAAACCCAATGTTCAGGCTCTAGCATTCTTTCAGCGCTATTGGCGCCACTGTCCTTAAAACAAGCATCAGAGGCGGCTGGTATTTCGGTCGCCAATATTGAACAACTCGCTAGAGATTTTGCAGCCGCACCGTCAGCCTGTGCTTATGGTCGCTGTGGCATGTCAATTGGGCCCTTTGCCACCTTAAGTAAATACTTTCTTGATGTACTTAATATTGCCACCGGCAATTTAGACCGTGAAGGCGGCTGGTGTTTCGCGCGCCCCTTCATTGACCTTGAAGAATTAATGCACCGCTTGAAGTCCACCGGCTACGACCGCTGGCGCACCCGTGTAGACGGTTTCCCAGAAGTTGCAGGCACGGCACCGGTGGTGAGTATTCCTCGGGAAATTACCACGCCCGGTAAAGGCCAGTTGCGAGCAATGATGGTAATTGGCGCCAACCCGGCAACTAGCAGTCCCGCTGCGGGCGAATTACGAGATGCCTTTAAACAGCTCGATTTACTAATCTCGCAAGATATTTATATTACTGAAACTAGCCGTTTGGCAGATTATATTCTGCCTCCAACTACATGGATGGAAAGAGAAGGTTTCCCCATTTTCACCCAATCTCACTCTGGTGTACCGCACGCGCAATGGGTAAGCGCAACGGTAAAACCGCGCGGTGATGTTCGTGACGATGCGTGGATTATGGATGAAATTTCTAAGCGTATTGGCATTGTTCCCGCAGATTTTCCTGGCGCTCAATTATTGGGGAAGTTAGGCATACGACCCAGCCCCTCTTTTTTAATGGATGTTGGTTTGCGTACGGGGCCAGAGGGAGATTGGTTTGGCCTGCGCCCTTCAGGCTTAAGCCGTAAGAAATTATTAGAAAACAACGGGGCCATTAAATTAGCTGATAAATTACCCACTGGTATTCTTAAAAAGCGAATGTTTACCAAAGACAAAAAAGTGAACCTTGACCACGCGGTATTTAGGACAGAAATGACTCGCTTATTAGCGAGTTCGCTAGCGCAAGACAAGAACTACCCGCTTAGCTTGATTAGTCAGCGCGAACTGCGCTCGCAGAACACCTGGCTACATAATATCTCTAAGCTGGTCGTAGCAGACCGTGTTCAACGTTTACGTATTCACCCCAACGATGCCGCGCTGTACGGTATCGAAGAAGGCGACGCCGTAGAAATAAGCTCACCCTATGGGCAAATTCGGGTTCCGGAAGCGCGCATTAGCGACGAAATGATGCCCGGCTGCCTAGCACTTCCGCACGGCTGGGGGCATGAGGGCGGCTGGCAGCGAGCGGTTGCTGTCGGTGGTGCTGGCTACAATCAGCTCACCACCAATCGCGCCGACTCCGCAGATTTGCCCAGCGGCAACGCCACGGTTAACGGCATTAGCGTACGTATTCGCTCGCTGCGCGACAAGATGGAGATGGCATCATGAGTTATGTGATTGCCGCGCCCTGCGTCGCGGATTATTCCTGCGCAGAAGTATGCCCAGTTGATTGTATAAGCCCCATGCCAGATGAATCTGGTTTTGAAGCGGCGACGCAGCTTTATATTAATCCCGAGCTTTGTGTTGATTGCGACGCTTGCCGCGAAGCCTGTCCGGTGAACGCCATTTTTGCTGTAGATCAATTGCCAGCAAAGTGGGTGGATTACATTAGTATTAATGCAGCTCACTTTCAGCGTCAGTCCGGAACGGAGGCGTGCCATGATTAATGATCGACCTCTGCGCGTCGCCATTATCGGCAGCGGCCCTGCGGGAATGTACGCTGCGGGTCATTTACTGGAAAGTCCCGGCGGAACATTGATCGACGGAGAGCTAAAGCAAATTGTTCATAGCAAAGTCGCGGTTGATGTTTTAGACCGTTTAGCCACGCCATGGGGTTTGATTCGCTCAGGTGTTGCGCCAGATCACCCCGACAAAAAACGCATGGCGATGATTTACGACAGCATCGCAAGGCGCGACGGCTTTCGTTTTATTGGCAATGTTCAAGTGGGGAAAGATATTAGCCCGGCAGAACTCAGCCAATGGTATGACGCGGTAATTTACGCCGTTGGTGCTGACGACGAGCGTCGACTTGGTATTCCCGGCGAAGATTTACTCGGCAGTAATTCGGCAAGGGCGTTTGTCAGTTGGTATAACGGCCATCCTGATTTCAGCAATTTACAATTTGATTTAAGTGCTGAACGCGCGGTGCTCGTCGGCAATGGCAATGTGGCAATGGATGTCGCGAGAATTTTGTTTTCTCCAATTAGCGCACTACATATCACTGACATCGCAAGCCATGCCTTGGACGCACTCAGCAAAAGTCAGATAAAAGAAATAGTCATTCTTGGCCGCCGCGGCCCCGAACATGCCGCTTTCAACTATCCTGAGTTGATGGAGCTAGCCGACCTTCCCGATACCGCAATTATCGTGGAAGGCGCAGACTTAAATGCGCTGCCAAGGTCGCAAAATCACGAGGCGCAATTAAAAATAGCCGCCCTAGCGAAATTATGTAAAGAAAAAATTCAAGGCAACCGGCGAATCGTCTTCCGTTTTAATGCAGCTCCCACTGCGCTTATAGGCGAAGAGCGCGTTGCCAAAGTTAGCCTTATAAACAAACAAGGTGAGTTTGAAACCGAGAGTGAGCTATCCGCAGGATTGGTACTAGCGGCAATCGGTTATCGCGGTTTAGCCATTGATGGCCTACCCTTTGATCATGAGCGCGGCGTAATCCCCAGTTGTGAATCTCGTGTTGTAGACCATGGCGTAGTTTTACCAGGCTCTTATGTAACAGGCTGGATAAAACGCGGCCCTAAAGGCATTATCGGTAGCAATAAAAAATGCGCACGGGATGCCGTAATAGCTGTGATGGATGACGCAACAAGCGGCCTGCTGCCGTTAGAGGGAACCTTATGTAAAGATCAGGCACTTCAACGTATCAAAGAACGTGTAGCTACAACGGTCGCATTTTCTGATTGGCATAAAATAGATATGCGTGAACAGCAAGACGGCAAAGCACTCGGTCGTCCACGACTCAAAATTACCGTCAGTAGCGCCATACTTAATATGTTAAAAAGCGCCTAATAGGGTTGCTGGTAAGTAGTCCGCCCGACTACTTACCAGCGCAAGCAACACATTTTTCATCAATGGTTTCTAAAAACTCTTGCCATCAACATGCTGGCTATTCAAGGCGCGAGAATCTACCCCAGACAGGCAATTCACATTTATCGCGACCGTCTGCGTGCCATCCGGCATTTTTCCGTAGGCAAAACTTTCGACACCACAGGTTTTACAAAAGAGATGACGTATCGCTTTATTGTTGAAGAGGTACTCCATCAAATGTCCTTCGCCGGATTTCAATTGAAAATTATCTACTGACGTAAATGCCAGCACAAAGCCCATGCGCTGACACCGGGAGCAGTTGCAGGTAATCGTACTCTCAATATCAACGTCAACTTCGTAACTAACTGCGCCGCACTGGCACGCACCGTCAAAATGCATTACTGACATCAGACGCCCTCCTTGATTAAAAGACTCTCACGTAATCCGCAATTTATCGTGAAGCCCACCCCGCAGCAACGGCGATTTACCACATTGGACTAGATCGCCTAAATATGGCGCAGTTATTGCTGAATTATTAAAACAATGACTAGTCACAATTTGATAGCTAGTTCACACGTATTTCAAATCGCTGGTTCAGTGACATATCGCCGCCACATAAAAGACTTAAGCTGGTCTCGGTATGTAGACCATCAAAATAAGGGATCACATCACTATGCAACAACTTGACGGCCTAGATGCTCTCTTCACTCTTAACGAGCGTCAACACGCACCGATGCATATTGCGGCCCTGCTGATTTACAAAGCCCAAACCACCAAGCACAAGACGTTTCTGCAGCAGGAAATACGTCAAAGTTTCAAGCAGCGCTTAGGGAGCTCGCCTATTTTTAGACGACGCTTATTTACCGTGCGCTACGATATGGATCACCCTTATTGGATTGAAGACCAGCACTTTAACCTAGACCACCACGTATTCAGCCATTCAATAAAAGATCACGACGGTGACCTGCAAGCCCTACTCGCGACCTTGCATGCACAGCCCATGGATATGACGCGACCGCTTTGGGAAGCCCACGTTATTCATGGTTTGGGAACCTTAAAAGACTATGATAAGGGCAGTTTCGGTCTATATATGAAAGTCCATCACGCGGCGATGGACGGGGTGTCTGGCACAGAAATTCTAGCGACCCTACACAATTTAGAACCCATCGCCTTTTCACCCGAACACGCGTCAGCAGAAACCGATAGCTGGCAGGCAGACCCAGCGCCAAAGCAATGGACGATTACCCGTCAGGCCTGCCTGAACAATCTTCGCAAACCCCTAAATTTGGCCTGGCAAGCTCGCAAACTGATCCCATCCATGAAGCGCGCAGCTAGTGTCGGCAATGTTGATCACGCCCCTACCGTGAGCTGGCAAAAGTCACCTTTCAATAGCCGGATAGATGCTGACCGCAACGTCTTACTAGTGCGCTTTGATTTTTGCCGACTGCGCCAAATTCGGCGCCACTATCCACATACCACGGTTAATCACGTCATTCTCAGCATCATCGGCGGCGCCTTACGGCGTTACCTTATTGCGGTCAATAAGCTGCCAAGTAACCCGCTGGCGTCGATGATCCCCGTTAATGTACGCAGCCGCGACAGCGACGTAGCAGGCAATGCGATCAGCATGATGATTGCCAATCTTCGCACCGACATTGAATGCCCTCTCCAGCGTTTACAGGCGGTGCGCGACGCCTCTAATAACGCCAAGCAGTTTTCTAATACCATTGGCCGCAGCTCTATTACCTCGCTAGTGCGCGAAATGCCCAGCGGCTTGGAGTCCGTCGCCCTGCGGGCACTGTCGGCCCTTGCTTACTGGCCCGGCGGCGTGGCGCTGCCAGCCTGCACCATAGTCAGCAATGTGCCAGGTCCGCCAGTACCGCTGTACTTTAATGACGCCAAACTGGTAGACATGATGGCGCTTGGACTGATTCTGGACCATTTAGGCTTATTCCACGTTGCCATGAGCTACAACGGTGTAATGACTTTATCGGTACTCAGCAGTCCCAGCTCGCTCAAGGAACCTGAACTGTATCGACGCTGCCTTAAAGCGTCTTACGCGGCACTCGATGAGGCGGTTACACGCGAAGCCGACAGCAAGGACGGCCCCCTCGAAAAGCGAGCCTAAGCGATTAATTTCAAGGTAAAGGACATTAAAATACAGCAAAGCTAAATTTTCCCTTGAAATTGCTGAGCAAATCCCCATTTTTAGTGTCACAAGAACGGATAAATGACACTCGCTCGGCAAGGGAAACCCCCAATGACGGAAAAACAATCCATCGGCCAGTTACGTAGCTGGCTGACTTCGCAAATTATTGGCCAGCAAAGTCTGGTAGATCGCCTCCTCATTGCACTACTGGCCGACGGTCATTTGTTAGTTGAGGGCGCGCCGGGCTTAGCCAAAACCAAGGCCATCAAAACCCTATCAGATGGTATTGATGCCAGTTTCCAGCGCATTCAGTTCACACCCGATTTATTACCCGGCGATGTCACCGGCAGCGATATTTACCGGCCTGAAACCGGCGTCTTTGAATTTCAACCGGGGCCGATATTTCACAACTTGGTTCTGGCCGATGAAATTAACCGCGCCCCCGCCAAGGTGCAGTCCGCGCTATTAGAGGCCATGGCCGAGCGCCAGGTCAGTGTGGGCAGTAACACCCTACCGCTGCCACCGCTATTTTTGGTGATGGCAACCCAAAACCCGCTTGAGCAAGAGGGTACCTATCCACTACCCGAAGCCCAGCTCGACCGTTTCTTAATGCACGTCAATGTGGCTTATCCCAATGCCGCAGCAGAGCTCGAAATTCTTCGCCGCGTGCGCGCCGAAGCCAGAGGCGAAGTAGACACCCCACAGCCACTTAGCCAAGACACCCTACTCACCGCCCGCAAGCAAGTCTTAGAACTGCATATGGCAGAAGCGGTTGAGGAATATATGGTGCAGCTGGTGGTTGCCAGCCGCGACCCCAAAGCCTTAGACGCCGATCTCGCCAACTGGATTGAAGTCGGCGCCAGCCCACGCGCAACCATTGCCTTAGATCGCTGCTCACGCGCCCACGCGTGGCTGAATGATCGCGACTATGTCAGCCCCGATGATGTGCAAGCGGTAGCTCACGACGTATTACGCCATCGCTTAATTTTAAGTTTTGAAGCCGAGGCAGACGGCATCCGCAAAGATGACATTATCGACCGCCTGCTGCAGGTGGTGCCGGTGGCATGAGCAGTCCGCTGCGCCGGGACTTTAGTGCACCAGTAAAAGGTGCGGTGGTTGATCAGCAAGACCTGATCCACACCCGCTTTGCCGCGACCAAACTAAAAGCCAAACCCCGTCGTCGCCACTTTGCCAAGCAAGGTGGCAACCACGCGTCGCCCTTTAAAGGACGCGGTCTCGCCTTTCACCATGTTCGGGAATACCAAGGTGGCGATGAAATCCGCCATATTGACTGGCGCGTCACCGCCCGCACCGCCAAAGCCCACACCAAAATATTTGAAGAAGAAAAAGAGCGGCCCGTCGTGCTCTGCCTAGACCAGCGCGCCGCTATGTTTTTTGGCAGTCGCCACTGTTTTAAATCAGTGCTCGCCTGCCACGTCGCCGCTACCCTCGCATGGGCGGGACTAGAAAATAATGACCGGATTGGCGGTTTGGTCTTTGGCGATGACAACCACCGCGAAGTCAGACCACGGCGCAGCCATCGCTCGGTGCTCAACTTTATTCACACCGCGTCTGACTACAATCAAAACCTAAGCCAAACCAAGGCTGCCTCTGAAATAGACAATGCCCAAAGTTTGGCAACCGCCTTTGAAGAATTACGACGTATTACCCGTCCCGGCTCTACCGTATACGTCCTCAGCGACTTTGCCGGTTACGAGCAAGACGCCGAGCGTCAGCTGCATTTAATTGCCCGTCACAACGACGTTATCGCCATTTCAATTAGCGACCCGATGGAAGAAAGCCTCCCCGCCAATGGCAGCTACCCCGTCAGCAACGGCCGCGAGCGCCTTCAAATGGTGTTAACAAACAAGCTGCGCGAACAATTTCTTAATCGCCATCAACTCGCTCGCCACAATTTATTAGCCAGTTTTAAACGCGGCGGCATTCACCATATTGCGCTGTCTACTGACGTGGCATTTTTTCAAGCACTACAACGCGGTTTGGGGCAGGCATGAACAGCAATAACTTAGCTGCAATGAACCCTGCGCCCGCTCAAGCATCGCCCCTAGACCAGCTTACAGATATTCATTTACCCCCCGCCATTGCCAGCTTTCCTTGGGCACCTGGTTGGTGGCTGCTACTCGGCTTAATAGTGATTACATTATTGACTGGTATTTTATGGCTGCGTCACCATCGCCGTAAAACTGCATTTAAACGTGCCGCATTAGTAGAATTAGCCGCGCTTAGCGCCACTGAAAAAGACCAAGATTTCGCGCAGCAGCTCAACCAATTACTACGTCGCGTTGCGCTGCATAGTTATTCGGCAGAAAACATTGCGGGACTCAGCGGTGACAAATGGCTAAATTTTTTACACCAAAGCTGCGGCGACAAACCCGCTTTTAGCGACGCTGCTTTAGAGGCAATGCTAACAGCTGCCTACCAGCCCGCCGCCAATACACTTCCCCGCGATATACTCATTGCCGAAAGTAAGACCTGGATACACCGTCATCGGAGCCGCCATGTTTGAGTTTCAATGGCCATTAATTTTTTTATTAGTACCGCTGCCGCTGTTAGTGCGCTGGCTGTCCAAACCCCGAAGCCAACACACCGCTGCGGCTTTGCGCGTGCCGTTTTTTGCCCAGCTTCGCAGTCTTAGCGGCGAGCACAGTGGCCCCAATCACAGTGGTAATTATCTAAACCTGATTTTGCTCAGCTTAGTTTGGTTAGCGCTGCTCTCCGGCGCCGCCCGACCAACGTGGATAGGTGAACCCGTCGCCATGCCCACCACCGGCCGCGACCTTATGCTGGCAGTCGACATTTCGGGCTCAATGAGCCAAGAAGACATGATCATTAAAGATCAGGGCCTGCCGCGGATCGCCGTGGTCAAAGCCGTAGTCAACGAGTTTGTTCGCCAGCGTCAGGGCGACAAGCTCGGCCTTATTTTGTTTGGCTCAAACCCCTATATTCAATCGCCGTTATCCTTCGACCTAGAAACCCTTAACACCTTAATGAACGAGGCGCAGGTCGGTTTTGCCGGTAAGCAAACCGCCATTGGCGACGCCATTGGCTTTGCCATTAAGCGCCTGCGCCAACGCCCAGAAAATAGCCGCGTATTAATTTTACTCACCGACGGCGCAGATACCGCCAGCACCTTAAAGCCATTAAAAGCAGCTGATATTGCCGCCGCTGAAAAAATTAAAATTTACACCATTGGCGTCGGCGCCACTGAAATGAAAATTCCCGGTATTTTCGGTAGTAGTTTGGGTGCGCGCACCGTGAATCCCTCGGCTGATTTAGATGAAGACACGCTGGAAACCATCGCCAGTAAAACCGGTGGCGAGTATTTCCGCGCACGCAACCCCGCCGAACTCCAAGCCGCTTACGATGCCATCGCGGCACTAGAACCGGTGGAGCAAGAACAAGAGATGCTGCGCCCAGAGCGTTCGCTGCTGCACTGGTCGCTGCTATTCGCCGGCGGTCTTATGTTGCTGCTAGCACTTAGTCGCAACTGGCCCTTCGCTGGTGGTAAAACAAGTGAGGCGTCTGTATGAATTTTGCCGGCCTCGAATTACATTGGATTCGTCCCGAGCTATTGTGGACGGGTATTCCATTACTCATATGCGCGCTGTTACTGGCCCGTCAGAGCTTTAAGCAACGCAGCTGGCAAAAGCATATCGACCCCGCGTTATTACCCTATTTATTAGACGGCAAGCCCGGCGGTAAACCCCGCCGCTCTGCGCTAATTTTACTGCTGGCAGGGGCGCTGGCATGGCTAGCGTTACTCGGCCCCGCTTGGGAGAAGGTGCCATCGCCGCTGCATAAAAACACCCAAGGCTTGGTCGTGGTATTAGATTTATCACCGTCAATGTTAGCCGAAGACATTCAACCTTCGCGCATGCGGCAGGCGCGTTTTAAGTTACGCGATATTCTGCATTCACGTCTCGACGGCCAAACTGGTTTGGTGGTATTTGCCGGCGACGCATTTATCGTCGCACCACTAACCGACGACGTGAACACGCTGCTAACACTGATCCCTGGACTCAACCCCAGCATGATGCCGCTGCCCGGCAGCAACCCACTCGCCGGCATTAGCCTCGCCAAAGAATTACTGGATCGCAGTGGCGGCGACGGCAGTATTTTACTCATTAGCGACGGCGTAAACCCACAGCAACTCGACGGTTTAAAAGAGTTTATTAGCGACAGCGATTACTCATTGTCGGTACTCGGTGTTGGCACTAGCGATGGCGCGCCCATTCCCCTTCCCGGCGGTGGTTTTGCACGGGACAGCGGCGGCAATATTATTGTACCGGCACTGACGGTGAGCGAATTAAAATCGCTAGCCGCGGCGGGCAATGGCAAATACCGTGAGCTCAGTTTGGACGACAGCGACATTAATACGCTCGCTATCGATACAGCCTCGAACCTAGCCGACGCCGACTCTGAAACCCGCTCCGAGCGTAATTACGATCAATGGAAAGACGCCGGCCCGTGGCTGGTATTACTACTATTGCCGTTTGCCCTGATGGGTTTTCGCAAAAGCTGGTTGGCCAGTTTATTACCATTGTTATTGCCCGCACTACTCGCCGGACAAGCACCTAAAGCCAATGCCTTTGAATTTAACGATCTTTGGCAAACCCCAGATCAACAAGCCGCCGCTCTGATACCAACAGACCCACAGGCCGCCGCCGAGAAATTTAAAGACCCCATGTGGAAAGCGGCCGCGCAATATCGCGCTGGCGACTTTGCCACCGCCGCAGCAAGCTATGCCCAATTCGATACCAGCGATGCCCATTACAATCGCGGTAATGCGCTAGCCAAAGCGGGCAAACTTGACGAAGCCATTGCAGCTTACGATGCCGCATTGCAAAAAGATCCATCTCATAGTGATGCCCAAACGAACAAAAAAATTGTTGAGGATTTAAAAAAATCCCAAGAGCAAAATCAGCAACAATCTCAAGACGGCGATTCCCAAGACCAGCAATCTAAGGACGACAAATCCCAGGGCAGTCAATCCAAAGACAGCCAATCCAAGGACAATAAACAAGACCAACAAGGCGACAACAAGCAAGATCAGCAAAATCAAGATTCTCAACCATCCGACGCTGGCGATAAATCACAAAATTCCAAAGATCAGCAGCAGTCGCCCCAAGACGATTCAGCAAACCAAGACGGTTCGCAACAAGATCAACCGTCGTCGCCCAACGACGAGCAAGAAGATCAGTCCAAACAAAACGACTCTGAACAAAATCAAGACGAGCAAAATCAAAACAAACCAGAAGACAAACAAGATCAAACCGAGCAGTCTCAAGCGGAAAAAGAAGCCGCCGAACAACGCAATGAAAAATTAGCTGAAGATTATGCGCGGCAAGCTGCCGAGCAATCAGAGGCAATGCAAAAAGCGATGGACGCAAACCAAGAGGCTAAGCAAAAAGACAGCGCCGACGCCAAGCAAGCCACGGCAGCCATCGCTAGCGACGAAGCGGAACCGCTAAGCGAAGAAGAGCAGGCCCGCGAACAGTGGCTGCGCAAAATTCCTGACAACCCAGGAAATTTATTACGCAATAAATTTTATTATCAACATCAGCAGCGCGGTGAACAACAAGGTAGTAACGAAGACTATGCACCCTATTAATCAAACTGTTGATCGCATGCGCAGCAGGAGCACCACTATGGCCAGCCAGCTCTATAGCACCATAACTCGCCACACCACAATGCTCGCGATATTGGCGTTACTGCTATGCCAAATAGGCAGTGCCCACGCCGACACTAATGTGCGCGCCAGCGTAGATCGCAATCAAGTGTCTAGCGAAGAAACGCTAATACTGTCACTCACCGCCGACAGTATTTTGTTTTCTGGTGAACCCGATGTAAGCGCGCTGGAAAAAGACTTTCATATTATTAACCGCCAACAAAGTAGTCGTACCAATATCATTAACGGCAAGGTCAACAGCAGCCGGCAGTGGGATTACACCTTAGTCGCCAAGCGCGAGGGCACGCTGACCATACCTGCCCTGCCCATGGGGAAATACAAAACTCGCCCTATCACTATTACCGTTAGCCAAGCGAGTCAGAACCGACAGTCTGGCAATGACGCCATGTATATGGAATCTGACGTCACGCCGCGCAGTGCATATGTGCAAGAAGAGTTACAATACACGGTCAAAATTTTCACGTCGGTGAATATTCTCGATGCCTCTCTCGACGCGCCTGAGGTAGATAATGCAGTGGTCGAAGCCAATGGCGAAGACCGCTACCAAACCCTGATAAATGGCCGTTACTTTCAAGTGATTGAGCGCCGCTACACGCTTTACCCACAAACCAGCGGCACCCTTATTATTCCGGCACTCACTCTGCAAGCACGGGTCGAAGGATACCGTCCGTCTATGCTCGACCCCGGCAGGCTAGTGGTAAAGCGCAGCAGCGAACACCGTGTGAAAATATTGCCACCACCGGCCGAATTTAAAGGGTCGGTGTGGCTACCCGCCAAAGAGGTAGCCTTAGAGGAAAACTGGAGCAAAAGTCCAGATACCCTTAAAGTCGGCGACTCTATTACCCGGACTATCAGTATTAAAGCTGAGGGCTTACTCGGCTCACAACTGCCTGCGCTACCAAGCATTAATTTAAACAACGCCAAGCTCTACCCAGACCAAGCCAAGATTGAAAAAGGCGACGACAAATCTCAATGGACAGGTATTCGCAGCGAATCGCTGGCTATCATCCCCACCCGCGCGGGAGAATTTGTGCTTCCGGAAATACGGATTGCGTGGTGGAACACCGACACCAATAAAGCCGAATTCGCAGTACTTGCCGAGCGCAAATTTACGGTTGCCCCCGCCGTTGCCAATGGCGGCACCACCCAGATCACCGCCATTGATTCGCCCACGTTAAATACTACCCCGAGTCAAAATGACAGCGCCTTAGTCACAGCTGACGACGCTGAACAGCAAGGCACTTCCTTCTCTGATGGCCCTAACAACTTACTTCTTTGGGGCGTTATTGCGCTGTTATTACTTAGCAATATAGGGTTTGCGGCGGCGTGGTGGCGTGGACGGCAGCGCACGTTTGTTGCAGCTATCCCGCCAGAAAACAACAGTAACAATGAGAACAAAGCGTTTAAATTATTGGAAAAAAGCCTAAAAACCAAGGTAGACCACGGGGAGCTACGACACGCTCTAACACAGTGGGGCCAGCGCTATTTTAAACGCACCATGACCTTGAGTGAGTTAGGCAAAGCCATTCCAGAGCTAAGCGATTTTTGCCAGCAACTAGATGCACACTTATTTTCCGGGCAGGAGCTTGTCATCGACACTGACGCGATACTCAGTACGCTAAAAAGAGTACGCAGCGCTGGTGCGACTAAACCAACACAGGCCGCATTGGCGCCACTGTATTCTCGTTAGAATTTAGCACCCTGCGCTGCTTAAGCTGGCGCAGGCACTTCTTTATGCTTCAGCACCAACACCCCACCCATTACCACGCACGCGATACCCATTAACGTGATTGTGTCGGGAATGTGATCCCAAATTAGCCAATCTAGTAAACCGCTAAACACCACACCAAAGTAGCTAATAGGTGCCAGCGCCGCCGCCGACACATAGCGATACGCCAAGGTATACATCACAAAACTAAGGTAGATAACCACGCCCATATACAGCAAACCCGGCCATGCCGATGCGGGTATCGGTTCATAATGCCATAAATAAAACGGCAGGCTGACCAGCAGAGAAATGCTGAAATAATAAAATAAAATGCGATTTTGCGGTTCGTGCTGGGCCAAAACACGGGTGCTCACCATCGACACCGCCAAGCCCAAGCCGGACAGTAATGCCAGCAAATGCCACAGACTTAAACCGGCAAAGCCCGGTTTGAGCACCAACAGCACACCCACAAAACCCACCACTAACGGCGGCCAGCTTTCTTTACGCACGCGCTGGCTAAACCACAAATAAATGACTAGCGGCACCATGAGCGGCGCCGTCGAACGCAGTAAAGTTGCATCTACTAAGCTTATTTTACTAAGCGCTAAATAATACAAATAAAAACACGCGCAGCCGCTAACACCTCTAATTATATGTAGGCCAGGGCGTGATGTAGCCAAACCAACGCGCCCGGCGCGCAACACCGACGGCAATGCAAATAAAAAGCTAATACCATACTGCACCAGCACAATGGCCGAGACATGAACTTCCTGCGACACGTGCTTGCCCACCGCCGCCACTGTGCTAGAAAAAAACACGGTCACTAAAGACAGCAGTAATCCGGTCAGTAATTGTTTTTTCTCAACAGATAATTGCAAGCCATCGTCTCTATATAGGTTTTTACGCCGAGCTACCACGAATACCGGTCTGGCGCTGCCACACTATAATGAGCCTAATGAAGGTTGGCCAGTCACTAGCCAAAAATGGAAGGGGGGTTGAAAGAGAAATTCAGCCTCTTTGCGAGGGCAAAGAGGCTAAGCCTAACGGGGTCTAGCTATTACTTCTTGTCAGCGCCGCATTTGGCCTCGCCGCACTTACCTTCTTTAGCAGCCTTGTCAGCGCCGCACTTAGCTTCAGCTGCTTTTTTCTCTGCGCCGCATTTTGCTTCGCCACATTTGCCTTCCGCGTCTTTCGCGTAATCAGCTAGCTGATAACCGCTGCTCATTACTTTTGCTGCAAAAGGGTTGGTATCTGCAACGGCAACTGAGGCCATTGAAGAGGCTAGCATGGCCGCACCGAGGGCCGTCATCGCAGTATTTTTCATTGTGTCATCACCTTAGTAATAAGTTAAAAGATCAAATTGGCCGCAACATTGCGACTCTACCTATAAGAGAAACAAGGTTAGCTACTGTTACAACACCAGAGAAAATAAATTTATTCCCCAACACATGTAACAAGATTTCTCGCCGTACGTCTTATAAGCATAAACATGCACCACGATTACTGTCATCAAGTCGACAGTCACGCAATCGTGATCACTATACGGAGTAAACCCCATGGTAGATTTTTTCAGCAAACTTCGCAGCCTGCAAAATGCCATAGGGCGACTGGCAATGCCTCTTGACGGCTTACCGTCACTGGCGCTTCGCCTGTACTTGGTACCGGTATTTTGGATGGCTGGCAGCAGTAAGATGATGCATTTTGCTGACACCGCCGAGTGGTTTGGCAATAGCGACTGGGGGCTTGGACTACCCTTCCCTTATGTGATGGCATTTATGGCAACGGCAGCGGAGGTTGGTGGCGCAGCGCTATTACTACTGGGCTTTGCAACTCGCTGGATATCGATTCCACTCGCCATGACCATGATTGTCGCCGCCACAACGGTGCATTGGAATAACGGCTGGCAAGCCATTGCCGATGCCAGCGCGCCATTTGCCAATGAACGCGTGGCGGACTCGGTTGAAAAACTGTCTGCAGCCCGGTCTTTATTGGAAACCCATGGCAATTACGACTGGCTCACGTCTAGCGGCAACTTTGTGGTACTGAATAACGGTATTGAGTTTGCTGTCACTTACTTAATTATGCTGCTGGCATTAATGGTGATGGGCGGCGGGCGTTTTGTCAGCGTCGATTACTGGCTGGGGCGGGCCCTGCCCGGCGCAAAATAAGCAACAATTTCAAACGCTAATGCAGTGAGTTGTTGCCTGTAGGCAGGAGGATCAGAGACACTAGGGGCTTAATCATGGTTTGGATTTGCCCGTGTCACTGCCCGTTGACGATCAGGAACTTATCACCCGCCTCAAAGCGGGTGATAACAATGCGTTTAAACAGCTTATCAGCGCTTATCACCCCAAGTTGCTGATCGTAGCGCGAGCCATCGCCGGCGATGTATTCGCCGAAGATGTTACCCAAGAAGCCTGGAGTTCTATCTACAAGGCCATTGGGAAGTTTGAAGGCCGCTCCAGTCTGTCGACGTGGATGATTCAGATTGTGAGCAACGAGGCCAAATCGAGGCTGCGACGCGAAAAACGCCACAGCAGTTTTGGCGATATTGACGAAGTGCGACCTGAGGTCGACCCAACTAGTTTTAATGGCAGCGGCCACTGGGTAAACCCACCATCGCATTGGGATATAAATACACCGGAGCTGATGCTTCAGGAGGATCAATTAAGACACTGCATTGAACACACTTTAACGGTATTGCCAGAAAATCAGAAAGCAGTATTTTTACTGCGCGATGTTGAGCAGAGCAGCTTGGAAGAAATAGCCGAGATTCTCTCGCTGACCGAGGCCAATGTTAGGGTGATTCTGCACCGTGCGCGATTGCAGCTTATGAAAATCATCAATCACTATCAGGAGACCGGAGAATGCTAAATTGTAAGCAATTTACCGATCTTGCCAGCGACCATATCGACCACCAGCATACCGGCTGGAAGCGCGTTGAGGTTCGATTGCACCTGATGATTTGTCGCCATTGCCGGCGCTTTAACCGTCACCTTGATCGCAGCCGCCAAACTGGTGCCGCCATCGCTCAGCAAATATGGCGCGGCGACGCAGCAATGGCAGACATGATATTTACACGAATTAGTCAGTCAGCACCCAGCGAAAACGGCCCTCAAAACTAGAATCTTTTACTGAATTAATGCGATATGGCTTGGGCGCGTAACCCAAGCCAATCATTTCAATGCGGCTATACGGCTGGCAAGTAAATACGAAACTCTGCTCCCGCGCCCTCTTCACTCACTACTACAACGCGGCCCTGATACTCATCAAGAATGCGTCGGCAAATAGCCAAGCCAATGCCGTTGCCTTCGTATTCCTGTTCAGTGTGCAAACGCTCAAACACGCCAAAAATACGGTTGCCGTACTGTCGCGCAAAACCAATGCCGTTATCGCGAATATAAAACCCAGTCTCGCCACTTTCGCCATCATTCAACGGGCCAATATCTATTTTTGGCGCTGCCTGATTTCGGCTAAACTTAATCGCATTGTTCAACAGTTGTCCCAGCAATTGCGCCAACGGCACTTTAGGTACTCCGACCATTGCCAATGTTTCACGCTGCAAGCTTACGCCGTGCTTTTTCAACTCTGCGGCATTGGCCACCAAGGCTTGCTCAAGGGCATCTTCTAAGGACGACGGCTCAATGTCACTGCTCGGCTGCAGTACCGAGTACTCATGTAAGTCATCAATCATCGAGGTGCTGCGCTTGGCTGACTTCACGATCATTGCCAGCCACTTCGCCTCGTCCTCTGCCAAGCGATCGCTTAAGCGGTCTGCCAGTAACTCGCCAAATACCGCAATAGACCGCAGCGGTTCTTTAATATCACGGGCCATCACCAAGGCATATTGTTCCAGGGCTGTATTCGAGCGTTCAAGCGAGTCGTGGTTCTGCTCAAGCAGCGTTTTCATTACCCGCGTTTCAGCCAGCTCTTCGGTTCGTTCATCAACCAGCTGACGTAAATCACGAGACAGACGCTCGACCTCTGCCCGCTGCTTAATATTGTCGGCCACCTCATCGCGCAGCTGCTGGTTTAGGGCGAGTAATTGCTGATTACTCGGAATCGCCAAGGCCTTGGGAATTAAAGGCCACACTGCGATAGCCGTTCCAACCGATGCAATCGCCGTGATCAATTTCACAATGCCACTCAGCCAATAAGCGCCATGCCACACATTGAAAATATTAATAAGATGAGTCGCGCCGCAGGCAAAAATAAATATCGCGAACATCACAAACATAAAGTTGAATTTTAAATCTTCGCGCTTACGTACCAAATACACCAAGGCGATTGGAATAGTGAAATACGACAAGGTGATTAGCACGTCGCTAGTGACGTGCAAGCGCACCAAATCTTCATTCCACAAATAACAATGCCCGTGCGGCGGCATTTCGGGGCCAAGCAAAAAATTCATAACATCCGACATTTCATCATCCAATCGCTGAGTTCTATCCAACTAACCATCGACATGGTCATTCGTTCGCATTCTATACAAGCCAAAGTGTCCTTTATAACAAGCTACGCCGCACAGCAATATTGTGTATTCCACCTAGCTAGCGCGTAATTTTCTCAATACTCATCACAATGACCTTAAACTTGGCTCACACAAAGTAATTACTAGGTATAAGCAGGCATTTACTAGCTTGCACTGGCCGGCATAAAAATCGACAAGCAACGAGCACTGTTTCTACTATAGACACAAAAATCACAGTCGTGGGTTTAAAGCCACACAACTACCAAGATTAAAAGCAGCTACTGTCTTG
The DNA here is from genome assembly GCA_018066965.1 of Zhongshania sp. Classification (GTDB taxonomy): domain Bacteria; phylum Pseudomonadota; class Gammaproteobacteria; order Pseudomonadales; family Spongiibacteraceae; genus Spongiibacter. The sequence goes on along the minus strand of JAGPVP010000009.1, from coordinate 22,764 downwards.
CTCAGGATATTTAGCGGTAACGTCAGAATACAGCGCCTGAATTTGTGCAAGATCGCAGTCGTAGTCACCACTGAGACGATATTCTGGCGCAATCATGGCGGTTTTCTTGGCGTAATCTAGTTGTGCAGCCAACACGGGAATCCCCGCACCTGCGGCAATATGGTAAAAGCCACCCTTCCATGCAGCGACTTTGCCACGCGTGCCTTCCGGCGCAATAATCAGCACCATGTCATCGGTTTCTTGAAACAATGACACCATCTGAGACACAAAATTATGCTGACTGCTGCGCTCAACAGCCACGCCACCAAGCCAACGTAATAGGCTGCCACGCCAACCGTTAAATAAGCTGTGTTTACCCATAAAACGCACCTGCCGCGCCAAACCTGCACCCAACACAACCATAAGAAAAAAATCCCAGTTACTGGTGTGCGGAGCAACAATCATGACGTACTTACGCGCAATAGGCTGCTTGCGATCAAAGCGCCAACCTGCCAAAACAAAGAGGCTGCCCACTAAGCCCCGCACTATTTTGAGTAACAGGGGATAACTGCAAATAGTTTTGCATTGAGATGTCATCATCAAAAAACTCTCATAGAGGCCTTTGCACGATAGTTATTTTCCCTCTGCCGGCATCGCTTAAAGACGCCTACTTTTGGCAAAAATCGTACTCAATCGGTCGTTTACGAGTATAAACTCCTCATTCCGTGCGATTTTTCCTTGCCAGAGAACCAAATTCCGGCTCGTGTAAAGCTCACTCATAGTTTTATTATTGTTAAGCACCGCACCGTTAAGCCACTAAACAATGCTTGGCGATATTACACAAAACACCAGCGATGTGCTTGCCGCCTCGGTTCAGCTCCACTATTCTGCCAAATCCTTAATAAAAATAACGACCAAAAATCGGTCAAAATAATACCGTCAACAGGATGAATAGCCACTTGCCTATATTTACGCCTCGCCAAGTAACACAACTGCTTTTCACCGGCCTAGTCTATTTATCGGCACCGGCCATCGCCGACACCACTGACGACACCTATGCAGACAAGCGGCTTAGTACATTGCATAGTCGCTCTGCCGCATTTCCTACAGAAAATCACTATTCCGACACCACACTCCAAGGTGATGGTTACGCCTTTCTGAACGACAACGACCGCTTATTAGATAACTTAAAAAGCATTTACGACGAAGGCGCCGCCCTCGAGGGGCGATCTCGGGGAATACTCGTTATTCCCGGCGACGAAGTCGTCTTGGTCGAACAGTTGCGTAATGCCGCCGATGACAAGACCAGCTTCTCGGCGGGGGGGCATTTTGCTCTGCTCACCCAGAATAAAGACTGGATTGTGGTAGGAGGTTCGGAGTTTAACGGCAGCGGACGGTTTATATACGACGAAGCCGATGCGACACGTCTGCGCTTTGCCACCGTACTGGGCCTATTTAACTTAGGCGAGCTGCAATCGTCAGTAGATGTATCTGCGCTCTGGACAAATTATCTGGGAATAAACCACCGTTTCACCATCGACGGTATGCCCAACACCCAGTTTGGCGTGACGGCGAAACTTCAAAACATTAGCGTAATTGAGCGCAGTATTTCTATTGCCGAATACGACGAAGATAAACTCTTTGACCGCGGCCGAGACGTAGAAGATAACATCCAGCTCAACGCTGATATTGGTATAGAGCACCAGGTCGACAATTGGATATTGGGCTTAGACATTGAAGATATTTATCAACAAGCGGTGAAAGGCGCGGAGGGAACACGCTACCAACAACGCAGCCACGTCAGCAGTAATCTAAACTACAGTGGAGGCTGGGGCAGCCTGCGCCTAGACGCAGACATTACCCCGAAAAAAGGCTTTGGTGAACTGTCGTCTCGCAAGGCCTACCAACTCAGCACGTTACTGCCAGTTAGCAACAGAGTTGATGTCCTGCTCGGCTACGTGTGGTTAGACAGCGACAATGACTCGGATCTACCCACCGTCGGACTGCGTTACCGCCTGGGCGAGCTACTTAGAATCGAAGCCCAATTTAGCTACGCTGGGCCACGGGAATTTGGCGGCGGCGCTAGCCTACAGCTGCCACTTTAGAATCCATATCGCCTGCCTCGCCCGATAACATCTGCTTGGCGGGAATAAACGACATGGCATGCTCACTTATCGCAGTGATAGTAAGCGAGGGATTAACACCCAAATTAGATGACAAGGTAGAGCCATCGCACACCAACATATTCTGATAGCCAAACACTCGGCTTTGCACATCGACCACGCCGTCATCGGCAGTGCGCCCCATACCCGCGCCGCCCATACAATGGGCCGTGGCCGGGATATTAAATAACACTTCGGTTATCAGACTCCCCGCCATACCGCCCAAACGGCGCGCGGCTTTAAGGGCAAACTCACTGGCCTCTGGAATATGCGCGGGAATCTTAGGGCCAAAGCTCACCATGCGCTTGCTAAACGGCCAATACCAGCGGCGCTTATAGAGCATATCGATATGGCCATCCAAGGTTTGCATGCACAGTAAAATTACCGTCTGCTTGGCTAAACCAAAGGGAATTAGGGCTCCAAGCGCCTGCTTAGGGTTGCGTACCAATAGCCTAATCATGGTGTAGATCCAGGTAATTATTCGTCGCCAATCTGTCTTCCCACGTATCATTGCAGTGACTAACAAGCCCATAGCGTCCGAGCCACGTGGATAACGTGTCGCCTCAATGTGGGTTTTATCGTCAAGGTAAATACCGGAGCCAATCGCAATACCTTCATCCATATTGTCGGCCTTCGGCAAGCGCACACCAATCAGCGATTCTGCGTTGGTTCTGACTTTGCGACCCAGTTGCGAGGAAATATTGGGCAGTGATTTTTTGTCCCGCAGCTTAAATAACAGCTCCTGTGTTCCCAAGGACGACGCCGCGAACACCAACGCTTTTACGCGCCAGCGGCGCTTATTGCGGAACAGGAATGACGTACTGCTGACGGTAGTGACCTCGTAACCGTCCGCACCGTCTTCCTTGCCATTAAGCGGCACAACATCAACCACGCGCGTTTCAGCAAAAACCTCCGCGCCCTGCTTTTCGGCAAAATAAAGATAGTTTTTATCGAGACTATTCTTAGCGTTGTAGCGACAACCCACCATACAGCCGCCGCAGGCTATGCAACTATTACGGTCTGGGCCTTCGCCACCAAAATAGGGATCGGGATAGGACTTACCGGCCGCTTCGCCCTCATCGCCAAAAAACACCCCAACCTGAGTTTTATAAAACGTGTCACCGCAGCCCCAGTCTTCAGCCGCTTCTTTTAGAAGGTGATCTGCCGGCCCTAGGATGCGGTTCTCAGTGACACCGAGCATTCTCTGGGCAGTGACATAGTGCGCTGGCATTTCAGCGCTCCAATCCTTTAAACCGGCCCAACTCCCCTGCTGCCAAATTTCTGGTTTGGGCACCAATAAGGTGTTTGCATAAGTAATGGAACCGCCGCCCACCGCGTTGCCGTGCAACACCAGTACATGTTTGAACCAGCTGATATTAAAAAAGCCCTTTAGGCCCAGCATCGGCCGCCACAGCCAGCGGTGAAAATGCCAATTAGAACGGGGATACGTTTCTGCGCTCCAGCGCTTACCCATCTCCATAACGGCAACGCTGTAACCCTTTTGAGTCAGGCGATAAGCCGATACCGAGCCACCAAAGCCAGAGCCCACCACCAAATAATCAACATCGTATTCCACGTTCAATCACACCTTTTTTGCGGTGAGTGACATCGCGCAAAAACGCAAAGCCACCATTTGACAACACATCATGTCACTTTACATCTGACATCAACTCATGTCAAAATTTCGAGATGCCAAAATCTACCCCCAAAGCCAGCCACCTCGCCGCCAAAGACTCTCAAACATCACGCCGCTATCGTGGTAGTAGTGGTGATCAACGTCGCAACGAACGTTATGAGCAATTGCTCAGCGCCGGCCTTAGCGTAATTGGTAGCCATGGCTACGCCGCTGCCAGCGTTCGCAGCATTTGCACCGCAGCCGGCCTAACCGAGAGATATTTTTATGAGTCTTTCGCCAATCGCGAGGCCTTATTAGCCGAGGTGTATAAAACCCAAACTCGCGTTTTGAAAAACCGAATGTTAGCGGCCTTTGAAGGCTCCGAACGCAATAGCGCGGCATTTTCCCGCGCGGGTTTAAACGCTTTTTTTGACACGCTCTATCAAAACCCCGACATTGCGCGACTCTTGTTATTCGAGATTTTAGGAGTCAGCGACACCATCGATATACTTTATTACCAAGCTATGGAGGAGTTTGCTGTATTGATCAGGACTCTAACCCAGTCACTGGGTTTGGCAGATATTTCAAATATTCCAAACCAAGATATGATTTATGCGGGATTAGTTGGCGCGGTTTTACAAATAGCCCGACGCTGGGCCCTAACCAATTATCGTGAACCAGTGGATAGTGTCATCGAAAGCAGCTTATTTTTATTTGTTGCCGCCACCAATTACAGTGCCATAGCGAAATAACACATCACTAACTATTCGCGCACTATCCTTGCGCCAACCGACTCCAACTCCGCCTTGTATTGCCGCCACTCTGGCATGGCGGCTGCCATCAAGGCGTAAAATCGCGGGCTGTGATTAAACTCTTGCAAGTGGCACAGCTCATGAACAATAACGTAATCAATACAGTTCTGGCTGGCCTTCACTAAATGGGTATTTAAACAAATACGACCACCGGCAGAGCAACTTCCCCAGCGCGACCGCATGCGCCTAAGTCTAAGTTCCGGCGCACCCTCTACCCACGGCAAGCGCGCCGCCCACAGGCTTAACCGCGCTGCAAAAAGTTGCTGCGCCTGCCGTAAATACCACTGTTGTAAAGTGCGGCTAATATGCGCGGCATCTCCCGCGTCGCCGCGAAGTATCAAGCAAGCGTCACCCCGCTCCACTGTTAAGCGGCCACTGCCTGCGACAATAACGAGCTCCAGCGACTCACCCAAATAATCGTGCTGCTCGCCAGATTCATAACGCAAAACCGAACCCTGCTGTTTCAATAGCAATTGCTGGCGTTCGTAAATCCAATCGCGATGACGAGATAACATCATATCAATGTCGGTAGCGGGAGTAGTGAACGGCGCGCGCAACACCACGCCAGAGCGCCCCACCTGCAAACTCAGTTTGCGGCGCCGACGTCGGCTGCGAATAATAGTGATAGGAATTAGTTGATCTCTACACTGCACATTTTGCTGACTGCGCAGCTCAGTAAGCCGTTTCGATTTAAGCGCTTTTAACATAGACATTGGCTAGCAACGGGGAGAAATTCTAACAAGTAAATCGCTGTGGAAATCATCATCAATCCTAATGATGCACCGGAAATTCACAGCTAAAAATTGCACCGCCATTCGGGTTAGGCTGAAAGCGAATATCACCACCGTGTGCCTGCATAATAGATTTAGACACCGACAAGCCTATACCCATACCACCTTCTTTGGAGGTCACAAACGGACTAAATAATTGCGCTTCTATTTCCGGCGCCAAACCCGCACCAAAATCCTTAACACGAAAACACACCATCCCGCCGTCAAGATAAGTGCTAACTTCCACCGAATTAGTCTGGCCCGCGTTAGCCGTCGACTCCATCGCATTGCGAATCAAGTTTAGCGCTACCTGTTGCAGCTGTACTTCGTCGACAAAAATCATGGGTAAATTAGCGGCCACTTTTAATTCCACTGGAATCGCATTTACCCGCGAATCTACCTCTGCAAGCGCCAGCACATCTTCAAGCACTTTATTGATTGCCAACACCTCGCGACCACCCGTGGGCTTTTTAACATAGCTACGCATACGTTGAATAACCGCAGCGGCACGCTCCGCTTGGATAGTGATTTTAGATAAAACTTCATCCATTTTCTGACGACGATCATCCGGCAAATCAGCCACCAAACGCTGAGCAACCCGAGCATAATTGGTCACAGCGGTCAGCGGCTGATTCACCTCATGGGCAATACCCGCCGCCATTTCACCGCCGGTACTAAGGCGCTCAATATGCGCCAAATGCTGACGCTGGCTATCCATTTCTGCCCTGGCTTGCTCAAGGGCAAATTGACTTTGTAGCCACTCGCTTATATCTCGCAACACCAGCACCGCCCCTCCTTCGCTACGTGGTGACCCACTCAGCGCAACCGGTGCGACGCGACCGGAGCGCGTGCTGATGCTAACGTGTTCTTTGCGTAAACCTACGCCACCCTCGCAAAGCAATCCGAAAGATTCGTTCAGCGCTTTGTCATCAGGAAATAAGTGCAACTGAGAAAATAACTCGCCGACACAGTCCCCCGCCGCCCAACCAGTAATCGATGCCGCTTGTGCATTCATAGAGGTAACGCGACCGGCAACATCTAAACCAACAATGCCTTCATCAACGGCATTTAAGATTTGCTGATTTTCATCTTCCAGTTCGGTATTACGACGTGCCAAGGCGCGCTCAAGACGCTGAATTTTTATGTGCGTCCGCACCCGAGCAAGCACTTCATCAGTCTGAAAAGGCTTGGCAATATAATCCACGCCGCCAATAGCCAAACCGTGTACTTTAGATTGGCTATCCGTTAACGCCGACAAAAAAATGACCGCAATATCGGCAGTTTCCGGATCTGCTTTAAGGTGTTCGCAGACCTCAAAGCCATCCATGCCGGGCATCATAACATCGAGTAAAATTAAAGCGGGACGAGCACGTTTCGCCGTATACAGTGCCGCCTCGCCATCGCGGGCCGCCAACAAACGATAGCCGCTGCCCTCAAGTGTTTTAAATAATACCTGCAAGTTTGTCGGATTATCATCAACCAACAAAATCTGTTCGCTACCGCGATCAGGCGTCATTCAAGTTAGCCTCACGCGACGCCTGCAATAAAAGCCGCGCTAATTTATCGAAGTCAAATTCACGGAGATATTCTTCCGCCTCGTCGATAAAACCATCGCATTCCGGATTGCGTTTACGCAATTGCTGTAACTGCTCACGCAAGCCCGTTACATCGCCCAGATCCACCGCCGCGGTTAACTGCTGCAGGTCTTTGTCATCTGGCAACACCATATCAATAGCGGGCATGTCATTCGCGACTACGGCGGTGGCCGTCACCGCATCTTGCTCTTCAATACCGCAGGTAGCGGCTACAATGCTGAGAAGATCACCAATACTTATCGGCTTAGGCAAAAAGCCATTACAGCCTACTTGGATAGCTTCTTCCATCATGTCTTCATCGGTGGTTGCCGAGGCCATAATAATCGCAACCTCGCTCATACCCATTTCTTGCTTAATAATGCGTGTCGCTTCCATGCCGTCCATTTCCGGCATGCGCAAATCCATGAGCACTAATTTTGCGCTGCGCTCTTTCAGGTGCTCAATTACCTCAAGGCCATTAACAGCCTCTCTAATATCAGTGGTAACGTCTTCAAGCATACTGAGTAATACGTGGCGATTTACCGCGACATCATCCGCGATAATAATTGCGGGATTTTGACCCACACCCGCCAACAGCTCAGGAAGGGCATCGACAACATCTACCGTCAAGTCATCAACTAGGTCGTTGGCACCAATTTGCAATAAGGGCACGTCAAAATAGAAACAGCTGCCGCGACCAAATTCGCTGCTGACATTTAAGCTTCCGCCCATCGCCTCGACTAAGCGCCGGCAAATAGACAAACCTAAGCCGGTGCCTTTACCGTCTTGTGGATTCACCTGCCGGAAGGGTTCAAACACATCGCGCAGTTTTTCTTGGGGAATCCCCATGCCGCTATCGGTGACGGAGAACATCAGCTGATGGTTTTGAAAGTCGGCATGGAGTTTTAAAACTACCGTACCTACGCTGGTAAATTTGACCGCATTATCAAGTAAATTAACCAGCACCTGCCGCAGTTTTACTTCATCGACTTGAACCTGCTCAGGTAAATTAGGGGAGCGATCAACAATAAAATCTAGGCCTTTCGACTTTGCTCTATGGGCGACAATATCACTGACGTTGGCAACAATATCGTCTAGTTTATTAGCCCGACAAACGATATCGATATTGCCGCTTTCGATCTTCGCCAAGTCCAACACGTCATTAATTAGCGTGAGTAAGTGCTTGCCACAACTTTCAATTGCCCGCAAATATTCCTGACTACCCGCGGGGATTCCAGAGTCACGCTGTAATAGCTGCGCATAGCCCAACACGCCATTTAAAGGAGTCCGCAACTCATGACTAACGCTGGATAAAAATTGGCTTTTTGCATGTAGCGCATCTTCAGCGGCGATACGCGCATTCACCAGTTCTTGTTCAATGCGCTTGCGATCAGTGACATCGGTCATGATACCCATGGCGCGAATAGGTTTGTCGTTTTGATCATTCTCAACCACATCACCGCGGCTATAAATCCACCGGAAATTACCCGCCCGATCTTTCACCCGAAACTCGACACTATTGCCTGTGGCCAAGCCCAGCCAACTGTCTACCGCCGAGGCTATAATTTGCAAATCATCGGGGCAGGCTATGTGTTTAAACGCCGCTACTGGATAAGGTTTAGCGGGCGCGTCATAACCCAGTATGCGATAGAAACTTTCGCCGACGGTAACGAGGCCGGTCTGCAAATCTAAATCCCACAGATGGTTTTGTGCCGCATCTAGCGCCAGCTGGAAACGACGCTCACTGAGTTTTAAAGCGCGTTCAGTTTCTGTGCGCTTTTCCACCATAAAATTGGCGTCTTCCGCTAAGCGCTGAAACTCGGCAAAAGGTAGGCGCTTAATATCTATTGCCGTTGAACGCTTGCTCGCGTCGGCAAAGAACTGCTGAAATATATGGAAGCCGGCTGCACTTCGTCGCGCCAACCAGCGCGCTGCAATCGTCGAAAAAATCATTAAGGCGAAGGCGATAATCACTATAAAGCGAATATGCTCTTTGACGCGCTCCTGCAAGGCGGCGCGCTCATCGCTTAATTTAACGTTGAGTTCATCCAGAAATACGCCGGAACCCAACACCCAGCCCCAGGGTTCAAATCGACGAATATAGGAAATAACCGGCTTTTTCTGACCGTCGCGATCCACCCAGCTCAGCTCGGTGAATAGGCTGTGTTCGTCGCCGCCCACTTTAGAACTAACATCAACAATATCTGGCATTAGCACACCGACCGAACTTGGGTCGTAGGCGTTTACTAGCTGACGGCCGTCTTTATCAACCACAAAAAGGATGGAATTATCGGGATCGATAGGCACCGCGGCGATACGTTCAATCACTTCCCGCTTCAAGCGATTAAGCTCATCGCGCAGGTAAATACTGGCACCCATATAAATATTCAGCGGCTTGTAATAATACACAAAGCTGAAGTTGCGCTCAGTTGCCACTTGGCTATTGGTGTCGGTAAAACGGTATTCTAAGAAATCGTATTTCTTATCTTTTAATGCGGCTCGGATTTGCGAAGAAAACGCATTTACCGTCGCGCTATCGGCCATTCGATCTTCTGTGGACGGGTTCATTGGCGGCAATAAAACCTGACCATCGCCGTCAAATAAGAAGAAAAAGCCTTTATTATTCAAAAATCGCAGCGAGGTCATCGTCGCCCGCAAGCGCGTTAACTGTTGTGCCTTGCTCTCGCCGACGAACTCTTTGCGGGTGTCTTCGATTAAAGAAATACCCACCGCGACCTGTTGGCGCAGGTCATTGTAAAGCTGCCGGTTGAGCTGAGTATGTTTAAAGTCTAAATACTCAACCGCCTTGCCCACTTCTCTGCGCAATAGCTCGCGGCGAGATTCCACATAGCTGTCTTTCCACGCCTCACTTTGCTGCGTGTACCGTTCGTATTCTTTAGCAATCCAGATATAGCCAAATATCGCCAAAGGAATCGCAGACAATGCGACTAGGCTGAGGAGATAAATCTGTACTAAACTGCGCTTAGTTCGCATGCGCAACCCTTGTTGTTGTATGGCAATCGCATCGTTGCGTTGCGGCTTATTAGGCGGAAGCTTATCCAGTCTTGACGCTTCTCGCCAGTATCAATCAATAAATCACCGATTAAGCATGCCCATGATTTATCATTTCATGGTAGCCTGACTATATTATAAAACGGTAACGGCAAGGACGTAATAATGACTATAGAAGCGACGGTTTACCTCGTTGAAGATGACGAAGCCGTAAGAGATTCTCTGCAAATGGTGCTGGAATCAGTTGGCCACAAAGTAATTAGCTACTCTAGAGCCGACTCGTTTCTAGAAGACTACACCACTGACATGGCCGGTTGTATGGTACTCGATATTCGCATGCCGGGCATGAACGGTATGGAATTACAGCGCCAACTCAATACCCGCAACTCTATTTTGCCGATTATCTTTGTCACCGGTCATGGCGATGTACCCATGGCGGTGGACGCAATGCAAAGGGGCGCAGTGGACTTTGTTCAAAAGCCCTACCGCGAAGAGGAGCTACTGGGCAAAATCCAGCAGGCCATTGCCGCTGATGCTGAGAATAGAGCCGACCTTGAAGAAAAGCATAAAATTCGCGCCAAATTAGCGGATCTCACCCCCCGCGAAAATCAAGTCATGGAGCTTATGATCGAAGGCAAAGCCAACAAAGTTATCGCCTACGATTTAGATATCAGCCAGCGGACTGTAGAGATTCACCGCGCCCGTGTAATGGAAAAAATGGGCGTGCGCTCATTAGCCCATTTGGTGCGTATGGTGATGGCTGCAGAAGAAACCGGTAACAGCTAAATTAATGGCTGCCCAGCAACGCATCCATTGCGTGCAGGGCAGCCATTAAACCGCCAACTGGCAACAGCAAGCCGCTAAAATATTCCTCTGCCATAGGCGCAATGCCACTGGCGCGCGGTAAATCTTGCTGCTGATCAATCAAAAACTGCATTCTGGGAATAAAGATAAACTGCAGCCACTGCGCAAAATTAAGCGTATCGATGGCAAAAGGCTGCTCGCTGCGCAGTGCTTCCGGTGCAGGCGGTTCAGCATCCCAGCAGCCAATTCGACGTAGCTCGGCCTCAATATCTATTAAAATCGCAGCCACATCTGAATATTTACTCATGCAATCACTCGTACCCACATACTACTCAATTATCTGCCGGTACGGCGGCATCGATGCCAACATTTTTCGGCCGTAATGGCGTGTGACAATGCGTCTATCTAAAATTGTAATGCGGCCCACGTCTGACTCGCTACGCAGCAAACGCCCACTGGCTTGAATCAATTTTACGGCGGCGTCTGGCACGGTAATATCCATAAACGGATTGCCATTATTGCGGCTAATCCACTCTGCTAGCGCCTCTTCTACGGGATCTTCCGGCACCGCAAACGGAATTTTGGCGATAAGCACGTGTGAGCAATACTTACCGGGTAAATCCACCCCTTCGGCAAAACTCGCCAAACCAAAAATAACACTACCTTCGCCCATGTCTAAACGCTTGCGGTGCTGACTTAGAATCTCATGCTTGGGCAGATCATCCTGCGCGAGAATACGCCCCTGCCAATCTGCTGGCATACCTTCGCGCACCGCGCGCAATTGCTTGCGCGACGAAAACAACACCAAATTACCCGCCGACGGCGCCATAAGCTCTGGCAACATCTCGATGAGTGCCGCGGTATGCGCCTCGGCATCGCCGGCGTCGCAATTCATGGCTGGCACGTGCAGTTCGCCCGCCTCGGCGTGCATAAAGGGGCTGGGCACCACTTCAAAGCTGGCATCAGTATCTAGGCCAGCTCGCATACTAAAGCGATTAAAGCTGCCTAATGCCGTCAAGGTTGCCGATGTTAGCACCGCCGCATAGCAACGTGACCACAGCGCTGACTTGAGCGCATTGGCAGCTAGAATTGGACTAGCGTTTAATTCAATATCAAACAAGCCTTGGCCCGTTTCGACCAGCGCCATCCACCGCGCATTGGGCGGCTTTTCTTTGCTGGCATCGGCGGCGTAGGACCGCCACAGCGCACCGGCATTTTCGGCCCGAAACCGAGCCGCAGACACCGTCGCCAACCACTGTTCCATCACTTCGCGGCTAGCCAATAATTGATTACTGTCCAAGCTGTCTTGAAAGGTATCAATAATCCTTTCTGCCTGCTGAATCACAGCGCTAAAACCGTCCAGCATGTTTCTGGCGTGAGCCGCCAAATCGGCTGGCACGATGCCATCCGGGAAGCGAACGCTCTTGGTGCCCTGGCGCTCTTCAGCGCCGTCTAGTAATTCTTCCAGCAAGGGCCGCAGCGGAGCCAAACCACGTCGCACCGCAATAAGCTGAGTCAGTAAACTCTCTAGCTGTCCACGCGCCGTCATGTCCATGGCCGGCACCGCAATCATGGCGGTCAAGGCGCGCTCAATTTGCTCTAGCCAACGCTCGGTCGCCGCAAGACGAAAATTAGCACTGAAATGATTGATGACTTTATCGGGCAGATGATGGGCTTCATCGAAGATATAAATGCATTCTTCCGGCGGTGGCAGTATTGCCCCGCCACCTAAGGCGAGGTCGGCGAGCACTAAATCGTGATTGGCCACAATCACATCTGCCTGAGTCAGCGATTCGCGGGCCTTAAAAAAACTACACTGCTTAACGTGGCTGCAGCGCCGACCTGTGCATTGGGCGTGATCGGTAGTGACCCTAGCCCATTTATCGTCGGCAATAACCGTGCTCCAGTCATCGCGGTCACCGGCCCATTTTCCGGTCGCCATTTTCTGCGCAAAATCGGTATATAAAGACAGGCTTTCGGCGTCTGGCGCCGCCATGTGTTCGTCTATATATAAAGGTAGGACCTTGGCGTCTGCCCCCGACAGCAACTGGTCTAATTTAGACAAACAGATATAGCGGCGGCGGCCCTTAGACAGGCTAACCGTAAATTGCAGACCACTATTGGTGAGGATGTCAGGCAGATCGCGGTAAATAATTTGTTCTTGCAGGGCTACCGTTGCGGTGGAAATCACGAGGATTTTGTTGGTTTGCTGGGCAATAGGAATAGCCGCAACCGCATAGGCTAAGGTTTTACCCGTGCCTGTACCCGCTTCAACCACACAGAGATGATCGCCACCACCGCGCTGAAACTCTTGATTGCGCTTCACACCACCCAGCACTCTGGCGATATGGGCAATCATCAGCCGCTGACCATAGCGAGGCCGCAGCGCTTTTACATCTAGAAATTGCCGGTACGCGTCTTGAATCACTTTTTTCAGTGCATCTGTGAGCACCTACACCGCCTCGTCTATTGCCCGCAAATCTCGGCTGCGCAATTGATTGCGCACCGGATTGGCGTATATCTCCATCGCCTTAACACGAAATTCCTGAGGGATTTTAGCGAAACGCTGTTCAAAATCTGCCACGTCAGCGTCGGTGATGTTTGGCACCCGCAATTCGCGCCAGCTTTCATTATTATAAAGACGCATATACGCCAGCACGTTGCTGGCATGCAGACGATACTGATCAATAATCGCCTCGTCTAAAATTGCCGCCACCATCGCCGCATCGGCGAATTCACCTTTTAAGGGCGCGCCAAAGCTCACATGTACATCACCCTTATTGCCAAGCACACCCACGGCGATACTTTTTAAATCTTCGTGCTCGGCCTTTAAATACGCACCATCACGTTCAACTCTCACCAATTCTTGGGCCTTGGCCGCGTCTAGCGGGTCCCATTCATAAGAAATGGATACCGGCACAATATTGAGCTTGTTGATGTAGTCAGAAAAACTCTCGTCCGGCTTTTGCTGGGCCATACCAATCATCTTTATTACCGCCGCCTCGGTGGCATCGTTGCCGTCTTTGGCACGCCCTTCGCGCTGGGCAATCCAAATTGAGCTGCGCTCTTCCAGCAATGAAAAACGAATATAGTTCGCTAATTGCCGAAACGCCGCCAGCATCTGCCGAGGCCCACGGGCTGAACGGCGCACAATAAAGCTTTTATTAAGACGCATCAGGTCTGCGGCGAAAGGCTTGGAAAGTAAGTTGTCACCAATCGCAATACGCACCGTACTGCGCTCATGATGATACAAAGAATAATTTACAAAGGCTGGGTCAAGGGCGATGTCGCGATGGTTGCTAATGAATAAATACGCAGCATTCGAATCTAATACATCTAAGCCCGAAACATTAAAACTGCAGGTATGATCTTCGATCATCGCGTCCATATAACGCTTAATGATCAACTGAAAATCCGCCACATTGTTGACGCCCTTGAATTCGCGGCGCAAATACCACGCTATTAAAGGACGAACTAACCAAGGCAGATAGCGATTGAGTTTGGGAATGCGCAGATTTGCGACCACATTCAGCAACTCAGGGTCGACCAGCAACTTGGCTAAAACCGGCGCGACTTCATCGTCGTGATAGGGCCGGATCTCAGCGAAGTCATCCATTGGTTTATGCTCTCAACAATATAAAGGGGCGTACAATAAAGGATTCAACCGCAATCGTCATCTGCCTAGCACCATCGCACAAGCACTAAATAGTAAATATTCCCCCAAAGCCCGCCTTAATTAACACCGAGTCGCGCTAAGGAAAGCACTGGACTCGCACCCTGATCCGATGCACAATTTAGTAAGCTTGGTTACATTTCGCCTATGTACTTATTATTATCACTGCCCAGCGGACAAAATATGCAAAATAAAGCAGCTACTCCAGCCCTTGATAGCAACAAGACCGCCGCCTTTTTCGATTTTGACGGCACCCTGATTGCCGGCTACTCGGCTTACTATCTATTAAAGGAGCAGGTAAAGCGCAAATTGCTCGGGCGCAATCAAATCACCGAAGTGATTTTAGGCATGGTCAACTACCGCGCCAAGCTTATTAATGCCGACGAGCTGATGACGATTGGCACTTCTCACCTAAAAGGCATGCTAGAAAGCGATTTTGCTGACCTTGGCCGGCAGGTTTACGAAAAGAATATCTTTAAGCTGATATACCCCGAAGCCCGCGCACTTATTGAAAAACACCGTGCGCAGGGCCACCAGATCGTGATTGTGTCGTCTGCTAGCCAATATCAGCTCGCCGATGCGGCGAAAGAGCTGGGCGTCGAACATATTCTATGCACCCAATACCAAGTCGAGAATGGCGTATTTACCGGCGAGGTCGTTTCTCCGGTGTGCTGGGGCCAAGGCAAAGTGCTGGCAGCGGGCAGCTTTGCTGCTCAAAACAATATCGATTTAGGCCAAAGCTACTTCTATTCAGACAGCGATGAAGACCTACCGCTACTCGACATTGTCGGCCACCCCCGGCCTTTAAATCCCAATAAGCGCCTTCGCCAAATCGCTAAAACCAATGGCTGGTCAAGCCAAACCTTTGGCAGCCGTACACGCGGTATCGGCAAAACGTTACGCAGTGTCGGAGTATACACCTCGTTGATAAGTGCCTATTTTGGGGGATTGGGTGTATCTAAGCTCAGCGGCTCGAGCATTACTGGTCGCAACTTTATGGTGTCGTCGTTTTCAGACTTTGTCTGCGCGCTGATTCAAATGGAGCTAAAGGTTCGCAACCCAGAAAACATGGCAAACAGCGGCCCGGCGGTAGTGATATTCAATCATCAAAGCCAAGCCGATGGTTTCATTATTATGAAGCTGCTGCGCGACAACTTTGCAGGGATCGGCAAAAAGGAGTTCGGCAAATTTCGCCTGCTGGCCAATGCCTACGAATTCGCGGGCATCATTCCAATCGACCGTTCAGACAGCAAAAACACCATCGATCTCATGAAGCCGCTGGTCGACACCTTGCAGATCGAAGGGCGCAGTGTCGCGATCGCCCCCGAAGGCACCCGTTCCAGTTCAATGAAACCGGGCCCATTCAAAAAAGGCGCCTTTCATTTGGCAATTGATGCCGGCGTGCCGATTCTACCCGTGGTGATTCACAACACCGCCGACGTGCAAGCCAAGGGCGACTTCTTATTTCACCCAGCCACGGTAACGGTGGAGATATTGCCCGCCATCAATACCGACTCCTGGCGCAAAGCTGATTTAAATACCCACATCAACGAGGTCCGAAATCAGTTCTTGGTCGCCCTCGGTTTTGACGCAGAAAACCAAGACGGCACAAAAACTGCTTCCCCTGCCAAAGCGAGACCAGCGGCCAAACTTGCCGCATCACCAAAGCCAAGGGCAAAAAAAGCGGCGCCAAAAGGTGACAGCTAAAGCACCGAACTTCAGATAAAAATACAGCAGCAAGCAAACTCAATAATCAGCAATAAGAGTAACAGCGCCATGACTCAGCTAAGACCTCAGGACTCGCAGTTTTTATACATGGAAACTGAAAACAACCTGTCGAATGCCACTATGATCTGCCTGTATGCTCCACCAGCTAACGACAAGGACTTCGACTGTTTTTTATCGATTAAAGAACACGTTCAACGTCGCCTGCACGTCAGCCCCATATTTACTCGCAAGCTCAAGCGCCTACCCCTAAATTTAGATTACCCCTACTGGATTGACGACGGCCATTTCGACTTAGACAGCCATCTTTTCAATGTTGGCCTTGCCACCCCCGGCAACTGGCAGCAGCTCTGCGAGCAGGCCGCAGCCATTCACTCCCGCCCCATGGACATGAACCGGCCATTATGGGAAATTCATATTGTTAAAGATCTCAATAACATTGACAATACCGAATGCGCTGGCGTCCCCAAAGGCAGCTTTGCGCTGATCGCGAAAATACATCATGTGGCGATTGATGGCACATCGGCCATGCGATTCTTTCAAGCGCTAAGCGATATCGACCCAAACGGCACCCCAGCCACTGACATTAGCCACCAACCTTCAGTGCATGATGAAGAACCCACAACAGGAAAAATGCTTTACAACGCCATACACAACCACATTCGTTCACCGCTGCTATTTATGAACACTGCCGCCCGCAGCGTGCCGAGCCTTGCGCCCGGCCTCATTAAATCGCTATTAAACAAAGGCGATACCAAGCACGGCAATACCGTCGCCCACAGTCGGTTTAACCATCCCGTGCCGCCACAGAAAAGTTTTGCCGCGCTCAGCTTTGCGCTTACAGAATTAAAAGCTCTGCAAGCATTAGTGCCGGGAAGCAAACTAAACGACATTGTGCTCGCCATTTGTAGCGGCGGCCTCCACCACTATCTGCTTGCCCACCAAGACTTACCGGAAGCGCCCTTAGTTGCGTGGGTACCCATTAATGCTCGCACCCCAAAATCAAACAAAGACAGCACAGAAGGCAATGACATTACGGCCATGTCGGCAAACCTACACACCCATATCGCAAACCCGCTAGCGCGCTTAAGCGCGATTACCGCAGCCACCCAATTGTCCAAAGCGGCAAAGTCGGGTGTGTCAGCACGCTTGATGACCGACCTTAGCAAGCACATGCCTGGCTCCACCATGGCAGTGGCTAGTCGCCTTATTCTCGCCTCGAACATCACCGCCAAACTCTGCAATCTGGCAGTATCAAACGTACCCGGCCCGCAAATTCCGCTGTATATCAATGGCGCCAAATGTCTCCACCAATATGGCATGGTGCCGCTGGCAGACGCCATGGGCCTGTTTATTGTCACCCTGAGTTACAATGGTGAAATGACGTTTAGTATTACCAGTGCCAAAAGTATTATCCCCGACCTGCCATTTTTCATTGCCTGCCTAAATAAGGCCTTTGAAGAATTGAAAGCACTTGCAGACACTACACCTGCCGCCGCCGACCGGAGCGTATAAAACAATGTCTCGACGCCAAGACGTAATCGACCAAGAAATAGATAAAGCAGAGAGCTATGAACAGTGGAAAGCCGCCGCCATTCGCAGCGACGAACTGACCGGCCTAGATTACTGGAAGAACGTCGACCGCAGCGGTCTCTATGATTTCAAATCGATTCGGCACCGCCTAGAACGACTGCGAGGAATGCGTGCCAGTGGCGACAACCAAGGCCTGCTGTTTGCCCTTAACGAAGGCATTCACGGCAATATGGGTGGCATGGGCAGCTCCAGCCTGTACAAAAAAGCTCGCTTTGGCACCAAAAGCCTCATTGTTGAATACATAGAGGAAATCGGTTCCTCACTACTGCACTTGGCCAGCGACAAGGCTGACGATATTACGCTGGAGGAAAAATTTGAATTTTTCCAGCGCGCCAGCCACTGCTTTGGCCGTTCTGCGCTCATGTTAAGCGGCTCTGGCACCCTCTTATATTTTCACCTTGGTGTTGTTAAAGCGCTATGGGAACAGCAATTACTGCCGCCCATTATTTCTGGCTCCAGTGGCGGTGCCTTAATTTCTGCCTTGGTTGGCACTCACTCGCGGGCTGACTTGGCAAAAATATTTGCGCCAGAGTACATCCGCTTTGAAGTAGAAAAAGAAGCAGGCGTACTCGCCGGCCTAAATATATTTAAGCGCGCTGCGATTTCACCCGAAGCGGTAACCCAGCTTTATGAGCGTTTAATACCCGACCTAACATTCCAAGAGGCATATCACCTCACCGGCTTGCAAATTAATGTCTCGGTAGCGCCCGCTGAAAAACACCAATCTTCGCGATTACTCAATGCCGTGGCCTCACCCAATGTCATGATTCGCGAGGCGGTCATGGCCTCCTGCGCATTTCCTGGCGCATTTCCGGCCGTCACCCTTGCGGCAAAAAATCAACGCGGCGAGCGCCAAGCCTATCTGGCATCGCGTAAATGGATTGACGGCTCAGTCAGCGACGACATGCCCATAAAACGTGTGGCTCGCTTATACGGCGTTAATCATTTTATTGTTAGCCAAACCAATCCTATTGCCCTGCCCTTTGTGTCCGAGTCCAAAGACCAACATGGCTGGGGCATTATCAAGCACGCCATGCGCAATACCACCCGTGAATGGCTATTGGCAGGCACCAAGCTTATTGCCAAACCTGTGGGCCTCAACCCCAGTCTTAGTAAACTAGTAAACATGACCAGCTCAGTGTTAGCACAAACGTATACCGGTGACATAAATATTCTGCCGCCCCGCCGTTTACACAGCCCCATTGGTTTGCTCTCTGGCCGCAGCACCGAAGAAGTCATGGACATGATTCGCGATGGTGAGCGCGCCTGCTGGCCGCACATAGAAACTATTCGCCTACAAACCAGCGTCAGCCATGTTCTAGATCGCATTTTACGAGATATGGAGTTGCGCTTGATTGCCGATTCACAGCAAACTAGAACCGATGTCGCAATGGAAGCTAAGCAATGACACACCAACAAGGTACTTTACACAGCCGCTCCGGTTGTCGCATTTACACCCAGAACTGGCAGCCCACTGGCAAGCCCAAAGCCGTGCTAATTCTGGTGCACGGACTGGCCGAACACAGTAATCGCTACGTCGACATCGCTCACTATTTTACCGAACAAGGTTTCGCCGTTTACGCCCTAGATCACGAGGGCCACGGTCACTCTCAAGGCCTGCGCGGATACATCAATCGCTTTGACGACTTTTTGAATACACTGGATCAATACTGCGACAAAGTTGCCGCACTGCATCCAGGCAGCAAACTATTCTTAGTCGGCCACAGCATGGGCGGCGTTATTTCAACTGCGTACTTATTGGAACATCAGCAAAAACTCGCCGGCTGTATTTTATCCGGTGCGGCGTTAGCAACCGGCGACGTGGTGAGCCCGCTACAAAAAGCGTTTCTTCAGGGTTTATCAAAAATACTCCCCAAGCTTCCCGTACTGCAGCTAGAGGCTAATGATGTTTGCCACGACCCCGCTGTGGTTGAAGCCTACCGCAATGATCCGCTGGTATTCACCGGCAAAATTCGGGCACGTCTAATTAGTGAGATTTTACGTACCGGTGACCACGCACTTAAAAATGCGGCAAGCATTACCCTACCCATGCTAATCCTGCATGGTGGCGACGATAAAATGGCCTCGCCCACCGGCTCAGAAAAATTGTACGCCCGTATCTCCTCGGCTGATAAGACCCTTAAGATTTACCCTGGTCTTTACCACGAGATTTTCCTAGAACCTGAGAAGTTCGAAATCTATGCCGAAATACACGCGTGGCTAGAACAACAAATATAAGGACGAGTGCAAGGTATATAGTGGATACTTAACGTATTCGGTAAAACAGAATAAGAAGTTACAATAATTTTAATAGTGATAATCTAGCGGTATAGCACTAAAGGAATAGCAATATGCAAGAAGCTCGCAACAACCCTTGGCCCGAAACGATTTCTGGACCTTTAGTTTTTATTGTCGACAGCATTAATCGAACTGAAAAACGCCTGTTAGAAGACGCTATCCGCAAAAACCAACCCAAAGGTGCAACTTACCACGTTGTGCATCGCCAATTACGAAACGTAAAAGACCGTAATCAGCGCTCGAACACCCAGTTATTAGAACTCACCAAATCAAACGACAACCCCTATTTTGTGCCGGTTCGAGTATGCTGGCAAATGCGGGCACCTCGCGATATTCAAGGCATCTCACTGCGCGATTTAATCACCGGCAACCGTGATTACCCAGGCTGGTTTCAGCAGCGACTCAGACTACGCAAAGGCGGCGACAGCCACAGCATTACCGTCGGCAACGGTGCCACCCTAGAGCAATTAAAAGCAAGCTGCGCAAACCATGAACGCAGACACGGTGGCACCGAAAATCTGGTTAAATTTATTGATCGCTCGGCATTTTTGGCGCTCGAAAAAATTGAGCGCCAAACCAAAGGCGCGCGCTACAAAATTCCACAACTGCTTACCGACGAAGTTATTCGCAAGCCCACTGTTATCAAGGCACTAGCTGAGATAAGCCAGTCCACCGGCCGTTCAATGGACAGCTTAATTAAAGAAGCCAAGCTCTGTCTAAACGAAATGTCGGCAAAACCAACCACACTCGGCACCGACCTTGCCGCCGCGCTGGGGCGTTTTATGTATACCCGCGGCTTTAACGAAGAAATCGATTACGCACCTGGCGACATCGAACGTATTCGTAAGTTACTCGCCGAAAAGCCCGTCGCGTTTTTATTTACCCACAAATCTCATATCGATGGTTTCTTATTGATGACCATCTTTCACGACCAAAATTTAACCCCGCTGCATATGTTCGGCGGTATCAATATGAGCTTACCTGGCCTTGGCACCTTACTGCGCAGCTCCGGCGCCATTTTCATTCGACGCAGTTTCCAAAACGATGCCGTCTACAAGGTAGTATTTAAAAACTATATCGACTACCTTGGCGAAAAGCGCTTCCCACTTATGTGGGCAATGGAAGGCACCCGCTCGCGCACCGGTAAATTAATGCCGCCTCGTTACGGCCTAATTAACTATGTTGTAGGCGCGCATATGCGCGACGATGCACCGGATCTAATATTAATGCCGGTATCCATCACCTACGATCAAGTACCCGAAGTTGCCGACTACGATGCGATTCAAGCGGGCGGTAAAAAACGGCCAGAATCTGCGTCGTGGTTTATGGAATATATCAGCGGGCTTAAAAATCCCCATGGTAAAATCCATGTCCGCTTTGGCCAGGGTGTCACTATTAGCGAACATCTCGACCGCAGCAGCCCAACACCACAAACCAGAGACATTCAAAAAATTGCTTTTGAACTCGCGGTAGACACCAACAACGTCACCCCAATAACGGTTAACTCGCTCATCTGTTATGTCATTCTTGAACATGGCCACAAGGCGATAACCTTTAGTGAGATGCATACCGACATTCAAGAGCTCATGCAGCTTATTAATATGCTGGGGTTTTCCACCACCACTGACGTGCAAAACCTTGACGAAGCTGGTATTAGAAAGTGCCTACTAGAGCTAGATACTACCGGCGTTATAAATACATTTAACGACGGTATTGAATCTGTTTACATGCTGCCGACCGACGCAGGACGCACAGCGGCTTATTATCGCAATGGCTTAATTCACTTCTTTATAACCAGCGCTATTGCCGATCTGGCCCTACTCGCCGTTAGCGAAACCGGTGACGATGCCATTGCCCAGTTCCATAACGAAGCACTGAAATTGCGCGACATGTTCAAGTACGAGTTTTTCTTTGAAGGCTCAAGTGCCTTTATTGTGCTACTGGAACGTGAGCTTGATCAGCGCGCGCCCAACTGGCGTGAGAGCGTTACCCAAGGCGCGAAAGCAACCCGTAAATTGCTCACAGGCATTGCGCCTATATTGGGTCATGGCACGCTACGGCCCTTTATCGAGGCCTATCTTGTACTGGCGCGAGCTTTGCGCATGCAAGCCGTGGGGGAAATTAGTGATCAAAAACAACTCATCGACCACGCTCTAACGCTCGGCAAGCAACGGGTACTGCAAAAACGTATTCACTGCGAAGAATCGGTCTCCGGCAGTTATTTTGAAAATGCCATTAAAATTGCCGAAAACCAAGACCTGCTAAAAGCCGGTGACGATGCAGTGGCTGGACGCCAGCGCTGGTTAGAAGAACTAAGAGCCATTTCTGCCAACGTACGGTTTTTGGCCTCTATCTCAGATGCAAAACGGTTGGCAATACGTACTCAGTTAGAGAAATAAGCTAATCCGACATTAACCGCAGTGCCTTAAGGCGCGGCGGTTTCTATCGTGGGTGTGGGCGGCAATCGCTTCAAAGTTGTGTAACAACACTTCAGGTCCTCGGGCAGGCATCGCACATTGGCTGCAGGCCAGCAGCGACTTAGCATTTATTTCAACGCTATCAATAATTTCAAAAATACCTTCGCTGTATTCACGACCAGCATCGGACATATCCAACGGTGGCGCGCCGATATAATCGATTTTAATTTTGCCTTTACTCACTTTGTAATGGGCAAAGCCAATCCCGACAAAACTCGCCTCTGACCAAATTTGGGTGCCGTCATCATCAAATAAACGAATCGACGCACC
>JAGPVP010000001.1 GCA_018066965.1 Zhongshania sp. | reverse complement strand
AGAACTACCTAAAAGATGTAATGGAAAGGTTACCGACGCAGCGGGCGTCAAAGATTAACGAATTACTGCCGCATAATTGGCGGCCGTAGGCAACGTGGGTTTGCCGGACGGTTACTAAACGCCATAGTTTTACTACGTTTTAAAAACAAAAAAGCCCCGTGTTTGGTGTACGCAAACTCGGGGCTTTTTTAAGTGCCAATATTCTAGAGCTAATTACCGGAACTCAGTCTTCACCACACAAGCCAACCAGACGTTGACTGATGATCGCTTCTGCCTCGCTCACCATACGGTCCAAAAGCACTTGGCAACTTGGAATATCATTAATCAAGCCAATAACCATGCCTGCGGTCCAAATACCGCCGTCGACGTCTCCGCCTTCCAACACATTTTCGCGACCGCGTGCGCCCGCCACTAATGGCTGAATATCGGAGAATTCGATTTTGCCGTCTCGCCCTTCAATCTCTACAACCTGCTCAGCAATAGCATTGCGAAATACTCTTGCGGTGTTGTTCAGACTACGGAAAATGAGTGAGGTTTGACGTTCATCGGCCTCGACCATCGCACGCTTCACATTTTCATGTACCGGCGCTTCTTTGGTGGCCACAAAACGCGTACCCATATTAATGCCTTCGGCACCCAGCGCCAGTGCAGCAACAAGGCCTTGCGCATCACCAATTCCGCCAGAGGCAATCATGGGAATACTTAGCTTGGCCGCCGCCGCAGGCAGCAAAATCATATTGGTCACGTCGTCTTCACCGGGGTGACCGGCGCATTCAAAGCCGTCAACACTGACGGCGTCACAACCGATGCGCTCTGCCTTTAAGGCATGGCGAACTGAGGTGCATTTATGAATAACCCGCACGCCATTGGCTTTAAATAGTGGCATAAAATCCTCTGGGCTACGCCCAGCGGTTTCCACTATTTTAACGCCACCGCGAATAATCGCTTCGGCGTACTCCATATACGGAACCGGATTTATGGTCGGCAAAATAGTGAGATTCACGCCAAAGGGTAAATCTGTCATTTCTTTACAGCGTAGTATCTCTTTATACAGGTCTTCAGGTGTTGGCTGCGTTAACGCTGTCAGTATTCCTAAACCACCGGCATTAGACACCGCCGAGGCAAGCTCGGCGCGTCCGACCCACTGCATACCGCCTTGAATAATGGGGTATTTAATCCCCAACATCTCGGTAATACGAGTCCTCATTAGCTACATCCTTTTATCTGCTTGTTACTCAGATGCGCTCAATGATAATTGCAGGAGCCATACCGCCAGCGGCACACATAGTTACTAAGCCACGCTTAAGGCCACGACGTTCTAGCTCGTCTAATACCGTGCCAATCAAGATTGCACCAGTAGCGCCGATAGGATGGCCAAGCGCCATTGAACCGCCGTTGACGTTCACCTTGTCACGATCAAGTTTCAGATCACGGATATACTTTTCAGCAACGACCGCAAAGGCTTCGTTGATTTCGAACAGATCGATATCATCAACGGTTAAGCCGGCCTTTTTTAGTACTTTCAAAGTTGCTGGTACGGGTGCGTTTAACATGAGGGTTGGAGAGTCACCCATATTTGCCATGGCAACAATTTTAGCGCGCGGCTTTAGGCCATTTGCTTGTGCATACTCTGGCGAAGTCAGCAAAATCGCAGCGGCACCGTCAACCACACCTGACGAGTTACCGCCGTGGTGAACGTGGCTGATTTTTAGGTCTGGGTAGACTTTATTCACTAGACCAGCGTAGGTAGTACCGGCGTCATCCAGCGGGTAATAAGCCAATTCAGCAAAAGCGGGCTTTAGCTGTGACAAACCTTCTAGGGTGGTACTTGGACGTGGGAATTCTTCTTTATCTAAGGCCAGCGTGCCGTCAGCGCGATATACGGGAACCAAACTCTTGTCGAAGTGACCGTTTTCAATTGCGTGCGCAGCGCGTTGCTGACTAGTTAACGCAAGCTTATCAAGGTCTTCGCGAGTGATACCTTCTAGCGTTGCAATCGCGTCACCGCACACACCTTGATGTGGCTGAGGATGCGCTTCACGCAGCACCATATTGCCGTTGTCTAGGAACATTGACGGATCATTGCCGTTTTGTCCGTAGTTCGACATCATCTCGGTGCCGCCGGCTATAACCACGTCTTCCATGCCTGACATAATCGATGCCGCTGCAAGGTTTACGACAGTAATGCCAGAACCACAGAAACGATCTAACGTTACTGCACTGCTTTTAACGTCATAGCCAGCAGTCAATGCAGCCATACGACCCAAATCTGCAGACTGTTCGCCACGCTGTGAGCTAGTGCCCCAAATGATATCGTCAACATCAGCCGTGTTTAAATTGTTGCGCTCAGCCAGTGCTTTTAATACTGTTGCGCCCAATTGATGAGGGTGGATACCGGCTAATGCGCCTTTTCCTGCTTTACCAATGCCACGGGGTGTGCGGCAAGCGTCGATAATCCATGCTTCTTTCATAATTTTGTCCTCGTTATAAGCCCTGCGGGCAATTAACAACCTTTCCAGTTTGGCGCGCGTTTTTCTGCAAATGCCGTCGCACCTTCAATGGCATCTTTACTACTAAATACCGGATCAACTAATTTGGCTTGCTCTGGGAACATTTCGTTTTGCTGCCAATCTTGCGAGTTGATCACAACTTGTTTACTGGCAATAACGGCCATTGGACCATTTGCCGCGATACTGCGAGCAAAGGCTTTTGCACCCTCAAGTGCACCGCCCGCTTCCACAACCTTGTTGACTAAGCCCAATTCATAGGCGCGCTGGGCGCTGATAAAGTCGCCGGTCAATGCCATTTCCATCGCAATGCGAGATGGAATTTGACGCGGCAAACGCATCAGGCCACCCGCTGCCGCCGCCAAGCCGCGCTTAGCTTCGGGAATACCAAACTTGGCATTGTCTGCAACCACAATCAGGTCACAGCAAATGGCCAATTCAAAACCGCCAGCCAAGGCAAAGCCCTCAACCGCAGCAATTAATGGCTTCTTCGGTGGCTGCTCGCACAAGCCTGCAAAGCCACGGCCTTTCACCACCGGCATTTCACCAGAAACAAATGCTTTTAAATCCATACCTGCGCAAAACGTATTATCTGCGCCGGTTAAAATAGCCGCACGAATGTCGTTATTGCTGTCCAGCTCTTCCATCGCCGCCGCTATGCCCTTCGCTACCGCGAGGTTCACCGAGTTTTTGGCTTTAGGACGGTTTATGGTGACAATCATCACGCCGTCTTCAACACTGACTAATACTTCATCGCTCATAGATTTATCCTCTGTTCGGCGCTCAATGCCGTTATCACTATAATTTGAAAGTACGAACTACTCGCCGCGAAATACTGGCAGACGCTTTTCGAAAAATGCCTGCATCGCCTCTTTTGCATCAGCAGTATCTACACAGACCTTTTGCGCTTTTGCTTCAATTGCAACGGCTTCGTCGTAGCTAGTTGTTGCCACTTGGCGCAGTATTTTTTTCATTTCTCGCAGCGCGACAGGAGCGCGAAGTGCAAGAGCCTCTGCCCAGGTTTGCGCCGTTGTCATTACTTGATCCGCCGGGACAACTTTATTCACAATGCCCGCAGCGAGACACACATTCGCGTCTAAACGGCCGCCTTCTGCCATCAACTCATAGCAGCGCTGATAACCTAAATGACGAAGTAAGAGCCAGCTCGCACCGCCATCTGGCACCAGACCTACATTGCTGAAGGCCATTATTAAACTACCGGAATCAGCCATGACAACTAGATCACAGCGCATTGCGATTGCGGCGCCAACACCGGCCATGATGCCCGGTGACGCGGCGATCACGGTTTTATCCATAGCGCCAAGTAGACTAAGGATAGGACCGTACTCGTCTATAATTTGCTCTTCAACGGTTTGCCCTGGTAAAAAGCCTTCAGCCAAATCCGCGCCTGATGAAAAGCCTCGACCATTTGCACCCAAGACCACCGCCCGAATATCCGTATCTGCATTAGCATCCTGCAGCACACCAAGTAATTCAGTACGCATTTCACGATTGAATGAGTTCAGTGATTCAGGGCGATTAAGCCGTATAAGGGCAACTGCGCCGGTCTTGCTGTATTCGAGTGTTTGGTAAGACGTCATAAAAGCTCCAGCCAAAAATCTACTGTGGCCGCACGCACTGCGCGGCCACGCTTTAGACTAAACGCCTTATTAACGAGGCTGCATACGAATAGCGCCATCCAAACGGATAGATTCGCCGTTCATATATTCGTTCTCAGCGATCATCACTGACAGGTGAGCAATTTCTTCTGGACGACCAAGACGCTGTGGGTTAACAACGCTGTTTTCCAGTGATTTGTATGCCGCTTCAGGCAGCGTTTCAAACAATGGCGTGTGAATCAGACCGGGTACGATGGTGTTTACACGAATACCGTAAGACGCCAAATCACGTGCCATTGGCAAGGTCATACCAACAACGCCGCCTTTCGAGGCACTGTAAGCGACCTGACCAACTTGACCTTCGTAGGCAGCAACAGAAGCCGTGTTAATAATAACGCCACGGGCATTAGCACCGTCGTAAGGTTCGTTCTTTGCCATTTGCTCAGCAACAAGGCGAGCAACGTTAAAAGTACCTATCAAATTAACGGTAATCACGTTTTTATAAGCATCTAGGGGGAAGGCGCCGTTTTTGCTCAAAGTCTTAACAGCATTACCAATACCAGCGTAGTTATTGCAAATATGAATAGCGCCAAATTTAGCGATAACTTCAGCAATCGCTGTCGCCACTGAGTCTTCGTCCGCGACGTTAACATTATGGAAGCTAACCTTGTCAGCGCCCAGCTCAGCAACAATGGCGTTGCCGCGATCGGCGTTCATATCGAAAATAGCGACTTTGCCACCTTTAGCGACATAGGCGCGCACTGTGCCTTCACCTAGGCCTGAAGCACCACCAGTAACAACTGCAACTTTACCGTTAATATCCATACGTTTTCTCCTAATTAGTTTAGTTTGGGTTGAGAGTGTAATTAGCGTTTTTCAAAAATTGAACGCGCGATAATTTCCTTCATAATTTCTGAGGTTCCGGCCAGAATCCGGCTGATACGCGCATTGGCATACAGATTACAAATTTCATATTCCTGCATATAACCGGCACCGCCATGGAGCTGCACACCTTCATCGACCATGCGGCCCTCGACCTCAGAGCAGTATAGTTTAGCTTGGGATGCGGACGTTGCCGTTAATTTACCTTTATTATGTTGAGCAACACACTGATCAATAAAAGCCTGCGCCACATCGATTTCGGTGCGCATATTCGCCATTTTAAAGCGGGTGTTTTGCTGTTCAGACAGCGCCTTACCGAAAGCTTTGCGATCTTCAACATACTCCTTAGTTAAGTCGAAGGCACACTGCGCCGCCGCCAAAGAGATACACGCTGTGATCAGACGCTCTTCCGCCAAGCCTTGCATAAGGTGATGCATACCGCGCCCGACTTCACCCAGCACGTTTGCCTTAGGAATTTTTACGTCATTAAAAAATAACTCAGCGGTGTCTTGAGCCTTTAAGCCCAATTTATCTAGATTACGGCCACGCTCGAAACCTTCCATACCCGCTTCGACAATAAATAGCGTCATTTCGCGTGGCTTTTCTGGATTGGATTTCGCCGCCACAATCACCGCATTAGCGAGAATGCCGTTAGAAATATAGACCTTAGAACCATTCAGCAACCAGTGATCGCCTTTGTCCTCGGCGCGACTTTTCATGCCAGCCAAGTCCGAACCCGCGTCTGGCTCTGTCATCGCAACGGCAAGAATACATTCGCCAGTTACACATTTAGGAATAAAGCGCTGCTGCTGCTCAGGATTACCAAAGTGTTTTAGATAGGGCGCGACCAAGCGGCTATGCAAGGTATGGAACAAGCCCACCTCACCGTAGCGGCCATCTTCTTCAATCATAATTTGCTGATAGCGGAAATCTTCAAGATCTAAGCCACCTAGCTCTTCCGGTGCCCAGGTCAGCAAGTATCCCTGCTCACCCATTTTGAGAAAGATTTCACGGGGGACGATACCCGCTTTGCGCCACGCTTCTCGATGTGGCAAAACTTCTTGCTCTAGGAATCGGCGATAGGCATCGCGGAACTGTTGTTGATCCTCTGTAAAACAATCTCTTTGCATACTCACTCCGCTGAGATAAACCACGCCCCACACATATAAACGCCATCACAAGTAATGTGTTCAATGAATGGCGTAAAAATTCGTGGGGTATTTTGGAACAGAGTGTGCTCTTGGAGCCATGTCGATACACAACAAAAAAAATGACATTTGGTTACAATTTTCAGACCTGAGGGATGGCGAAACACCAAAATGGAGGCACAAAAAAGGGGCTTATCGCCCCTTTTTCAGAATAATGCCACGTCATTTACCGTGGCATGACACTTAATTCAGCACCATCGGCCCTAGCTGCGCGGCGGTTTTATAACCGGGGATCATGCTGCCATCTTCCAACACAATGGCAGGCGTTCCCGTCACGCCCATTTGCGCGCCCAATTGATATTCAGCGGCGATGGGATTAGTACATTTTTTAGGATCAACTGGTGCACCGGCTTTTAGGGAATCAATCGCCGCTTTGCGGTCATCTGCGCACCACGCCGACACCATTTTGTCGTAGGTTGGCGTGCCCAAACCGGCACGTGGATAGCCGAGGTAACGCACTTCAATACCCATCGCGTTTAGCTGCGGTACTTCTTGGTGCAGTTTGCGGCAGTAACCGCAGTCAACATCAGTGAAGACGTAAATAGCGCCTTTGGTTTCACCTTTGGGGCTAAAAATAATCATGTCTTCGCGTTTAATCTGAGTAAGCAATTCTTTACGCACAGGTTTGAGCTTTTTCTCGGCAACGCTTTCAATACCCGCCGCACTGATCTCAAACATATCGCCGGCGATAAAGTAACGGCCATCGGCGCTGGAGTAAACCGTCGGACCATTCTCCATGGTGACAATGTATAGCCCGGCAATACCGCTTGCTTCAATTTGGCTAATAACAATATCTGGCCGAGTGGCTTTAAAGGATGCGCGAATGGCGGTATCTGCCGCTTTATCGACGACTACTGACGCAGTCACTTGGCCAGACAGTGGCAGCAGTGCACCACCAACCGCCAATACCAAAAGAGCCCGACGCAAAATAACTTTCATGTGATTATTCAAATACCTTCTCCAAATTCCACTAACACCGAACATCTCAATATGAACGATTTTGTCACAACTAGTTTCATCTACCCTAACGCTAATGCCATGTAATATTGCACTGTGCCTTAGCGCATCGCCATTCCATGACGACATTACTTACGCGAAACAGAAAGTATGCGATGAATACCCCCACATAGCACCCGATTTCTCGAGGCATTTTTAACGCCTTCACTCAGTTACCTGCGGGCTTCGCGACGAATTTTATAAGCCTAAAATGCAAAAAAGGCAGCCATTGGCTGCCTTTTTTGCAAAACTACAAAACTTAAGCTTTAACGCCCAGTTTTTCTTTGATACGCGCTGCACGACCGCTCAGCTCACGCAAGTAGTAAAGTTTAGCTTGGCGCACATCGCCCCGACGCTTAACTTCAATACTGTCAATCAGCGGGCTGTAGGTTTGGAAAGTACGCTCTACACCTACGCCGTGGGAAATTTTACGTACGGTAAAGGCAGAGTTCAGGGCACGGTTACGAATGCCGATGACAACACCCTCAAAAGCCTGAAGACGCTCACGAGCACCCTCTTTAACTTTTACCTGAACGACAACGGTGTCACCGGGGCTGAATTCCGGCAGCTCTTTGGTAGCCTGCTCTGCTTCCAGTTCGGCAATAATTTTGTTGGTGCTCATGGCATGCTCCTAAATTCGAAAGTTTATAGCTTCACAGCTAGATGTCAGTTAATCGTTAAGCTCGCGGATAAATTCCGCCAGCAAAGTATTTTGTTCGCCGCTCAGCTCTACTTTTTGTAGTAAATCCCTGCGCCGCAACCAAGTTCGACCTAGCGACTGCTTAAGTCGCCAACGTCGTATCGCTTCGTGATTACCGCTTAACAACACCTCTGGCACCACTCTATCTCGAAAGTGCTCAGGCCGCGTGTAATGCGGACAATCTAACAAACCATCGGCAAATGAATCTTGCTCTGCCGATAAATGATGCCCCAGCACCCCCGGTAATAAACGGCTCAATCCGTCAATCATTACCATGGCAGCCAGCTCACCACCGCTAAGCACGTAATCGCCTATCGACCATTCTTCGTCGACTTCGGCCTCGATTAGGCGCTCATCTACTCCTTCATACCGACCCGCCAAAAGTACCAGCGACGGTCGTAGTGCTAATTCTGCCAAACCCTGCTGATCTAGCGGCCTGCCCTGTGGCGACAAATATATAACCGTCGCACCCGGTGCCACCGACGCTTTCGCAGCCTGAATCGCTTGCTCTAGCGGGGCTGTCATCATCACCATACCGGGGCCACCGCCGTAAGGTCGGTCGTCCACTGTTTGATGACGATCCGTGGTGTAATCCCGAGGGTTACAGCACGAAATATTTAGTAAACCATTTTGAACTGCTCGACCGGTTACACCGTAATCGCTGACTGCGGCGAACATTTCGGGAAACAGACTCACCACCGATATGTCCACGACGCCGTCTCCTTTGCCCTTTTTAACTAGAACTCAGGATCCCAGTCCACCAACATCAACCCGGTTTCTAGGTTGATATCTTTTATAAATTGTTCTGGCACATAAGGAATCAAGCGCTCCTTATCATCCAGACTTCCCGCGCACTGCCGCACCACGAGAACATCATTCGCACCTGTTTCGAGAAGGTGACTAACCTCGCCAAGTAACACAGGTTCAGCTGACGAATACACTGTCGCTACCTTCAGGCCAGTCAGTTGATGCCAGTAAAACTCATCACTGCCTAACTTCGGTAACAAGGTTTCTGCAACCGATAGTTCTAAGCCGCAGTAAGCTGCTGCCACATCGCGATCATCGACCCCTTTCAGGTGACCGACAATACCTTTGCCATGGGCGCGGCATTCATCAAACTCTGCGCGCTGCCACTTTCCAGACTTACAAAAGTAAACATCGCTATAATCAAAAAAATTGCTAATGGGATCGGTGAAAGAATGTATCTTCACCCATCCCTTTACCCCGTATACCGCCGAAATCTTAGCGATAACAACCCGATTTTCCGGGGCAAATGCTGTCATTTAAGCTGCAGCTGCTGCTGAGTCTTTAAGCAATTTCGCAACGCGATCTGACATTTGAGCGCCTTGAGCAACCCAATGATCAACGCGTGTGTTATCAACGCGCAGACGCTCTTCGTTACCGCGAGCTATTGGGTTAAAGAAACCAACGCGTTCGATAAAACGACCGTCACGTGAAGTGCGGCTGTCAGTAACTGTTAGATGATAAAATGGGCGCTTTTTAGAGCCGCCACGTGCCAAACGAATAGTGACCATTCTTGTTTCATTTCCTAGCATTTGGGCAGGCTTTTATACCTGCTTATCGAAAAATTCGAAGCGATTATACGGCCGAAGCCATAAAGGCGCGGAATTATAAGGGAATTCGATGATATATGAAACACTTAGCGCGCTTTTTCTTGTTTGATCGCACCAACTCACTCTGACGAGAAATAATAGCGGTAATACCAGCAAAGAAAAAAAGATGAATATTTTTTATTATCAAGTAGTTGCATACAAAACATGAAGCAAAAAATTAAGCCTCAAGACGTACCGTTAGCAGATTAAATATCTGCCTTCGGCACCCCTATTTCATAAGTACGCATCACATACCTGGGAAACGACCACCTCCGGGAGGCATCATTCCACCCATACCGCGCATCATATTTGTCATACCGCCCTTCTGGCCCATTTTCTTCATCATCTTCGCCATTTGCTTATGCTGCTTAAGCAAACGGTTTAAATCCTGAATCTCGGTACCAGAACCCACCGTAATACGACGTTTACGCGAACCGTTCAGTAAGTCTGGGTTGCGGCGCTCCGCCGGTGTCATCGAATTAATAATGGCCTCCATGCGGGTAAACATCTTGCCGTCCATTTGGCTCTGGGCCATTTGTGCCATATTGCCCATGCCCGGCAATTTATCGAGCAAGCCTTTCATGCCACCCATGTTCTGCATTTGCTGGAGCTGATCACGCAGATCTTCCAAGTCAAATTTCTTGCCCTTTTTAAGCTTCTTAGCAAGCTTCTCGGCCTTATCCTTATCTAGCTTAGATTCCGCCTCGTCGATAAGCGACAAAATATCGCCCATGCCCAAAATACGCGATGCAATACGTTCAGGGTAAAAGGGATCAAGCGCGTCAGTCTTTTCACCTACGCCAATAAATTTAATAGGCTTGCCAGTAATATGCCGCACTGACAAGGCCGCACCACCGCGACTATCCGCGTCGGCCTTGGTCAAAATAACCCCCGTGAGCGGCAGCGCCTCACCAAATGCCTTAGCCGTGTTGGCGGCATCTTGGCCCGTCATCGCATCGACTACGAACAAGGTTTCTATCGGATTTATTGCCGCGTGCAAATCCTTTATCTCAGTCATCATATCGACGTCGATATGCAGACGACCGGCGGTATCCACAATCACCACGTCATAGAAACGCAATTTCGCTTCTGCAATAGCCGCTTTTGCAATATCTACCGGCTTTTGATCGATATTACTGGGAAAAAACCCCGCACCAATGTCATTAGCCAAAGTTTCAAGCTGCTTAATTGCCGCCGGACGGTAAATATCCGCACTGACTACCAGCACTTTCTTTTTGTGCTTTTCTTGCAGAAATTTCGCCAGCTTAGCAACCGACGTAGTTTTACCCGCACCCTGCAAACCCGCCATCAGCATGACCGCCGGGGGCTGAGTAGCCAGATTGAGGGTTTCGTTTTGGCTACCCATGATCCGCTCCAGCTCTTGCTGGACAATCTTGATAAACATTTGCCCCGGACTCAGGCTTTTACTTACCTCCTGCCCCACCGCGCGCGCTTTAACGGCATCGACAAAATCCTTCACAACCGGCAGCGCAACATCCGCCTCCAGCAATGCCATACGCACGTCGCGCATGGCATCAGCAATATTGTCCTCACTCAACCGCGCCTGACCAGTAACATGGCGCAGGGTCTGGGATAGACGTTCGGTTAAATTCTCAAACATGCGTAAACTCTCTAAATTCTATAAGTGATTAAGTTGAAAACACGGTTCAAGTCGACATACTGCCGTGAACCCGCTTACAATCTGGTCGCTGTGCTGCACACAAAATAGAGGCGCCGCACAAAATAATGCAGCAGTATAACCGAGTCATCAGGCAGACCCAACGCTCAGTACACCCAATACGGATATAACGGCCACACATACCGATGAATTTATACAGCAGTATTGCCGCGATCATTTTTTATACCCTTGCCGCCGGCATGCAATACCGTTCGCTAAATCGCGCGCTTAGCAAAAGCAGTCTTATTACCGGCTTAGCTGCCGTACTGTTTCATGCCATTGCCGCCATTACCGCTATTCACACTGCCAACGGCATGGATCTTGGCGTTATTCAAGTTCTATCACTGATCACATGGCTAATTTGCTTAATCACGGTAAGCACCAGCCTGCGTAGACCACTCCACAATTTGCTGATTCCTTTATACCCACTGGCTGCCCTTAGCCTTATCGCAGAACTCGTGATTCCTGAACGCCAGCAATTGTTGCAACACCAGCCGCTGGGCGTGCTGTGCCATATATTGCTATCTATTCTCGCTTACAGCGTGCTTACCATCGCCGCCACGCAGGCCATCGTGCTTGCTCTGCAAGATCGCATGTTACGAGAGCACCACTTAAAAGGGCTACCGAGTATTCTGCCCCCCCTGCAAACCATGGAAGCTATGCTGTTCGAATTAATTTGGGCAGGATTCATTCTTTTAACTCTGGCCATTGTCACCGGCGGCATCTATGTCGATGACATGCTGGCCCAGCATTTACTTCATAAAACTGTCTTTTCAGTATTATCTTGGGTGTTATTAGCAATTTTACTCTGCGGCCGCGTAGCTCTGGGGTGGCGCGGAAAAGTCGCCATTCGCTGGACGCTCTGGGCGTTTGCCTGTCTATTACTGGGCTACCTAGGCACCAAAATTGCCTTATCCATCATCATTCATACGAGCAGCATTTAATATTACGCTTGTCGCGCCCCTTTTTTTTGGTCAAGATTGGCGCTCTTTTTGGTAACTAAGGAGTTTTGGGCTTTTTGAACGAGGCACCGCTGGGTCTTCTTTTTGGCATTTTAGCTGCACTAATCGTCCTGTCCGGGTTTTTCTCCGGCTCAGAAACCGGGATGATGTCTCTTAATCGATATCGTCTGCGCCATCGTGCCAAATCCGGCCATCGCGGCGCCAAACGCGCCTCAAAACTTTTGGAAGAACCCGATAGCCTGATCAGCACCATTCTGATCGGCAACAATCTGGTCAATAATTTAGCCGCGTCGATTGCAACCATTGTGGCGATTCGCTTATACGGCGATAACGCTGTGGTACCCGCGTCCATACTACTAACACTTGTTTTCCTGATCTTCGCTGAAATCATCCCCAAAACCATTGCCGCTTATAAATCGGAACCAGTTGCCTACGCCGTCAGTCATATTTTGCTTCCCCTGAAAAAGCTAATGTTTCCGATAATTTGGCTGGTCAGTCACGTTACTCAATTTGTGCTTCGCCTAACCCGCATAGAAAAAAATGACGGTTCAGAGCATATCGGCCTAGACGAGCTTCGCACCATTGTTGGTGAAGCTGGCCATTTAATCCCCAAGCACCACAAGGGGATGCTAATGAACATCCTCGACCTCGAACAGATTACGGTGGACGATATTATGATCCCCCGCAACGAGGTCTTTGGTATTGATGCAGATGCCGACACCGATACCATCATCCGCAAATTACGTGACGCCGAATTCACCCGCATCCCCGTGTATCAAAATGACATCGACAATATCGTCGGCATTCTGCATCAGCGTGACATCATCAATAGCGTGGATGAACAAGGCCGCGTTCAACGCGATGCACTTCTACAGGCAATTAGAGACCCATATTTCATACCCGAAGGCACGCCACTCAACACCCAACTGTTTAATTTTCAAAAACAAAAGCGCCGCATGGGCATAGTCGTAGACGAGTACGGCGTGATGCAAGGGATCGTGACGCTGGAAGATTTACTTGAAGAGATCGTCGGTGAATTTACCTCTAACCTCAGCACAGACACCGAAGACATTGTTCACCAGCCAGATGGCACGTATTTAGTCGATGGCACCACCACGATCCGCGACATCAACAAGAGCATGAAGTGGGATTTGCCAACAGACGGGCCTAAAACGCTGAATGGTTTACTGCTAGAAAAACTTGAGTCATTTCCTGAAGGGGCTGTCGGCCTAACGATAGACCGCTATTATTTTGAAATTATTGAGATGAAAGGCAATCTGATTCAGTCGGTGCGAGCCTACGCCAAATCAAAAAGCCGACGCTAATTCGTCGGTTCTCAATGGCTAGCCAAAATCGCCATAGCGGCTACGGCAGCGCTGATTAGCCAGAATAATCACCTCCCGCTTGCGGGCATTATCCATGCCCGACCAGTCACCGATCTCATTCAAGCTCCGGTAACATCCAGTACAAATATCCTCGTCGTCCAAGGCACAAACCGACACGCACGGTGAGGCTACTGGCTTTTCTTTCGCTTCGCTCATGCCATGCCCTGTGGTTTTAGCTCAGAGGCAAAGCGATGACCGTTCTCAACATAATGCGCCGCCGACAGCATCAAGGCCTCTTGCTCTTCAGCGCTTAGATTACGACGGATTTTAGCGGGCGAACCCAACACCATCGAACCATCGGGTATGACCATGCCCTCGGTGACCAAAGCGTTAGCGCCAATCAAACAGCCCTTGCCGATCTTTGCGCCATTGAGCACCACCGCATTGATGCCAATCAGGCTGCCCTGCCCAATCGTACAGCCGTGCAACATAACCTTATGGCCCACGGTGACGTCATCGCCAATATGCATCGGGAATCCGGCATCAGTATGCAGCACCGAACCGTCTTGAATATTACTGCGCGCGCCAATCACAATGTCGTCAACGTCGCCGCGAATCACCACATTAAACCAAATACTGGCATTCTCCTTTAACACCACAGAGCCAATCACCGTGGCATTATCAGCGACGAAGTGGCCGCTCCCCTCAAGTTGAACGCGACGCTCACCTAGTTGATACAACATATTAACCTCCATAAACACGAACCCATTACAGGCTTCCGCTCAAATTGAAGCGAGCTGGTATATTTCGTAAGCTGGCTCTTCGTAAGGATGAGCCTTCTTCAGGGCAGTAACCACGTCGTGAATACAGTCTTCAGCACACAAGGTTTCCACCCTATATTCGTCTACGACTTCTAGCTGCCCGTGCCCACCAATAAAAGGCTGACTACCCTTCAGCGGCAGAAACTGCCCCTGACCGAGCACCTGCCAGCTGCAATGACCATAATGCCCTTGGCCACCCGCACCAGCAGCAAACACCGCACTCTTCACCTGCTCGCAATGTGTTGCAGGCACAAAGAATACTAATTTATACATCAGCCCTGCCATCTTGCTCGCGATAAAATTCTTCGGCAAATTGCGCCAGCCTCCCCTCTTCTATCGCCTGACGAATGGCCGTCATGTGATTCTGATAATAGCGGAGGTTATGGATGGTATTAAGCTGGGCGCCCAAGATTTCCTTACACTTGTCGAGATGATGCAAATACGCACGTGAAAAATTTTGGCAGGTGTAACAATCACACTTCTCGTCCAAGGGCGCATTATTATAGCGATGACTCGCATTGCGAATTTTAATAACACCGGTTGAGGTAAATAAATGACCGTTGCGGGCATTTCGCGTTGGCATCACGCAGTCAAACATATCTACGCCACGCATAACGGCCTCTAGAATATCTGAAGGCTTACCCACTCCCATCAAATAGCGCGGCTTATCTTCTGGCATATATTCGGCAAGTGAATCTAGCACCATCAGCATTTCGTCTTTAGGCTCACCGACCGATAAACCACCAATCGCAAAACCATCAAAATCGATATCTTTTAAGCCCTGCAGAGATTCCCGTCGCAGCTCTGGATACATACCACCTTGCACGATACCAAATAGCGCCGCGTCGTTACCTTCATGCGCCGTTTTGCTCCGCGCCGCCCAACGCAAAGACAGTTCCATAGAGGCTCTAGCTTCGGCCTCAGTCGCGGGGTACGGCGTGCATTCGTCAAAGATCATAACGATGTCTGCACCTAAATCACGCTGAATTTGCATAGAGGTTTCAGGATCTAAATACACATCACTGCCGTTGACCGGTGATTTAAAAGACACGCCCGCTTCGCTGATTTTGCGTAGCTTACCTAAGCTCCACACCTGAAAGCCGCCAGAGTCAGTTAGTATCGGCCCCTGCCAACCGGTAAAGTCATGTAGGTCACCATGGGCCTTCACCACCTCGGTACCCGGCCTAAGACTTAAATGGAAGGTATTGCCAAGTATAATCTGCGCACCAATCTCCTTGATGTCACGCGGCAGCATACCCTTCACCGTACCGTAAGTACCCACTGGCATAAACGCGGGGGTTTCGACCTTACCACGGGGAAAATCCAAGGTTCCGCGACGCGCTAAGCCATCACTGGCTTTCACATCAAAACGCATTCGACATTCGCTCATAAAACGGATCCTATCTCTCTAAGTATTGCTAGACGGAAATACCAACATGGCATCGCCGTAACTAAAAAATCGGTATTGCTCAGCGACCGCTTCGCCGTATGCCGCTAACACTGCATCGCGGCCGGCAAAGGCGCTGATCAACATAATTAGCGTGGACTCGGGTAAATGGAAGTTAGTCACAATCACATCCACACTGCGGAACTGATAACCGGGATAAATAAATATACGACTGTCACCAGAAAACGCGGCAATCTCACCTGACTGCGAAGCAGACTCCAGACTGCGCACACTGGTTGTGCCCACCGCCACCACGCGACCGCCACGCGCTCGCGTTGCGCGCACTTGCTCACACACCGCTTCGCTCACCTCGATGTATTCGGCATGCATCTGATGATCGCGGATATCGTCAGCGCGAACCGGCTGAAACGTTCCTGCGCCAACGTGAAGCGTAACAAACGCGATCTCAACGCCGAGATCACGGCACTCCTGCATTAACGCATCAGTAAAATGTAAACCTGCGGTTGGAGCTGCCACTGCGCCATCGCGGCTGGCATACACAGTTTGGTAGCGCTCGCGATCATCCAACGCATCTTCGCGTTCTATATAAGGCGGCAGTGGCATATGACCAATACGATCAAGCACCTCTAACACCGGCGAGGCAAAGCGCAATTCAAACAAGGCATCATGACGACCTAACACCGTCGCAACATCATCACCCGGCTCCGCCTCAGTGCTACTGCAAAGCCGCAGCTCCGCACCCGCCTTAGGCGATTTACTGGAACGCACATGAGCCAAAACTTTATGATCATCAAGCAGACGTTCAATCAAAATCTCGATGCGACCGCCAGTGCTCTTAACCGCAAACAAGCGCGCGGGAATAACGCGGGTATTATTAAAAACCAGCAAATCCCCCGCTCGTAAATAAGAGGGCAAATTCTTAAATTGACGATGCTCACAGCGCTGATTTTCACCCAGCACTAACAAGCGGCTGCCGTCGCGCTCAGGCATGGGGTAATACGCTATTAAGCTATCGGGGAGCTCAAAACCAAAATCGCTGCGCCGCATAATGTCTGCTTTCAATCGGAAGGGCGCAAGATTAGCGGAAAATCCCAGCGGACTCCACCGAAGTAGATCATTCTATAACCAGCTTTAGACACTTTATTAAATAAAACTCCTCCGTCGATTGACCCCACAGAAAAGCTTGTTATAATCGCGCCCCACTTACATGCCAGTGTGGTGAAATTGGTAGACACGCTAGATTCAAAATCTGGTTCCTTTGCGGGAGTGGCGGTTCGAGTCCGCCCACTGGTACCATGTAAGCTTATAAAAACAATGTCGCAGCCCACTATGTGGGTAGATTAAATTACTCACCAAAATCTCTCCTCGCCGTAATACAGAATTACACATCGCTACCCTGCTTTGCTTTCCATCGCGACACACTCCCTTTACAATCTCGCGCTAACCAATAAAGCCATGAGGCACTTAGCCGATGCCGGCCAGTGATCAACAGCGCCAACAATTGCGTAATATCTGCGAGCAACTCAGTGAGGCGCTAGAAAGTAGCCAAACATTAGGTGGCAACAAGGATGAACTTGCCGAGATAGAATTAGCGCTATCATCATTGAACACCAAGATGGCTGCGCTGCGTGATCGTAAAATGCTCGAGTTTTATAATCCTGAGTTTAACGGCGATTTTCGCAACATTTTGCCCTGCAGTCCTGTTAGCGGCTACTTCAACCCGACAGCACCAAGCCTCAACATCTGGCAAGAGCACGATCGCGTATATGCAGAAGGCAGCTTCGGCAAAATTCACGAAGGGCCACCAAACTACGTTCACGGTGGTATTATCAGCGCGGTCTATGATCAGGTTTTAGCGTTTACAGCAATTGCCAATGAGCTGCCCGGTTTAACGGCTAGCCTGACTATAAAATACCGCCAGCCCACACCCCTATTTACACCAGTTCGTTTCACTACGTGGCTAGAGCGACAGAAAGATCGGCACATAGTTATTCATGGTGAATGCCACAGCGGTGACACTCTATTAAGTCACGCTGAAGGACTTTTTATTCTGTATAAGAAATAACGGCTCCGGAAATAAAGGAACAGCTCACAAATGATGACAAAATACGCTACCCCGCTGGTAATAAGCATGAGCCTCGCATCTGGTTTAGCGCTAGCGGCAAATAACAAAATCACTGCGCCAGAGACCGTTGCGGTGACCGCCGATCGCATTGAAAAACAAGTAAACGAACAAAGCTTAGCACTTAGCGTCATTAGCCAAGAAGATATTGAAAACATTGGCCACACCCACATCAGCCAATTATTAAACCAAGTCCCCGGCGTATCTATTAGTCGTGGTAACGGCCAAGAAAGCTTAACAGCGATTCGATCAGGCGTATTAACGGGCACCGGTAGTTGTGGTGCATTTTACTTTGCAGAAGACGGCATTCCCTTACGCGCCCCAGGCTTTTGTAACGTTAACGAACTCTTTGATGTAAATGCCGAGCAAGCCGCCCGCATAGAAGTCATACGCGGCCCAGGCACTGCGGTGCATGGCACCAACGCTTTAAATGGCGTGATCAATGTCATTAGCCAAGCACCTTCCGCGGAGCCAGAATCTCACCTGTCATTTGAAGCCGGCCCTGACGAATACAGTCGCGTTAAAGCCAGCCACAGCGATACCAATGGTAAGCACGGCTTTCGCATCAGCCTGCAAGGCAACCATGATGACGGCTATAAAGATGAGTCCGGCTACGACCAACAGAAAATGAATTTACGTCACGACTACCATGGCGACACCTGGACAATTCAATCGATGCTGGCAGCAAGCAATCTCAACCAAGAAACCGCCGGTTATATTTTAGGCAAAGACGCCTACAAAGATGACAGCCGCAAACGCGAAAACCCAAATCCAGAGGCCTTCCGCAATAGCAGCAGCCTGCGCTATTACAGCCGCTTTGAGCGTGAAGGTGAAAAAGACAGCCGCTTTATTGTTACGCCGTATTTACGTTATACCGAGATGGAGTTTCTCCAGCATTTTTTACCAGGCACCCCACTTGAAGAAAATGGTGAACGCACCGCCGGCCTGCAAAGCGCGTTTTACCAAAACTACAGCGAAAACGTCACACTGTATAACGGCTTTGATATGGAGGTCACCAAGGCCTATTTAAAACAATCACAAAGCCAAGCCAGTTTTGCGTCTTTTCCAACAGGTCAGCAGTACGACTACGACGTTGATGCTCTTTATGGCGCGTGGTTTATTGGCGGCGACTGGCAAGCCACTCGCAGCACCAAAATTAATTTTGGTGGCCGCTACGACATTCAGTTTTACGACTACGACAACCTGATGATCAACGGTAATACCGCCGCTGACGGCAGCGCCTGCCCGTCTGGCGCCTGCCGTTACGCGCGCCCAGTCGACGACAAAGAGCATTTTCGTAACAGCTCCTTCAATCTTGGCGTTATTCAAAACCTAAGTGAGCACACCGACATTATTGTCAATGCTGGTCACGGGTTTAGAGCACCGCAGGCCGCCGAACTATATCGTCTGCAAGCACAACAGCTTAACGCCAACCTCGACGAAGAATCGCTTAACAGTCTGGAAATAGGTCTGCGTGGTGACTGGAGCGTATTCCAATACCGCGTTTCAACGTATTGGATGCACAAACACGACGTGATTATTCAAGACAGCAACCGCAGCAATGTTAACGGCGGCAAGACAGTAGACCGCGGACTGGAAGCTAACTTTAGCTGGCAAATCGCCCCGACCTTACTAT
Source organism: Zhongshania sp. (assembly GCA_018066965.1). Taxonomy (GTDB): domain Bacteria; phylum Pseudomonadota; class Gammaproteobacteria; order Pseudomonadales; family Spongiibacteraceae; genus Spongiibacter. The sequence continues at coordinate 8,655 of JAGPVP010000001.1, read as the reverse complement.
GGCAATTACAAGCGAGTTATAGCAAGCATCAATACGCCAATGACGCACTTACTGCAGACGGCAATGAAATTGATACCGCGCCACGACAATTAGCAGGCACGCTAATCCGTTGGTCACCGTTTGCTAACACCCGCATTGAGCTAGAAGTTCAGCATCAGGGCGAATACTTCTTAGAAGAAGACAATCTACACCGCTACCCAGGGCACACCCTCAGTAATATTCGCTGGCGCCAACAGTACGGAAAGCAACTCTATTCAGTGGTTAGAATAAACAATATTACTGATATTGATTACGCCGAGCGAGCAGATTACGCCTTTGGCAACTACCGTTACTTTGTCGGAGAGCCGCGTGCGGCCTACGTGGAAGTGGGAATCGACTTCTAAATCGGAGTCAATTTTCTATATACTTGCGCCTAATCAGCATCGTTTGTGTGATCGAGATCACAGCTGCGCCAAACACCTATGTAACCGCTGAGCAATACCGTTATATTTGAAGCACATTCACTGACCTAGGTCACAGCAATGAGTTTCATAAAAATAATTGCATTCATCTCAGCGCTCATTTTCAACAACAATGCCCTTGCAGAAGGCCACCAAGAATCAAAACCCCATGCACTTATCGCGATGTGGTCGTCATGGATTCAAGATATAAAACCAAAAGCCGATGAAAGCGCATGGCCAGAACTACGTAAAATTGACACACGTTTTCAGATTCAAACCCAGCCAGCGCAGCTAAACCTGCGTAAAGGTGAGCGAACAGTTTTCACCATCAGCCCCCTTGGCATGTCATTTAGTTCAAAATTCTAAGCCATCAACACGCTACAGAATCCGTAACAAACTCTACTTAAACGCAGCCAAACCTACCGCTTTACGTACGTTGGCCAACATCGGTGCCGCGTGAGCACGCGCCTTTTCTGCGCCTTTCTTCAGCTCAGACTCCAAGAATTCGCTGTCTGCCAAAATTGCCTCGTAACGTTCACGCGCTGGGGCAACTTGGGTATTAATCAGTTCAAACAAATCCTTTTTAGCCTGCCCCCAAGCAATACCGTCAGCAAACTTTTGCCGCATATCTGCGGTTTGCTCCGGAGTCGCAAACGCCTGCCAAATTTCAAAGACCGTTGAGTCCTCAGGGTTTTTAGCTTCGCCTGGCTCTAGTAAATTGGTTTTGATTTTATTGATGTGTTTCTGCAGTTTCTTCTCAGGTAAAAACAAGGGGATGGTATTGCCGTAGCTCTTACTCATTTTACGACCGTCTAAGCCGCTTAAAATCGCCACATCTCCGTCCACAGCGGCTTCTGGCAGCACGAAGGTTTCACCGTATAAATGGTTAAAGCGCTGGGCCATATCACGGGCCATTTCTATGTGCTGAATTTGGTCACGCCCCACAGGTACCTTGCTGGCGTTGAACATTAAAATATCTGCCGCCATCAAAATTGGGTAGCTAAACAAACCCATGGTAACGCCAAAATCAGGATCGTCGCCATTTTGCTCATTGGCTTGCACCGCTGCTTTATAGGCGTGGGAGCGATTCATCAGTCCTTTCGCACAGACACAGGTCAGTATCCAGCTCAGCTCAGTAATTTCAGGTACGTCTGATTGACGATAAAATGTAGTGGAATCAGTGTCTAAACCTAGCGCCAACCAAGTCGCGGCAATTTCACGACTAGACTGATGCACCATGGCAGGTTCAGAACTTTTAATCAGCGCGTGATAATCGGCAAGAAAGAAAAAGGCATCCAATTCACCGCGCTGACTTTCAGCAATTGCGGGACGAATCGCACCAACATAATTCCCTAAATGCGGCGTTCCGGTGGTGGTAATACCGGTGAGTACCCGCTGCTTAGCCATAATATTTTCCTGTTCAAATCTTGCCGCAGACGTTGAGTTTGCCTGCAATATGGAATAAAGGCGCTTATGATACTGACTCACCCCAGCGCTGTCAGTATCGGCATTGGCGCAAACTGCGCTTATTAAAACCCGCTTAATTGCCCACGCTTTGAAAAATTATCAGATACTGCGGCGCTAATACATCCCAGCTCAGCATAGATACATCGGCTGGCGACAATTGTCCCAGCCGCTTCTGCGCCAGCACGGTCTTTAGCTGCATCGCACACGCAGCCGCCTCCACACTGAGATTATCGCTAGCTTGATAGAGGTAATTCTGGCCAAACCATTCGGGATAACAGAGGCGATTGGGCAGTACTGGTACGCAACCCATTGCAGCCGCCTGCAATACTGACAAACCCTGAAAGTCATGTATTGCGGTAGACAGCACAACGTCGCAGCTTGACAACATGGCCGAGTAATCCAATGGCTTAGACACATAACCCCACTGACACAAACTCAAACTATCAATAGCTAAAATTAAGGCCTCGATCTCAGCAAACTCGCTGGGGCAATGACGAAATTGTTGGCCGGCAATATAAAAATCGATGGCTAGGTCTTGCTTAGCGCACTCCTTTACCAGCGCCAATAAGCGATCAGGGCCTTTGTCGTATTCCCAGCGATGATTCCACAGCACGCTTAGGCGCTCACCAGCGGAGCGGTTAATACTCGGAGCGAGATCGATACCCACCGGCAATACAGCGGCATTCTCCAGTCTAGCCGCAACCTCTGCACGGGGCGCAAAATCGGGCAAACGCACCATAAGCTTGTCGACGCCATCCAAAAACGTGCTGCGATTATATTCGCTATTAAATAGAACTTTGTCCGCCGCCAAGGCGGTGTAAAGATTTAATATTTGCGGCTCTACGCCGTCACGCTGCTGCGTACTCGGTGGGTAGCTAAATTGGTTCTCATGAAAATACACCACTGTGGGGATACGGCTAAGCGCGGGCACCAAGCCGCGCAGCGCAGACAAATCGGTCATTGAGGTGGCAAGCACCAGATCATAAGACGCGCTTAACAATTCGCCCTGCTGCATCGCCCACGTCAAGCTATTGCCCCGTATGCGCCAGCTAAAATAACGAGCCGGCAAACTTAATACCGTCCACGTAATCGTCGGCAAATGCGCAATAAGGCCATCGAGCCAATAGCGATGACTGTCGGCATGATAGGCTGATAAAACCAATACCTTCATTGATTTAAAACCGAGCTGTTACGTGACTGCTTTGTAAATTGACGCATTGATACCGCTCCATTACCCTCTTCGTCTTAATACAACTACCTGGATCGAACTACTGACATGCGCGAATACAATACCCTACTGTGGGAAAACACCAACGGCATCGCCAAAATCACCCTAAATCGCCCCGATGCAGCCAACAGTGTCAATTTAGAAATGGCCCAAGAACTGATGCATGTAGCGATGGTATGCGATGAAGACAACAGCATTCGCGCTGTAATTCTTACCGCCACCGGTAATATGTTTTGCGCGGGTGGTGACGTTCCTAGCTTCCAAGCTGCTGGCGATAATGTCGGCCTACTACTTAAAGATGTAACCGCCTGTTTGCACTCTGCCAATGCTCGCTTCGCCCGTATGACCGCCCCGCTCATTATCGCCATCAACGGCACCGCCGCTGGCGCTGGTTTTAGTCTAGCGGTATCTGGCGATATTGTTATCGCCGCTGAAAAAGCCAAATTCACCATGGCCTACACCGGCATTGGCGCCAGCCCCGACGGCGGTGCTAGTGTGTACTTGCCCCGACTTATCGGTTTACGCCGCACTCAAGAGCTCATGCTAACCAATCGGGTTCTTTCCGCACAGGAAGCATTCGACTGGGGGTTACTGACAAAAGTGGTCACCTCAGACGATTTAATGACCGAAGCCGAGGCACTTGCCAACAAACTCGCCAACGGTCCGCAAATGGCCCACGGCCAAATTAAACAACTCTTGCTAGGCAGCTATTCAAACTCATTAGAAACCCAGTTAGAAATAGAAAGTCGGGGCATTGCCAAATGCGTTAGCAGCCCAGAGGGCCGCGAAGGCCTGCTGGCGTTTTCTGAAAAACGTAAACCGGATTTTAAATCAGCAAGCTAATCACCACAGCCATGTTAGTTAACCACTAAAACCCCCTTCAGGTTTCTAGTGGTTAACAGTCAACGACCGAATCTAGCTGGTAATACGCGGTTAACACCGTACTTAAATTAAATGCATCTTGACTGCCCGCCAACTCCCGAATTGAGTGCATAGCAAAAGTCGGCACGCCAATATCCAAGGTTTTCACCCCAATCGCCGATGCCGTTAGCGGCCCTATTGTGCTGCCACAGGCCATATCACTGCGCACCACAAAACTTTGCACTACCACACCGCTGTTCGCGCACAGGCGCCGAAATAGAGAGCTTGTCTCGCTATTGGTTGCGTATCGTTGATTCACATTGTTTTTAATCACGGGGCCGGCATTGAGTAAGGGGCCGTGATTGCCATCGTGCTTGTCGCTAAAATTGGGGTGAATACCGTGAGCATTGTCTGCAGAAATCATCATTGAATTGGCGATTGCCCGCTGCCAGCTAATTTCATCGCCCGCAACTCGGCGCAACACCGACTCCAACATGGGGCCCTGCGCGCCAACCGCAGACTGACTACCCACCTCTTCGTGATCATTACACACTAATACTGTGTGCTCCTTAGCATCGGCAGCTAACAAAGCCTCTAAGCCGATATAGCAAGACAGTAAATTATCTAGGCGCGCGCTGGCAATAAAGTCTTCATTCCAACCCACCATGGCCGCCGGCTGGCAATCATAAAAACTCAGCTCATAATCCAATACGCCAGCAACATCACCAATTCCCTGCTGCACCAAGGTTTCAGCGAGTAAATCACGGAAACTAGCGGGTTTTTCGCTTTGTAGCATTACCACTGGTAAATCGCGCTGCGGATTTACCGAATGACTATTATTTGCCTCGCGGTCGAGGTGAATCGCCAAACTCGGGATAACGCCAACGGGACGGTTAAGATTGATTAATGCGCTACACAACTGCCCCTGCGTATTTTCGTAATTTACCCGCCCCGCCAAGCCAAGGTCACGATCAAACCAGGGATTAAGTAGCGCCCCGCCGTACACTTCAACGCCCAGCTGAAAATAACCTTGGCGATGTAGTTCTGGGCTTGGTTTAACTTTTAAATTTGGGCTGTCAGTATGCGCGCCCACCATACGCCAACCACACTCATGAACTGGGGTTTTGCCACAGCGAAACGCCACAATAGTAGAGCCATTACGAATCACGTAATACCCCTTACCTTGCTCAAGCTGCCATTCGCCGCGCTCATCTAAGGCGCTAAAACCCGCGTCGTTCAGACGCAAGCGCATTTCTTCCACCGCATGAAACGGGGTCGGGCTGGCATCCAAAAATGCGCGCAAATTTTTATTAAACTGATTCATGCTACTCATTACTGATTTTCCCGCGACGCGTATCTCGCATCGAATTTTGAAGTGCTAACAACAAGCTAGAAGTATCGCAGCGTCCGCCACCCAGGTTTTGAACCTGAGTGTAAAATTGGTCAACCAAAGCGGTTACCGGCAAGCTAACTTGACGCTTACGCGCCTCGTCCAACACGTAGCCCAAGTCTTTGCGCATCCAATCTACCGCAAAACCAAAATCGAACTCACTCGCCAGCATCGTTTTGGCACGATTATCCATTTGCCAAGACTGCGCCGCGCCGCCACTAATAACATCGATCACCGCCGGCATATCAAGCCCTGCCTGCTCACCAAAATGAACACCTTCTGCCAAGCCTTGCAGCAAACCGGCAATGCAAATTTGGTTAACCATTTTTGCGAGCTGGCCTGAGCCTACCGGCCCCAAGCGCTGGTAACGCGCAGCATAGGCAGCCAGCACGGGCTCCACCGTGGCAAAAGCATCAGCGTCACCGCCGGCCATTACCGTTAAACAGCCTTTCTCGGCGCCAGCTTGGCCACCGGAAACCGGGGCATCAATAAAATGCTGATCGTATTCTTGGGCAACAACGGCCATCTCGCGAGCAAGTTCCGCAGAAGTAGTCGAGTGATCAATAACCACGCCACTGGCAGGCATAGATTCAAAAACGCCCCCCTTGCCACACAGCACGGCTCTTACGTCTTCATCCGCGCCCAAACAGACAATCACGACTGTTGCATCGCCAACCGCGTCGGCAATAGATTCCCCAGCCTTCACACCAAATTCCGCTGACCATTTTTTAGCTTTTTTAGGACTGCGATTAAACACCGAGAGTGCAAACCCAGCCCGACTCAAATGCCCCGCCATGGGGTAGCCCATTGTACCTAAACCAATAAACGCGACTTTCATCGACGGCTCCCAATCAGCAATTTACGACGCCAGCACAGCAAACAATAAACCCGCCAGTAATACTCGGTAAATAGCGAATGGCATCATTCCCATACGCTCAACCCAGCGCATAAAGACGTGAATACAGGCATAAGCAGTAACGGCAGATACAGCGGCACCTATCGCCAAATAATTCCACGCGACCGGATCACTGCTTTCAATCAATTCTAATAATTTATAGGAACCGGCGGCGGCGATAATTGGCATAGAAAGTAAAAAAGAAAAACGCGCAGAATCGCTGCGATTAAGCCCTAGCATCAGCGCGGCGGTAATAGTAATACCTGAGCGCGACGTGCCGGGAATAAGCGCAATTGCTTGCGCAACACCAATAATTATTGCGATGCGCAAACCGATATCGGCCATTTGCTTACCGTGTTTGGCATAGCGATCAACAACACCCAGCAGTACACCAAAGACTAGCGTGGTAGTTGCCAATACATATCCAGATCGCAAATTTTCTTCAATAAAATCGTTAAATATCAGTCCAGCTAACACCGCAGGAATGGTGGCGACAATTACCATCCACCCCAGGCGGCTATTTTCAGTTTGTTTACGGGAGGCAAGACTAGAAAACCAATCGCCTAAAATAGCTGTTACTTCAGTACGAAAATACCATAGCACGGCAAGTAGAGAACCAACATGTACAGCCACATCAAACGCTAAGCCTTGGTCTTCCCAAGCCAAAAGGGTTTGAGGTAGTACCAAATGCCCTGAGCTAGATACCGGAAGAAATTCTGTTAAGCCCTGAATAGCCGCAAGAATAACCGCACGAAATGAATCCATTATGTAACCGTCCTAGAGAGTAATTTAAGATTTTTGCCACGCGACGCTGTCACGCAAATAGACCGGCTGGGCCTGTTCGGCACTGATGTAATCGCCGCGTTCATACGCTCGCACCGCAAGCTTTAACACCGCCTGCGCTCGTGGATACACCTCGGTATTCATTGTGTTCAATGGCATTCCCAAACTGAATCGCGGCGCATAAATCCAGCCGCTGCCAAATCCAAATACACGCTGCTCATCAGCCGCCACGCTAATCGACTCGGGGGATCGCAAGCTATCTTCGGCAGTGTGCTCAGCAAAACCATTAAAATAACGGTACTCCCCCCAATAAACCTCGTCCATTCGCGCGTCTAAAGCCGGCAATAGCACATCGCCATTCTTTAGCTGTAATTGATCAGCCTCGCCTTGAGCCATTGCCTGCAAGGTAGACACCGCCACTACTGGTTTGTCAGCAGCAAAGGCAAGACCTTGTACAACACCCGCACAAACGCGTAGGCCCGTAAACGACCCCGGCCCGGCGGAAAATCCGATGGCGTCCAAGTCACTGAGGCGAATACCTTCCTCAGACAATATCTGATCAACCATTGGCAATAAATAGCGGGTATGAGCGCGGGGTAAAAGACGGAAATCTTCTCGTTGCTGACCTTTATGGAGCAGAGCAACGGAACATGCTTCTGTTGAAGCCTCGATCGCGAGTAAACTTGTCATTAATTCAGCCGTGGAGCGGGTTACTGTTGGGAATTCTAATCCCGCAGAATCATAGCATACCGCGCACCTTGGGGCTTAGCAGAGTTGTACTTGCGTTTAAAATATCAGCGCCTAATACATGCGGCGCAAACTAGGAATAAACATGCAGAAAAATACTATCCAGATAACTGAGGTGACTGCGCTTATTCTCGCCGGCGGCGAAGGTCGTCGCATGGATGGACAGGACAAAGGCTTACTTATTTGGAAACAGCGCCCCCTGATAGAATATGCCTTGGATATCATTCCCGACGGCATTACCCGCACTCTGATCAGCTGCAATCGCAATATCGATCAATACAACAGTTACGGCGAAACCATTCAAGACGAAAATCCCCAATATGAAGGGCCGCTTGCCGGCATTTATGCCGCGATGCAACACACAAGAACTCCGCTTATATTAGTATTACCCTGCGACAGCCCCCTCGCCCCCAAAGATATTTATTCTCAATTAGCTGCGACGCTAAATAATAGCAATGCCGACATTTGTTACGTTAACGATGGTGAGCGGGAGCAATATTTATTTGCGCTTATACGTACGCAGCTAATGTCCTCTTTAAAAGAATACTTATTAGCGGGGAATCGACAAGTACACCGTTGGTATAAACAACACCACCACGTAGAAGCAGATCTCAGCGGCAACCAGCTCGCTTTCAGAAACTGCAACAGTAGTGCCGAACTGGCGGCGCTAAAATAGCAGGCATAAAAAAAGGAGGCTCTCGCCCACTGCTGTCCCACAGTTTGACAGTCATAAGACCAACCTCATTTGAGGTTGGTCTTTTTGTTTGAGCGGCGGACTTGGATTAAAGATCTCTATCAGCGCCTTTCTCTCAAACAGATTCAGTTGTAACACTCTCAGCATGCG
>JAGPVP010000127.1 GCA_018066965.1 Zhongshania sp. | reverse complement strand
CCTGCGAACTACCCGTTCAATCTCAAGGCCAGGTATGCCTATAATTCTTCCTGCGTGGGACATCGGTACTCTCCATTAAATTGATCTTCGCAAAATCATTTTAATGAATGCCGGTGTCCCCCGTTAATGATGAAGAGCCCGATTTACTACCAATCGCAATCCAACCGGTTTTTGCGGTGCTGTGCCCAAATTTGTGCCCTCAATCCGTTTTGCCGCATACAGCAAATGATCTGCTGCTAAATGCGCGTATCTAAGCACCATATCGACGGTCGACCAGCCTCCTAATTCCTGCAACTCTTGCAGGCCAGTACCGCTTTGGACGTGCCAAGACGCCCACGTATGCCGTAGATCGTGCCAGCGAAAATCGTCAATGCCAGCCCGTTTCTTTGCCGCTGCCCAAGCCTTAGTGGATGTTCGGTCTACCGGTTTACCCTGAAAAGTAAACACGTACTCTCCGCCATCCCCACGTCGCGCCTCAAGTACTGCAAGTGCATCATTATTTAGCGGCACCGCAATAGCCTTGCGCGACTTCGACTGGTCAGCGTGTATCCACGCCACGCGCCTCGATGTATCCACCTGATCCCAACGCAAATAACTAACATTGCGCTGACGCAACCCTGTTGCCAGAGTAAAACGCGCCATATCAGCCAAGTGTGGCGGTAATTCGGCAATTAATTTCCCTGCCTCATCCCGCGTGATCCACCGGATTCGTTTTTTAGACTCCGGAAACATTTTGACCCTAGGAACCCGCTCAACCCACTCCCAATCATCCCGCGCCGCTCGGAGTATTGCTCGAATAAGCGCTAAATATCGGTTAGCGGTCGAAGGACTGGACTCCGCCTTTTTGGTTTGTGCGATTTTGGCGATTAAATCAGCGTCAATATCATCGAGCCACTTATTCCCCAAAAACCGATCAAGCCACTTCAGCTTACCCAGATCCTTTTCGTGATCTGCCTTGTGATCCGTGCTTCCGACCCATCGCACAACGGCCTCCTGCCATGTGCGCCTTGGCTTTTCCCCGAGACGATATTTCCGCCAGAGATCGGCCTTTAATCGGTCGTGGTATTCTTGAGCCTGTTCTTTGTCCTCAGTCCCAGTAGAGCGGCGTATGAACTCGCCACTGGGGCTAGTGAACTTGACCCACCAGACCGTTCCCCGTTGATAAAGTGACATTGTGAATCCTCCTGTTCACAGCCACTTAACGGCGTTTGCCCAAGGCCAGAATATAGCGAGCGTAGATGCCAGACAAGATCCTCCTCCAGAAAGACCCATTGTTTGGCAGGTTTGGCGCCGCGAATGCGCCCAGAGCGCGCCTTTTCGCGTAGCGCCGACGGTGACATCTTGAGGAAGGCAGCAGCTTCGTTGAGATCCAATGTTTTCAAAAGTCATCCCCCTCACCCCCATCGATACCAGGCAAAGGCTTATTGAACTTGGTCGCCTTGAGACGTGCCTTTTCTAAGAGATATCGATCAAGCGCGTCTCTATCGGTTAAGGTACGACCGGAGTGGTAACGGCGAGCCTCAACAATATACCGGCCCATTGCCTTATCCACGTCCGAAATACCCTCCTTCGCCATGAATGAAGACAGGCCCGCTAAACCATGTACAAATAAATAGTGATCGTCAGGCGCCCTGTCAGTACGCACACGCCACAGCGAGCGCGCTACACCACCCCAATCCGCAGAGATCAAGAATGACCAGAGAGGATGAAGCGGCCAGCGACTGCGCGTCTTGTCATTTGTAGGCTCACAGAGCTGCAACCAACTACCGCAGGCATAGACCCACAGCGAGCCAAGGCCATCCATCAGATCACCGATAGACCGGATACTTAACTCGGTAAGAACAGGGCGCCGGAATTGAAACTCAAGCCGCCAGACTTGTGATTCAGCGTCCCAGCCTTCAGAGGCCCATAAATCATAGAAGAAATATTTTTTGGATTTTTCTTTAATCTCTCGCGTCTTGTCGTACAAGCGCGCTGACAAATCGCCGCCAGCGCCGAACATCAAGCCAGTAAAAACATCATGTTTCGTATACCGATTCAACGACGCCGCCCGCCTAACCCAATAGTTATCTGGAATTTCACCAAGATCGACTGACGTCACAAAATCCACACAGAGATCAACACGGCTAACCTCTAGCACGGCAACATCATCGCTGAATTCCAGCAACAAACTTCCCAGCCGCATAAGAACAGCCTTTGGTCCTTCACAAGCCAAAACTTCACTTCGTATCTGGCAATAAACCATCGGCAGGCTGGTAGCGTCGCGACCCGACACCTGCAAGTGAAACCAATTATCTGCAAGCACGTAGGGAAACAAACGCTTACCCTTATCCATAACCTGAAACCGATGATCACCGAACTCTAGAAAAGCTCCGGCGCGCACATCTGGATCGGCGGATTGAGCCAGTTCTTTTGAAAGGCGTAGTAGGTTTTCGGTTTTTTCGGAGATTTGCCCTTTGCACGAAACGTAGAGGGAATCGATGCCTACCCGCAGCATTGTGGTACCACTTAGCGAGTCCATGCAGTTTGAAGGTGCTGTGTTACTAGGCGGCGCACTGCCAGCGTCGAGATTGCCACCGTGCGGAGTCGGTTTTTGCGGGCGCTGCGCGTCCTCAAAACAGTCTCCTCCGGCGGATCCATTTAGGGGTGTAGTGGTATCGTCTAGATTCTTAGCCATGTCCTGAACTCCTCAGGTAATTAAACATGGCTCCTATTAGTAAGCATGAGTCTCTTCCGAATACAGGACATCGATTACGGCTTCGGTGTCCTTGCCTTCTTGAAACGCTGAGCAAACTTGGCTATCGCAGCGCCGGTATCCGCACGACCATCATCGTCGTAAACCTCTAAGTCATCGACTAAGCATTTAGTGAGGTCTGAATTTGTCAACTCGGCTAATGCTCCTATATCATCCAACACATAAAGAATTACTCTAGCATCGTCTAGACGTTGATCAGGTCTAGCTGGCCGCGTTTTTTTTATCGCCTTTGCTAGCTTATCGAAAAAATCTTCATCGTCCATTATCTCAGCCAATTGAATTCGCAACTCAGCCAAAGGCATGCTCATCACTGATCGATCAACCACTATTGCTGCAAAAAGTGCATCGTCATTTCCATTTTCGAAATCAAGTAGCAACTCATGTATTGATTTAGAAAATATCTGCACCGATTGGAGGTTAGTGGCAATAGCAAAGATCATTGAAAGAGCGGTGCTTTGCTCCTCTTCTGTAAGCGCGTCGAAATACTTATCAAACTCTCCGCTTTCAAAAAATTCTAACGCCACTTGCTGTGGATCAGCAGCCTCTGCCCATTCTTTTGGCTTGTCACCACAACCACAATAAATCAAACAACCCGCGAGAATTTGAACCGGCGGGTATGAAAAACAAAGAGGCTTTTGCTGCAGTGCACTGGCAAATTTAATGGCGCCTTCAATATTGTCTCGGGAAAGGCTAGCCAACTCGTCGCGCCCAGTATTCGCAGAATACCAATTTGCATAAGTAGTTTTAAGCTGCTCTTCCGTTATCTTACCGTATTTTTTTTTCACGAAAATACTCTAAATGCCTTGAAAAATTGATACCCTAAGTAAGCTGTAAGTACCCGAAAAAGATAGTCCAAAAACACCAAATACCCACTCTTCCCAATTTCCGACCCGACACTCAACTCCTCAATTCTATGTGCTGGATTTAAGAGCCTTAACGAATCTGACGGAAGAAAAGATCCTACTGTCGAGTAATCAATAACAGAACTTATAACAGCCAAAAAAATACCCATAATTATTAATGGGAGCATCCAATTTGTTCCGTGACGACTCGAAGCAGCCGAAGCTGACAGAGAGGTAAAAACAAGAGGATTATCAGTAAGTTTAGTGTTCCTCAACACGTGATCCAACTCTAAACATCGAAACCTAGAAGCCCGAAGTTTATCGTCAGCTCGCTTCATGATCCTAGCAACTGAATTTAAATATATATTTCTCTGAACTTCTTTCTTTTCACCCTTACTCATATCCGGCCTTATCTCAATATACGTCCGACGCTCCTCAATAAGCGGATATTCAGGAAAATCAACATCCTGACATTCAACCTCCCCGAGATCAGAATCAAAATAAACAAACTCATTAAATAAAGTGAAATCTGTATTCCTAATCTTAGCCTCACCGAGATCTGAGCAGACCACAACAAAAGAGGAGGATTCTTTATCAAGCGGCTCGACCCGATTCAAGATAAGTCCAGAATAAAGTGAATTATAATAATCAACGAATACTATTTTAGTGGCCTTAACTACATCAATTTTTATTTGCCCAGTTCGACTTTCCCCACGTATTCTAATTTCGTCGATTTCGACTCGATGAAGATGAACTCCGCCGCCCACCTCAGCTTGCACGAGCAACTTACCAACCGAATACCAAAAAGGCCTTTCGACAAATGGCTTTTCACCGGGATTAATTAACTCCATCGCAACAATACTAACGGAGCCCTCCATTTTAGACCCAATATTTACAGTTTCAATTTTCTTTTCAAGGCTATATATACGAACCGCCCCAGCAACACCACCAATATAGATAGTATCAGCGGAGCAGAGATTACAAGAATATTTAAATTTTGAATTCTTTATGGAAATATTTTTTAATGATCTACATCTCGTAAGGCCAAAAACGTTTTTAAATTCACTTTGGTCGCAATAGAATGACTCGACCTCACACTCTAAGAATGAAAAAGTTGAAAAAACACAATTTTCCATTCTTACGTTTTTGAATCGGCATCTTTCAAAAGTGATTATTTCGTCGTTCTCAACACCACAAAGATTAAATGTACCTTCAAATTCTAGGTCACTTATTCGGATTACGTTTTTGTTTTTTTCGATCGTATTGTTCCGCAACCCATCCTGTATATCGGTGTTATCTTCCTTTATCAGCATACACGCCCCACCCAATTAACTACTATTTGCTCTGGCGCATTAAAATACCTGCTATTGAAACTAGTCACGTACATATAACATCACACCACCTACCAGCACAGTCAGAATTGCCAATGATGACGCAAGCTGTGTAAGTTTCGCGCTCCCACCATGCTTCCTCACATAAGTACCAACATAGACGTGACCAACAACAAAAGCCAAAACAACAATTATTAAAACGGAAGTGACAGTCGAGGAGACATTAGCCATAGCCGACTCCATTACACTTTCTCCGCCAATTCTGGCTTATCACTTTCATGCGTATTCCGGCCCAACCTGATCACCGCCTGCGACGCAACGTGATCACCTGTCGCGAACGAACGTGATCACTCATTGCGATTCAAAGTGATCACTTTACGGGACTTATCGCAACGGGTGATCAGGTTGCCGCAATGACTGATCACCATCATTTTCCACACCACCTCATGCACTGAAATTCATCCTGTACTGCACGTTATCCTTGCCGCTTTTGCGCCGGGATGACGATGCCAAACACGAGATTAGCAATGCGACATATCAAAGAAATTCTCCGCCTTAAACTTGAGGCAAAGCTAAGTCACAGACAGATAGCGCGCAGCCTGGGCATTGGCGTGGGCAC
>JAGPVP010000126.1 GCA_018066965.1 Zhongshania sp. | reverse complement strand
TGCATGTACGGTTCCTGATCAGTTTCAGGATTGTAACGATAGAGACTAACTTTCAACATATTCGTTTTCCCCTGAATCAGTACGTACGAATTTTTGGTGCAAACGCTTCACGTGTCTTAGGCGTAAAGTTTACCGCCCGCTTGCCAACACGTTTTTCGCTAGGGAAGTACACTGAATGACACAGCCAGTTTTCATCATCACGATCGGTGAAATCTTCACGGGCATGTGCACCGCGGCTTTCAGTACGCGCTTCGGCGGCAATAGCAGTTGCTTCAGCAACTTCGAACAAGTTGTGCAACTCAAGCGCTTCAATACGCGCAGTATTGTAGGCGTTGCTCTTGTCTTCCAAGTGCGCGTTATCAATACGAACACGCAACTCAGCCAGCTTTTTAATGCCTTCTTGCATGAAGTCACCGCGACGGAATACGCCGAAATGATTCTGCATAATGGTCTGCAACTCGGTGCGTAACGCCGACACGCTTTCGCCACCAGTCGTGCTGTTAATCTTATCCAAGCGTCTCGTCGCCCGCGCAATATCGGCCTCGGAAGCATCGCGCATTTCAATACCTTCACGCAGACTCTTCTCGATAAACAAACCGGCAGAGCGACCAAATACCACGAGATCCAGGAGCGAATTACCGCCCAAACGGTTAGCACCGTGAACTGATACGCAAGCCACTTCACCGCAGGCAAACAAGCCAGGAATAACCGTATCATTTCCTTCTGCGTCAACAGTCAACGCCTGACCATTAACATTAGTGGGAATACCGCCCATCATGTAATGGCAAGTCGGCACAACTGGAACAGGCTCTTTCACTGGATCGGCATGAGCAAAGGTACGCGATAGTTCGCAAATACCCGGCAGACGGCTTTCCAATACTTCTTCACCTAGATGATCTAACTTCAGGTAAACGTGATCACCGTTTGGACCGCAACCACGGCCTTCAAGAATCTCTAAAGTCATTGAGCGGGCAACAACGTCGCGACCAGCCAAATCTTTAGCATTCGGCGCATAACGTTCCATGAAACGCTCGCCATCTTTGTTGACGAGGTAACCGCCTTCACCGCGACAACCTTCTGTCACAAGTACACCAGCACCGGCAATGCCAGTGGGGTGGAACTGCCACATTTCAATGTCTTGCACTGGGAAGCCAGCACGTAAGGCCATACCAACACCGTCGCCAGTATTGATGTGCGCATTAGTAGTAGAAGCAAAAATACGGCCTGCACCACCGGTAGCAAATACAGTTGCTTTAGACTTAACGTAAACAACTTCGCCAGTTTCGATACAAATGGCGATAACACCAACAACTTCGCCGTCTTCGTTTTTAACGAGGTCTGTGGCATACCATTCGTTAAAGAATACGGTATTGTTTTTCAGGTTGCCCTGGTAAAGCGTGTGTAGCAGCGCGTGACCAGTACGGTCGGCAGCAGCACAGGTACGAGCAGCCTGACCGCCCTCACCGAAGTTTTTAGACTGGCCGCCAAAAGGACGCTGATAAATACGGCCTTCTTCAGTACGCGAAAAAGGCATACCCATATGATCTAGCTCGTAAACCGCCTCCGGACCAACCTGACACATATATTCAATAGCTTCTTGATCACCAATGTAATCAGAGCCTTTGATGGTGTCATACATATGCCACTGCCATTGATCCTGTGGATCAGAGCTAGCAATTGCACAGGTAATACCACCCTGAGCCGACACCGTGTGCGAGCGCGTTGGGAATACTTTAGAAATTACTGCTGTTTTATAGCCCGATTGCGCTAACTGCAGTGCCGCGCGCATACCCGCACCGCCACCACCAACAATCACACCATCAAAAGAAATTGTACGAATATTAGCCATTGTTTAACTCCAAAGAATCTGGATGCCCCAAACGAGGTAGGTGAACAGAACAACAGCCGAAGCTGCCTGAAATGCCAAGCGTAAAACCGTAGCTCGACCACCCATCATTCGCTCAGTTATATAATCGGTAGACACTGACCACAAACCGATCCAAGCATGTGCAACAATGGACAACACCGCGGCGGTACTAAAGACACGCATAAAGGTGCTATCGAAATAACCACTCCACTGTGTGTAAGTTAGCTCTGAGCCACTACACAGCAAATAAAAACCAACCACCAGCATATAAGCTAGCAGCACCACACCGGAAACTCGCTGTACCAGCCAGTCAGATAAACCGCTGCGCCCCAAATTCGTTACTGAACTTACCATATCCACAACCCCGTCAGCAGAACCAATACCGCTGTAGCAGCCAACACTAATTTCGAGCCAGTTTCTCCGCCTTGCATAGACTCGCCAATACCGGCATCCATAACCAGATGCTTCACACCAGCTGCTGAGTGATAACTCAAACCGATCAACACGGCCCAAATACTCAACTTACCCCAGAACGATGCCAAGCACGCCTTAGCCTGTGCAAACCCTTCCGGGCCATCCAGACTTGTGCCAAGGAACCAAAACAGCAGGGCTACGCCCGCCACAAGAAACACACCACTAACGCGGTGTAAAATAGAGGTATATGCGGTAATCGGCAGCGCGATTGTCCCGATATCCAGATTTACAGGTCGTTTATCGTTCACGGTTTTTGCCACACTTTTAATTTCTGGCTCATTAATTACGAGCGGTTTAAAGGGAGTGGATCAATCAGATACCGAACTCTCCAATCCGGCATCGCTTCTTTAGAAACAGGAGCATACAAACTCCCGAAGAAACGCCGCGCATTATAGGGCCATCGAAGTGCAATTACAAACCCTTAAACGGCCGGAACTAGGCCGCAAAAAACACGGATATCAAGGGCTTAAGACACCATTTCGCACCATTATGGCGCCATAGCAAATTCAACTACCCACCAAAACAGGGCAACAATATTAGCGAACATTTATACACAAACTATAAAAACCTTGCGGTACTGAATATTTAGGAATTCCATCCGCCTCAATACCACGTTAAAATGTTCTCACCGTTGACAAAACATTTCAGCTCTCTATATTTGTCACTCCCGCGAAAGCGGATCTCCCCGCGTTACGTCTTGGCAATACCTTGCCAGATGCTAGACACTGGGAGCCAACGCCACAAGCTAGCTAAAAAAAGTTACAGGAGCCCGTCCCAATGAGCGATAAGAAAGCAAGTCTGAGTATTGATGGAAAAACGCTGGATCTTAAAGTCCACTCTGGCACCATCGGTCCCGACGTCATCGAAGTCAGCGCCCTGACGGGTAACGGATACTTCACATACGATCCCGGTTTTGTTTCAACCGCAGCCTGCGAATCAAAAATCACCTATATCGACGGTGATAAAGGCGTACTGCTTCACGGCGGCTACCCCATCGAACAACTAGCAGAGCACTCAGACTACTTAGAAACTTGTTACCTTTTACTTTACGGCGCACTGCCAAACGCTAGCCAGAAAGAAGCCTTTGTTAATAAAGTCCGTATGCACACTATGGTCAATGACCAAATGAGCACCTTCTTTAAAGGCTTCCGTCGCGATGCTCACCCGATGGCAATCATGTGTGGCGTAGTTGGCGCCCTGTCAGCGTTTTATCATGACTCATTGGATATCACCGACGAGAAGCACCGCGAAATTTCAGCTATTCGCCTTATCGCAAAAATGCCAACCCTGGCGGCAATGACTTACAAATACACCATTGGCCAGCCTTTCATGTATCCGCAGAATCACCTGAGCTACTCAGAAAACTTCTTGCACATGATGTTTGGTAATCCTTGCGAGCAAGACAAAGTAAACCCCGTTCTAGCCAAAGCAATGGACAAAATATTCCTATTACACGCTGATCATGAGCAGAACGCCTCAACGTCAACTGTACGTCTTGCCGGCTCAACCGGCGCCAACCCATTTGCCTGTATTTCTGCAGGTATTGCCGCACTATGGGGACCATCGCACGGTGGCGCTAACGAAGCCGTATTAGAAATGCTTAACGAAATTGGCGACGCGTCGCGCATCGACGAATTTGTAGCAAAAGCCAAAGACAAAGATGATCCATTCCGTCTAATGGGCTTTGGTCACCGGGTTTACAAAAACTTTGATCCACGCGCTAAAGTAATGAAACTAGCGGCAGATGAAGTATTGGCAGAACTGGGCTTAGAAAACGATCCACTATTGGTTATCGCTAAGCGCCTTGAGCAAATTGCCCTAGAAGACGAGTACTTCGTTGAGAGAAAACTCTATCCGAATGTGGATTTCTACTCAGGAATTATTCTGAAAGCGATTGGCATTCCAACCAGCATGTTCACCGTTATCTTCGCTCTGGGCCGCACCCCAGGCTGGATCGCACACTGGAATGAAATGATTAGCGGCAGCTACCGCATTGGCCGCCCACGTCAGCTTTATACTGGCCCAGCACAACGTGACTTTGTGCCGCTGGATAAACGCTAAGACGTAAAAAAGGCCGCTTCTGCGGCCTTTTTTATTTCTCTTTTAGGATCTCAATCCGGCGGCCCACTGCTACCGAGTCTTATATTCAAACCCCATTTCCGCACCGTCAACAGAATCGCCATAGCTGCTAAGGTCACTGCTCTTATCAAACTCCGCCCCCTCCTTCATTCTCAGCTTGGTTTTAAGCTTTAAACGCTGCTCATCAGTTTGCTTGCTTTGATCAAACCAGGTGCTTACGCCATAGCGTCCTTTGCCATCGTCACCCCAGTCTTGCACCTTGCCGCCGGTATCCGCAGGCAAACTTAAATCTAAGACTGCGGCATTAGGCGCAGAAGCAGAAACTGGCGAAGTAGACTCAGTAATCGGCGGCGTCGATGGCATCTCAGCAGCACGACCATCAACCTCAGCCGCCTCGGCAGGTTCAAATTCAACCACCACCTCATTGATATTTTTTTCTGTTTTTTCACCACACGCGGTACACACCACGCACAGTAAAATCACACTTAAATAACGATCTAACATAACCACTATCACCTAATTCAAATACATCTCCGCCGCCCTCGTCCGATTGGACAATAGCCAACAACAAAGGTGGCGTATAAATTGACGCCATTCTACACGATGACGATTCAAGGGAGACCACATGAGTAGACTGGCCGGAAAAGTAGCCATTGTCACCGGAGGCGCGCGCGGCATGGGTGCCGTTACCGCAAAACTATTTATCGAGCACGGTGCCAAGGTCATTATTGCCGATATCATTGACGAGGCTGGCGAAGCACTCGCAGCATCGCTTGGTGACAATGCCCGCTATGTCCATGCCGACGTGTCAAATGAAGCAGACTGGCAAACCCTTATTAGCGCGGCTGAGTCGTTTGGCCCCTTAAATATTCTGGTTAATAACGCCGCAGTTTTGCATGTAGCGTCGATTGCTGACTCTGACGCAGATGACTATATGCGGGTCATAAAAATCAATCAACTTGGCACCTACCTCGGTATTCGCGCGGCAATCACGCCGATGAAGAAGGCGGGAAGTGGCTCCATCATTAACATCTCATCCATCGATGGCCTACAAGCTAAGAATGGCCTATCAGCCTATGTTTCCAGTAAATGGGCGGTACGAGGTCTTAGTAAGTCTGCCGCCATTGAATTAGGGCCCTATAATATTCGCGTAAATACGGTTCACCCCGGCGGCATCTTTACGGCAATGCACGGCGCAGAAGGCCAAACAGAACCCTCTGAACAGGATAATGCGTTCTATATAGATCATGCCCTGCCACGGGTCGGGCTGCCGGTAGAAGTCGCTAATATGTCATTATTTTTAGCGTCAGATGAAAGCAGTTATTCCACCGGCGCCGAGTTTTTAGTTGATGGTGGATGGCAAGCCGGCCTCCGGCTTAGTATGTTGCCAAGCTCCTGATATAAATCAGAGTTAAACAAACACTGGAAAGCAATCGAAGGGTCTTCTATATTGGGCATGAAATAATGATTTTTCGTCTACGGAGGACCCAATGGACACCGAACTACACACAATGAACCTGCTCTTTGACCAACTTGGCTTACCAAGCGAAGACAAAGAAATTGAGCACTTCATTGTTCGACATCGCCCGCTACCCAGAGGCTTGCAAATTCATGAAGCCAGTTTTTGGAAACCAGCACAGGCAAAATTTCTGAAAGAATCTTTGGATATTGATGCTGAATGGGCAGAGCTCGTCGATGAGCTGGATGCACGCCTGCGCTACTAGCGCAGGCTGTACTATGGCGAGGGCGAGTTAACTATTCCCCTCGTCCAAGCCGATATAGCTGATTTTAGGATAAGACACCCATTTAAATATCTGCTGATAGCTACAAATCATGCATTTATGCGGAATTTCACCCGTCGTGGGGTTCATCTCGCCCGCACTCACCATCATACCGTGCCCGCACTTATCGCAAACATAATTCACTTCAATTGGTTGAACTAGACGTTTAATTTCAGGCATTGCTAATGTCTCGTATTATAGCGGGCTGGGGCCATTACTGGGCGCAGGATTTGCAGGTGGTATTGATGGATCTGGTGACTTCGGATAAGGCTGTTTATCCATTCCCTTCTTCGCACGCTCAAGTTCTTTTTCTACCGAGTTAATCATCGCCGACCAACCCTGAATTAAAGCATCGTTGGCGCTTTCGATTAAGCCACCTAAAGAGTTTTGCTGAATGTCGTCCAGTTCACGCTTGGCAACTTGAACCCGCTCATCAATACCATTTACGCGCTCTGACAAATGCATCAATTGTGTATTTACCGCATTCCGATAGGCCTGTGCGTCGCGGTACTGCCAATACTCAAAACCGAGCAAGGCAACAACAATCACTCCAGCCATTAAGACACCCACCGATGGTTTCATTACTTACTCCTACCACATAAAAAATTAGAGCTTAATAGGCAAAGACATTACTATGCTATGACAATGAAACATAGGGCACAAATTTACACCGCAATGCCCATTAGCGACAATGATTTCAGTATCGGGATACCTTGAATAACATGAAACTACAGCTACTCCTGACCGGCAATGAGCTTATGGCCGGCGACACCATCGATTCAAACTCAGCAATGATCGCCGAGCTTATTACTGACTACGGCTGGCGTATAGATAAGAAAGTAACGGTTGGTGACGACCTGAAATTACTTGAACAGCAAATCCACACACTCGCAAATGACTGCGATGTTCTTATCATCAATGGCGGCTTAGGCCCCACCGTCGACGATATGACCTCGCTTGCGCTGGCTCATGTCACTGTCAACCCCATTACCGAACACCCTGACGCCCTCGCCCACCTAAATGCCTGGTGCGTGCAAAAAGGCTTTCGGCTCAACAAATCCAATCTGAAACAAGCCATGCTACCCGACGGCTGTCATATCATTGCCAATTCACGCGGCAGCGCAGTGGGAATACGTATGTTAATTGGCAATTGCCTCGTTCTCGCCACGCCGGGTGTACCGGGAGAGTTACGGGCAATGATGAAGGAGGAAATCATTCCACTGCTCAATGGCAAATTTGCTTCTGACTACATACAAACCAAGCGCCTAGCGGTATTTGGGCTGGGTGAATCGTCGATTCAAGAACGGGTAAATGCGCGCTACCCAGACTGGCCCGATGATGTAGAACTTGGTTTTCGCGCATCGATGCCTGTACTAGAAGTAAAACTAACCACCCGTGGCCAACATGCCGGCACCAAACTACACGAGTGGCGACACAATATTATTCAGTTAATTGACGACCATTTACTTGGCGACATGCCCCTCAGCGTCGCACAAGCCGTGATTACAGCCGCGAGCCAACACCAACTCAGCATTTGCACCGCTGAGTCCTGTACTGGCGGCAGAATTGCTGCAGAGCTAACCGGTGTCGCAGGCTCATCGTCAGTGTTTTCCGGCGGCATCGTTAGTTATTCCAACGACTTAAAACAGCGACTTTTAGAGGTATCTGAAGCAAGCTTAGCTAGCGATGGTGCAGTCAGCGAAAGTGTCGTACGACAAATGGCACTGGGGGCACTACAAACTATTGGTGCCGATTTAGTCGTCGCGGTGACCGGCATTGCCGGACCAGATGGCGGCAGTGAAGACAAACCAGTAGGAACCGTGTGGCTAGCATGGGGCAGCAGCGAAGATCTGCGAGTCGAAAAGTTTTTCTTACCGCTAGATCGCGGACTATTTCAAACTTTAGTCACCGCCTTAGGTCTAGACCTAATCAGGCGCTATATATTAAAGATTCCCGGCCTACCCGAACTCATGACTCGCCGCAGAGCCTAGCTGCTCTGCGGCTTTAACGCTAAGCGGCTGCCGAAAACCAATCGTCAATCCACTGTAACAACATTTCATATGCGCCGTTGATCATCGCAACGGCGTCTTCGTCACTCACACCTTTTGGCTCCGCGCGACCGTACCAGTCGATTCGACAACGCCCACTATCAAGCGCGCTTACTTTTGCATTGGCAGAGTAATCGGTGACCGGCAAGGGAACCCCCCGCGGAATATCGTATGAAAAACTCATCGTCGATGAATCCTGCGCCGTTAATACCTCGTCTATTGGCGCCATACCTTGAATATATAAACGCCGAGTCATGCCAATACCACTGCCAATCAACTCAATTTTATCTATACCGGGAGCCCAGTTAATATCACCAAAATTCTCTAACAAGGCCCAAATCTTTTCTGCCGGAACATTAAATTCTCGCTGCAAATGCGCTTCAACCATATCAACTACCACCCTGCGTTTTTATAATTTCGGCATCATGCCCGAACTACAGCGATCACACCTCATCCGAACGGCCTAGCTTATTCTAAACATTTAGCAATATTGCCAATCGCCAATTGGCGACCACTTTAAACACTGCTACCCTTTAAATAAGTAACAGGCTTATAACAATGCCCCTAAATAATGATAATGCGTAAAACGCTCGGAACAACACTATGAATGGTTCTTCTGCCACCCCAGTGCTGCTATTCAGCATGGATTCGGACCAATTTTGGGCTGCACCAACCACTACCGGCGGTTTAAAGGCTTACTATCAGCAATACGGAAAATACACCGCGCATTACCAGATCGAATTAATCCATTTTAAAGACGAAGCCGCCATTACCAGCTGGCAACAAAGCTGGCAGGAAATTTATTTACCCGCCATCAACCAAGCCGCACAAAACGGTCAGCAAGCCATCATCGGCTTTAGTATGTATACGTGGAATGCGGCTGAGTTCCTCGATCTGATCCACCAAATAAAGTCACAATGTCCAAACGTACTTTGCATTGCCGGCGGCCCTCATGTGCAACAGGCCGAAGACTATTTAGGCGAAGACCCCATCGACATTATTATTCTTGGCGAAGGCGAAACAACTTTTCAAGAAATTTTAGACACTCCACAGCGCGACCACTGGTCATTAATAAAAGGCATTGCCTATTTAGAAAACGACCACCTCGTCAAAACACCAGAGCGACAACGCCGAAAACTCCTCGACGAACTGCCCTCGGCATTGGATGTTATTGATTTGTGCGATGCGCAGGGCAAACCGCTTTACGATTCAATTTCTTATGAAACCAGTCGTGGCTGCCCCTTTAAATGCGCATTTTGCGAATGGGGAACTGGCGCCATTGGCACCAAAATGTATCAATTTTCTATGGCTAGAGTGCGCAGCGACTGGCACAAAATCGTTAACGCCGGCATTAAAGATATATGGCTAGCCGATTCTAATTTCGGCGCGCTAAAAGAAGATTTAGAAAAGGCGCAGCTAATTTGTGAACTAAAAGAAAAAACCGGCTTACCCAGTAGTTTTGCGACATCGTGGTCTAAAAAACACAGCCCCCGGGTACAAGAAATTGTTTTGTTACTGCACAAAAACGGCCTGCTTCCACACTATCAATTAGCGCTACAAACCTTAACACCGCTTGCGCTGGAATTAAGTAACCGTCAGAACATGGCCGCCAATAAATATGAACCTATCGCTCGGCAGATGGCGGCGGAAGGTGTACCTATTGCGGCAGAGCTTATTTGGGGACTACCCGGTGACAATCTTGCCGATTTTGAAACCAATTTAGATCAGCTACTAAAAACTTTCCCCAACCTAAATATTTTTGCGTATACCTTGCTGCCAGGCACCGAGTTTTACGAAAAGCGAAATGAATATAAAATTGAAACCATTCCGGTCGCAGGGTATGGCAAAGCCAAAGGCGAATACGTGGTCGCCTGCCACACATTTGACCGCAACGAAGGTATTGAAGGCTATTTCCTCATTACCGCGCATATCCTTTTTGCACACGGCCATATCATTCCATTAGCGATTCGCTATCTTGCCTTGCACAATAGCATTACTACTGCGCCGTTATTACGCGCATTGTTACGTGCAGTGTGTAGTGAATATCAAGACGAAATGTCGAACCTAATGTTACAAAACAGAATGCTTGTTTATGAAAATCGCGCCACGATATTCACCACCATTCTGAAAGACCCTCAGCGTCTTTACGCATTACTAGAATTAGAAATTAGCGACTATTTAAAGCTAACAGGCAATGGTCATTTAATTAGCTCTGCTCGCAATATCCTAGCAATAGATAAGGCCTTATCACCTCGCTGTGGCGAGGCGACAGAAACCAACTATGAATTTGGTTTTGACGCGACTAGTAGTAAGGCCGCATTAGATTGCCTAAGTCTTCCAAGCGACGAAGATCTAAGTACAGCAGAACACAGCCAAACACTGCTTATCAAAAGCCCCGGTGGTGTTGGCAGTATCTTGAAGGACCCAGATGGCGGCGCGTGGCTACGAGGGGAAATTCAGTATCGACAGCCCGATATTCAGGCTGTACGAATTGTTCACCCCAATGTCAAACCAACACAGGCGATGGAGTAAAACTTAATACCACTCACGCCAGAGCGGCACGAATTTTCACTGCGGCGGCAGCAAGCGCGTCATTATCAGCGCGCTTCGCATTAGTAATATTTGCATCTGCCATATCATTAATCGGTGCCAGATGAATGTGAGTGTGCGGCACTTCCAAGCCGATAATCATCATACTCACGCGCTTGCAAGAAAATGCTTTTTTCAAGCCTTTCGCCAGCATTTGCGACACCGCCATTAAGTGAGATGCTAATTCCGCAGGCAAGTCATCCCAGTGATCAATTTCTAATCGTGGGATGAGCATAAGATGCCCTTTCTGTATCGGTTCGATAGTCAAAATAGCAACGGCGTGTTCATCTTCCCAAACAAAGTGTCCTGGTAGCTCACCTTGAATAATTTTTGTAAAAATACTGCTCATACTTCCTCCGCACGTTTATAAATAGCCATCATGTGATTAAACATAAGTCGTAATTTTTCCTCAACCCCAGCGCGACCATCTAGCTGATACTGCCCCGCCACACTTTGCCAATTTTGGCCAAGCAATAGAATACGTATCGCCAGCTCAGCGTCGCAAAATAATCGTAAATCCACTTGGCTACACAGGCGCGTTAGCCCCGCCGCCGCCTGTTCAAAAATAAGTTCCTGACGACAATAACGCAGCGCGACATGTAAGTCGGCGCTAAAACCAAGGGAAACCACGCTCTTACCAGTAAGCAGTGCTGACAGCGTATCGGCACTAATATCTGCGTGTGCATGGCGTACCGACCAGGGCAAATCATTTAAAAACCGAGTATGGATCTCACTAAAATCAAACTCAAATTCTGGCTTTAAGGCCTTTGCAACGATAAGCGAATACATGCCGCTAGACGTATCTCGGCGGCTACCCAGCCACAATGCGGTAAAACCATTTTGCAGCCAAAACGGAATAACGTCTGATGATGCCGCAAAACTAGATGAGAGATAGCTGGCATTATTATGACGAGCATACTCCTCTGCCGCATTAAGCAATTGTCTGCCAACACCACGTCGCCGGCACTCTGCCGCGATCGCAATACGATTCACGCGCAAACTCACGTACTGGGTATAATCTGCATTGGCATTTAAGTGCGCTAAACGCTGCGCCACTAAATGCCCCTTTGGGCGACGCTGCCCAGTAATAATTGCAGCAGAAATATCTTCATCCAAGCCACCTTCCGGTAAAAGCTGGCAAACACCCACAACACAGCTATCGCACTCTGCAACAAGTACGACACAGGATGAATCCAATATATACTGCAAATCGCGGGGCGAAGTTTGATAATGTGCCTGCACCAGCAAACCAAATACTTGCTTTAGAATTAAGTCTTGCGTCAAATCTGTTGATGTCAGCACTCGAATTTGTATATTAGATAACAAATTTGAAACCGGAGTTTGCGGTTCGGCATTTAATAAAAACGCCTCGTTTAACCATATTTCAAGTGGGTCGTCGATTGCCCAGCGCACTGGAACCTGTAATTCAGCGCGACGCCACTGCGGACGCTCTCGATCTAATATATCTTTAAAGCGAATATCAAAACCACGACCACTGCCCTCATAGCCATGCACCGTAGTAGCAAATACGATTCGCGGATGCTGCTGTAAAAGTTGATGTAACACGCTAACTGGAAGGCTTGCAGCTTCGTCTACCAATACTAAATCCCAAGTTTGATTGGGATTTAGCTCAAAGACGGGCATAAATATTAATTCGCAATTTTCAAAATAAAAACCACTATCGACTATTTTTCCTGTCGGCAATATCCGCTGCATTTGTTTAAATGCAGCCTCGACGGCAGCTCTATTGGGTGCAGTCATCGCGATACGCTGACACATGCCTTGCGTAAATAATTCAGCGGCCGCCATACCAAGCGAAGATGTTTTGCCTCGGCCACGATCTGATCGAATAACCAACGGCCGCTTTGCTCGGCCCTTATAAACCCTAACAATAGCGGCCACCGCTGACAGTTGATCTGCCGTCGGCAACGCTGTCGTCCACGCTGGGTGTAATGAGGGGTGTATCAGCGGAGTAACACTCGCAGAAGCCACTTGCTGACTAATGCAATACACACCGCTGCTATCCATTACTTTGGATAAAATTCGCTGTAAAAAACTGGACTCAAGCTTGTCTGCCGCCGCATCGGATTTGCCTTGAAAATACTCTGGCCACTGATCGAACTCTGGGCACAATACAATTAACACACCGCCAGCTATCAAGGTTCCCGCAGCAGCCAGCCAATCATCAACCGCTTGTGCAGAATACGCGTCAATCACCACGGTGCTAAATTCATGACCCAAATATTGTTTAGCTCGTTTAGGTGACAGATCAAGAAGTGCATTTTCAGCGAGTAATAGGCTGTCGTTGCTTGCTATATCTAAGCTTGCTAGTTGGGCCTGGCCCCAGGGCACCGCGCCACATAGAAACAAGGCATAACGATGGCCATTGTGCCGGCCCGCACCACGCAGCTGCCGAACAAATTCCCGCAACTCCGTGTCAGCACTCATGATGTCTTAGAGGGGTATACCGGGGCATCCGACATACGTAAGTGAAGGATAATTCTGTTGTCATTTTCATAAACCGCCACCGTATCGGCGTCGGCATAGCGTTTAGCAAGTGCGACCAGACGAGCTTTAATGTCGGACCGAGTCATAAAACCAGACACCACGCCCGCGTCAATAAAACCCTCTAGCTGATACAAAATGGCCGGCGGGATATCGAGACCGTCAGCCTGATCGCTAAAAAATAGCTCAAGTCGAGCGTCCAACTCCGCAAGATAGTGTATCCCAGCGTCTATCACGCTGTGTTCCGCTCCTTTTGAACCAGTACCCATGGCGCAACAACCACCGCCCACACTTCACAATCTTCAGCCAACCAGCGTGCGGCAATCTCTTCGCTTGCCTTCATCAACTGCTCGCTTTTCATCCATGCGGATACCGACGCCGAATCATCATTTGCCACCGCCGCTGCCGTTGCAATTAGGTCTAGCTCCGGCCCCACCAGCAATACTGCGCCTTGGGCAAAAAACCGTTGCAAATCCTTCCAAAGGATTCGCGAGGTTTCGCGGTTTAGCTTTAACATGAGTTCGGAAGATTGGTCTGCGGTCACGTGTATACCTTGGTTATTTTCTATAATAACAATCAGCGGTTCAGCTAAAGCTAGCTTAAACTCGGCCAGTTGATGCCCCATGGCGGATTGCAGTTTAACAATATCTCCTGCACGCCTCCATCTAGAAAGGCACTCCCAATCTGGGGTGTGCATACATAACAGCGCTCACTACCTCGAAATTGAAAGCGCAGCGCCATTGCATGCAAATACATTCGGTCGCTTTCCTGAACGCTTGCCCCATAGCGGCGATCCCCCAATATGGGAACACCAAGGCTTTTCATGACTACCCTCAATTGATGAGTTTTACCCGTATGCGGCTTTAGTAAATACGCCCGCTGCCCATCTTGTACCGCGAAACTAAAGAACTGACTCACCGATGGGTTGCTACGCGTACGGCTAAGCAAATAGCTCCCACTGCGACTCTTTTTAATATCGCCCACAACCATGCCCTGCTTTTTAGTTGGCTTGCCATCGGCGAGTGCGAAATAAAATTTTTCTATTTCTCGATTCGCAAATAATCCACCAAACTCGGCCGCGACAACGGGATTCTTCGCAATGACCAACAAGCCCGACGTTGCGTCATCCAGCCGATGGACCAAATGCAAAGATTCGCCTGGAAAGTCGGCATGCAGTACATCAATCAAACTCTGTGCATGTTGATTGCGGTGCAAGTTAACACCGGGGGCTTTATCAATAACGAGATAATCTTCGTTATGCTCTACGATTTGATATGGTCGTTCTTGATCGATTGTCATAAATATCAGTCAGCGCGGTCTTTGCCAAAATGTTGGAGATTGTTCTGCAGTAATTCTCGCAACACGTCGATTTCACGCAGTAGCTCCTGCTCTGGCGCAGAAAACTCAACTTGTAATGCTAAGTTTTCAAACTCGTCCTGATCACCGCCGTGCGCGTATACATCAAGCAATTGCATTTTAAGGGAAACATCATCATTCACTTCAATGTCATGCTCTAGTATCTGCCGTGCACCGGAGTAATCACCTAATTCCATGCAGGCTGACGCGCGAGCTGCAGCGTCGTTATCCTGAGACGATTCAGAGGCCAACCAGCTTTCGTCTAAATCAGGTATGTCTAGAGCAAGAAACTCTGCCTCATCGTTTAAACCGCCTCGCTGTACTAGTGCATCTTCGTCTAGATCTGCAAAAAAATCATCGTCAATATCCGCTAGGCTGGCGTGTACGGTACCCGCTGACGTTGTCCGATCATCTGGCTCCGCCTTGGTTTGCATAACGCCTTGCCGCCCCATAAAGCGATCTGCTTCCGGCGGCGTTGCAACGGCAGTAGGCGCCCCCAGAGACTTCGCATCTAGTGATGAAAAAATATCGTTAAAATGATCTGTTGTTAGCGCTCGCTCGGCTTGTGCCTTGGCTGCGACAGCGGCGCTTACATCAGACAAATCTCCGCCAAGCTCGCTCTCACCGTTGGCGTGGTCATTCGGCGATTTACCGCGTCGATAACGCATAATTACCAAGATGATACCGACAACAACTAACGGCCACCACAGCCATGACCAAGTACGTGAATTTTCGTCACGGCTTACCGCCTGATTCGCACTGGCGTCATCATCCGACATTTGAGGATTTATATTTTCTTCAGCCACGGCATCCACCGGCAAACGAGGATCCTCATCAACGCTTGCCATCAAGTCATTATCAACAGCAGGGTCAACAACAATCACCCCATCATCGGCTGCAATCACGAAAGGCTCGTCAGCGGTCGAATGCTCATTCTCAGCAGAGTCTTGGGAGCCTGCCGCGGTAACCGGAATCTCTTGCTGATCGGTATTGCTAGCGATATTGCCATCTAGGGCAAGATATTCAGAATGTAAACTTTTAAGCTGTGCCTGCAGAGAAACTAATTTCTCAGTCATTAGCGCAATATCGTTTGAGACCTCCACTACCTGACTGCGAACATTACGTAAATTTTGTTGTAGCAATTGCTCTTCAGTCAAAACCGCACTAGCCGGCCCTTGCTCTAGCTCAACCTCCCGGCGAAGCACTGCAATCGGTGTTCCCGCCTTTGTTGACGAACCTGGCATGCCAGTCATCGAGCGGTGTAGCTCTTGGGCCTGCTCCTGTCGAGGTTTACCGCTAACAATCGGCTCATCTGGCGCTTGCGCGCCCACACTTTCAAATAAATCGAGTGTGACCTGCTCTTTTAATAAATTTCGATTGTTACGAATAAAGGCATTTGGGTTATTACGGTATAAACGCGTCATCCATTCCGTAGCGTTTCCCCCTTTTGCTCGCGCGAGCCGCTTGGCGATACTCCATAAGCTGTCGCCACGCACACTGGTATAAAACGCAGTGTCGGCATTAATTGTTTGCGACGCGGCCACACCACTAACAGCAAGGCGCGTTAAGGCTGTAGGCACAAGTGCGCCAGTTTGTGGAGGAAGGTTTCTAGTGCTAGTCACCGGTAAATCTGAATTACCTGTCACTACGGATTTTACCGACGTATCGGCAATATTTTCCGGCAAGTCCAACAACAAGGTATAGGCTCGATTTAATTCTCCGCCCGGCCAGCGAATATTAATTAAAAAATGGAGGTACGGTTCATCAACGGGACTGCTACTTCGTAGATAAATAGTGCCGACACCATCGCTCCCAATTTCACCTACCGCTGACATTGAGCGGGTATCTATACTGCCGACCTCTACGCCGGTCTTAGGGTCGACAACCGATTGCAGGCTTACTCGCACTTGCTCGCTACCCAAGCCGTCGGTGCCAAAAATAGGAATTCGAGCAAATAAAGGCTGGCCCAGCTTAGAATCCAAATTCGCCGCCCCTAAACCTAGGGCCATCGCGTCTTTGGCCATAAAAACAGCTAAACAAATCGGTAGCATGGTAGGTAGTTTGCTGAATCCCATAATATGACTCTCTAATTTCTTTTAATTTTGAGTATATGCAGCACAGACAAACATTTGCATCCCAGCACTAAATTCTTATAACAACCATTAAACGCTTGCAAAAACGTGAAAACAATCACCCGTCCTTGAAATACGCTAGGTTTCGTCAGTGGATCACCCTGTGCATAAAGAGTATGTCAACAGGGCCAGAAATCAAAGTTTTCCCCAATTAAGGTGAATAAGCTTGTGGATAAGCTTGTAGATTACTCTCGTGAGGCAAGGCTCATGGTAAGCGAGCGATTCAGTATGAATTTTAACCAGACTGTCATAACTCTATGTTTTTATTTTCGCCAAGACTTCTCTATAAACGATAGGGTCACAATAATAACCGCCATAACAATGGCCGCGCACCAATAAGGGTAGCTCGGCGATAGCCGATATAAGGCCCCGCCAATTAATGGGCCAAACATAAATCCTAGACCAGCAATGGCGCCAATCAAACCCGCCAGACCACCTTGCTCGTGCGACTCTACCGCTAGGGTTGCGCTGGCAGTAAATGATGGTCCAGTGAGCCCCATACCAAAGCCAAACAAGCCCATGGCGACAAATAACATCCATAGCGCATTCGCATTAGCCAATAACAAATACGACAGCAACATGAATGGCAAACCAACCCGCAGTAAACGCATAGGCAAGCCGCTATAGCGGCGTACTACCACAAATTGCGCAATCAGAATCGCCACCGAAGACACCACCATCGAACTTGAAAACAACTGGGCAGCGCGAATCCCATCAATAGCTAAAGTGTCCTGAAAATAAAACCCCAAGGTTTGCTGAACCATGCCCAGCAAACTAAAGATAGCAAACCCCACTATCATGAATAGCCGATATCGCGGGTCGAAATAAGACAACTTAGGGAGTTTCTTACCTGTGGTATTCGAGGGAGGAAT